>NZ_JBVHEH010000061.1:0-15941 GCF_055562955.1 Kitasatospora sp. NPDC015121
ATGGATGGCGTAGGAACCTCCATCGTCGGGAGACCTCGACGTCTACCTGCGGACCGACGCGCCCGGCCGACCTACACCCTCATCTGGGAAGAGCCTCTTTCGACACCGCATCGCTGAGCACCGACTCGCTCGAGGAACTGAATCTCGGCAAGATCAGCGAACTGCTCAAGCTCGGCATCACCGCCGTCTCTTTCATCACCGCACTGAACTCGCTCAGCTGAGCGAACATTCGGGCTGACGCCGAACCGAAAACCTGTCGAGGTATGAGTTCGCCACGAGATGCTCCCTGCGCGTTGGGACCGAACTCCACGGCCCTACGTGTAGGGAGCAGTTCAGTTTTTGAGTAGATAGATCTCAGGGGAGCGGAAGCGGTCATTCCTGATCCCGGTCCATCGGCGCCGGCAATAGGAATACGTAATATCCACGGTGAGAAGAAATTCAGCTTTCCGGTACGCATCACTGTCTAGGCTGAGACGTGTGATTGTGGGCGAACAAGTCTCGCGGCGAACACCTTCCGGCCGGACTGAATCTCGGGGTCAACAAATGGACGTGCATCTTCTTGAGGATGTGGCGGCGCGTAGCCTCGATTCGGGTGCAGACCCTCAGCGGTGGCCCGATCCGTCACCACGGTGTTAAGAGAATGCGGCCTGCACCGCAGTAAATTGTTTTCCGGGCTCAGTCCCTCGTACTGTTCTAGTATCGTCGACCAGCGCCCCGCCGCACGGTTCCAGGCCCTCAATTCAGGTGTCGATAGTGAGTCGCCAGACTTTGTATGCACGGTAGATGGATGCCGCGATCAAGCCCCCCCTTTCCGCTTGGACGTCTCTTCGCGAAGGCAACGAGCGGTTTGTCAACCACGCGTCCATGCCCTCGACAACGGAACTTGCTCTCAATACGTCAACGCATCACTGCTGGTGACATGATGCGTGATCGTGGAGGCATGGATGGGCAACAAGGCGCTCGGGTTCACTGTGGATCAAGAGAACACGATCTGGGAGATGTGGCGTCGCGGTGATTCGCTGAGTGCGACCGGGCGGGTCCTCGGGGAGAGTGTCCCTCAGATCGGCCGGTTCCTGCGTAAATCCGGCGGTATCCGGCCGCTCCCACGTCGTCGGCGAGCATCTCATCTCACGGCCGGGGAGCGTGAAGAGATTTCCCGTGGGATCGCCGCCGGTGACAGCGCTCGGACGATCGCCGACAAACTCGGAAGATCCCCGTCCACGATCGCACGGGAGATCGCCCGCAACGGCGGCCGCGAACACTATCGGGCGACCCCGGCGGATGCCGCAGCGTATGTCCGCGCGCGCCGCCCTCAAATCTCGACCCTCTCTACCAGGCATTTTCTGCAGGAGGTTGTCACAGGGAAGCTGAGTGAGCAGTGGTCACCGCAGCAGATCTCCGCCTGGCTCCGGCGCGAGTACCCGTCCGATCCGCAGATGTGGGTTTCGCACGAGACGATTTACCGTTGCCTGTATATACCGTCGCGACAAGTATTCGACGACACAAAATTTCACGAACTGCGTACCGATCGGCGGATCCGCCGGCCTCGTGGGAAGAAACGCTCCCACGGGCGCGGGCAGATACGGAACAGGGTCCCCATCGATCACCGCAGCTCTGCGGCCGGTGATCGTAGCGAGCCCGGACACCTCGAAGGCGATCTCGTGTTCGGCACCCGCCCGTCAGCGGTCGCGACGCTGGTGGATCGGCAATCACGCGCCGTGCATGTGGTCGCACTGCCGGACGGGTACCGGGCCGAGACGGTTGCGGACGCCTTGATTGCCTATCTGGGCCGGTTGCCTGCGCATCTGCGTCGGTCGTTGACGTGGGATCGGGGACTGGAAATGGCCGCGCACGAGCGCATCACCGCAGCACTCGACCTGCCCGTCTACTTTTGCGCCCCGCATCATCCGTGGCAACGAGGGACGAACGAAAATACGAACGGGCTCCTGCGCCAGTACCGCGCAAGAACGCTGACCTGCGCACTTTCAGCCAGGAGGGCCTGAATTCGATCGCGGCGAGACTCAACGATCGGCCTCGTCGGGTGCTCGACTGGGACAGTCCACGCCAACGAGAAGACCAGGTGCTCGGTTCCTCCGCAGTTGGATAGCAAAGCTGGCCATAACGGCGGTTGGCATGATGATGGTCATGGCTGCTACCGGACTTCCCGAACTCGATGTCGCCCGGATCGTGAAGTACTGCGCCAGTAGAGTTCCCGATCGTCTGCGTCATGAGATTCGGGTCGAATGCGACATCGCGCCGCGCCATGTCACGATCTGCGAATGCCGGTCGCCGTGGCGTGAGGACTTCGGACCGGAGTGGACGCGATTCCCGATCGCCCGCCTGTCTTACACGAAGAAAACCGGGCTGTGGACTTTGTATTGGCGGGACCGGAACCTCAAATTTCACCGTTACCAGTTCTTGGCGCCGAGCCCTCACGTTCAGGATTTGCTCGATCACATCGAAAACGGTGGCGATCCGATCTTCTGGGGCTGATCCGTTATCGTCGGTGATGCGTTGACCTATTGAGACCAAGAACTGTTCCGGACAGCTTCGTCCGCAGTGCGGTCGAGCGTGGTTCTGATAGGCAGCAACGAGGGCTTGTCCACCGTCGACGAACTCGAAGGCCGTCACGTCGTGGAGACCGGCGCGCTGATCATGCAGAGGTCGCGGATCATCGCCGACAAGATGGACAAGAGTGCGTGCGCGATCGTCGGTGTCACGTACACGTTGTCCGACGGTCACATGCGAGTTCAGGGCACAGTCGGCGACATCGGGAGCATCTGATCCGCGAACGAAAGTAACGTGCATCGGTATCGTCAGGGTTGGGTTACAGCATTTCGGGCTTGAATTCAGGATGCCGTCGGATCCGTTTTTGGCCCTGGAGTGTGAAGCGAGTGCAAGAGCATACGGATCTCGGTGCGGTGGTAGCGGCGGTGACCGCCGATGGTCGAGGTAAACCCGATTTTTCCTTCGTCAGCCCAGCGAGCGACTGTTTTCGGAGTTACACGAAAAAGTTCGGACACTTGTTTTGGAGTGAGTAAGTCTTCGGAGCCGATATCAAAGACAGCGGGAGGAGGTGGCGGTCCATTGCCACCGCTGCTTTCGTGCTGAGCGGAGGCTGGAGTCGACCCGTTCAGGCCCATGATTGTCCTTTCGAGGAGTCGACGGTGCGTGATTCTTTCTGACTCGGATGCCCGGTATCGGATCGAAGAATTTTTCTGTACGCGGTGAGCAGATATTTTTCGGCAGCGGTGTAGTCGGTGATCGGGGTGCCGTCTGAGTCTGTGGTATCGACGATGAGTTCGAGGTAGCGGCGGCGGTATAGATAGGCATCGGGTTGCTGCAGCAAGAATTGCGCGGCGGCGATGACTTCTGGACTCGACGCTGCACGTGCGAATCTGGCGTGAGACTGCAGGTGGCGATCTATGTCGTTGTGCGGGTACGGATCTGACTCTGTATTTGTTGGGTCGTGGGCGTTCATCAGGTCGTGCTCCTGGCGTTGATTCGTTCTGTGTCGCCGTCGTAGTAGTCCAACAATCTCTGATCCATCACCCGGCGCCACAGCGGTGGAATCCACGCGATCACGATCATCACTGCGTAGCCGGCCGGAAGTTGCGGCGCTTCGGCCGCGCTACGCAGACTTTGGTACCGCAGCTTCGGGTTGGCGTGGTGATCGCTGTGCCGCTGCAGTTGGTAGAGAAACAGATTGCTCACGACGTGATCGCTGTTCCAACTGTCAGCGGGGCTGGCGCGAACGTACGAGCCGTCGGCACGCTTGCCACGCAGCAGGCCGTAATGCTCGAGGTAGTTCGCGGCTTCGAGGAAGGTGAATCCGGCAACTGCCTGCAGCAGGAGCCAGGGCGCGACCTCCCAACCGAAGATACCGATCAGCGTCGCGAAGAGGACAACACTCATCGCCCAAGCGTTGAGAATATTGTTCTCGAAGCTCCAGGTTCGTTTGCCTTTCCTCTGGAGTCGAGCGCTCTCGATGCGCCATGCCGAACGCAGCCCGCCGAACACACTTCGTGGCAAGAACCTCCAGAAGCTCTCACCGAACCGTGAGCTGGCCGGGTCCTGCGGAGTAGCTACACGCACATGGTGGCCGAAATTGTGTTCCACGTAGAAGTGCCCGTAGAGAGATTGCGCAAGCGCCACTTTCGCGAGCCACTGTTCGATCTTCTCGCTCTTGTGGCCGAGCTCGTGGGCCGCGTTGATACCGACGCCGGCGACGACGCCCACCGTGAACGACATCGCGATCTTCTCCGCGATTCCCATCGGAGCGTTGATCCAGCACCAGCAGGCGAAGACCAGACCGGCGTATTGCAAGGGGAGGAACGCGTAAGTGCACCAGCGGTAGTAGCGGTCCTTCTGCAGTCGTGGGATCGCATCGTCCGGCGGACTTTCGCCGTCTTCACCGGCCAGCATGTCGATGATCGGGATGACGATGACCAGTAGCCACGCGCCGGTCGCCCAGAACAATCCGAGACGAAGGTTGTCGACGAGAAACCAGGAGATGAACGGGCTGAGTGGAATCAGCAATCCGAGCGGCCACAGGTACCTCTTACGATCACGCCACACCGAAGGGCCTTCGATGCTCGCGGGTGTGGAAGCCGCGGGAGTCATGGTGACATCTGGTGAATAGGGGGCATTTTCCTAAGGATTCAGTCTTAGAGGACGTTTACGATATGTGTATCTCATTCCAGAGCCGAGGGTTACACGTGGAATCGAAGTAAGAGGTGATCGCACGTCGGGGGCTGAGGCGCGGCCCTACGATCTCGGCCTCCTCGGATATCCACGAATCGCCGGTGGCTAATCCGTCTTTTTCGCACGATCGATGAATGATCTTGGTGAAGAACAAGACTCGTGTTCATTCCGGGATGCCTTTGCCAACCTGCTTGGGCATGTTGCGACTTTGGGTGTGCCCATGATTCGGAGCGAGCGCTCCATCAACCTCGGATGCGGGTGATGGAGACCACAGCAATACGGCAGGGGCTAGCTACACGACTTCCGGCTGCTGTGTACTAACTGACATTCATTCGAGACGTTCGAGCCCCACTTTCCGAGGTTCCTGCTGAGTGCAGATGACTATGCTCGCTCTGTAAGTTCACGTGAGAGTGGGGCGACCGTGATGGTAAAGGCTGATCCAGACGACCACCTTGTTGCTGTGCTGTGTTCTGTTTCCTCCGGGAGTCGTGCAGCTTTCGCCGAATTCTACGACCGGACTTCCCCTTGGGCCTGCGACCTGCTCATGCAGATGTTCGGTGATCAGCGAGTTAGCGACGAACTGGCACGGTCGGTGTATCGCGAGGTATGGGCATGCGCGCCCGAGTACAAGACGGAAAACGGGAGCCCTACGGCGTGGGTAATCATGATTGCTCACCGGCGAGCGATAGAAAAGATTCGCTCCCGCCCTCGGCGCGAGGCTTTATGGTCCTCTCAGGAGGCCTCCGGATCGGCCGAGGAAGCCCACGCATGCAAAGACGGCTTCAGTTGGTCAACAGGGGATTGCCGCGCAAGAAGATACCTCTACCAGGGATATTACTGCGGTTGGACACAGCGGCAGATAGCCCATCGTGACGGGGTGACCGTTACCCTTGTGCGATCGAGCATCAAATCAGCCGTATTGACTGCACGCGCTAGTCAGCAATGCAGTCTGATGTAGCCGGAGTTCTGACGGAGGCATGTTCGGCGTTGGTGCTACGAGCGGAGAGCTTCGCGGGGTGATCGGGCGCAGTAATCGAGGTTTGCACGAATTAGGTGGTCCGACTGTGAAAGGGTTTGCAGGAAGGAGACGGGATGTGCTGGACGAGTACTGACGGCGCTCACGAAGGAGCGCCGGCGACGATCGTCGCCGGCGATCGCACCGCACTGTCGTACAGCGCCCGGGGCTTCGGACTCGAGGACGGAACGTACGTGCCCGATGAAGCGACGATCGGTTGGCGGGCGCAATGCTCGTGCGGATGGAAAGCAGTGGGGCTCATCGAGCGTGTGACCGACGCCGACCTACCTCCACGACCGGACCAGATCCTCGACCTCTCGGGAGGGCCCGCATTCCCGGAAGTAGAAGACATATGCCACGCACAATGGCTTGAGCATGTCCGCCGATCCGCTTCAGCATGCTCCACGAACGCGTTCTCCATGACCACATGACGCACGACTCGGTGAGGTATCGGTCGGGGACCTATGATTCCTGATCTGCAGTCGACTCACGCGTGAGGTCTAGGGCCGCACACCTCGCTGTTGTACAGGGGGGAGTGGTGCGTGCACCACTCCTGAGTGGTCCCGGCGTATTGTGACCCACCGCGGAGATGCGGTGGTCGGATCGAGAGGCATCGACCCGACCACGCCGATGACACCGTCGTCAACACCGATCACCTGTCCTCCGCGTAGGAGGGTGACGTCTTCTCTGGTGATCTTGGTCTTGTCGGCGCGAGCCGTCATCAGCCACTCTCCGTGATCATCCGTCAATTTCGCGAGCCAGGTCCCCATATGACCTGCCTCTACCTTCGTGTTCGTTGGCGGACCCCCCGAGTCGCGCTCTCAAACAAAGCCTCGCGCGAGCGCAGCCAGTGGGTGCCCCCGCTGTGTCATCCGCTCGGAGCACTTATCTCTGGGAGTGCATGTCCATCGTGTTTTCGTCGGCTACGAAATCTAGCCAGAAAACGCTAGCCAACAAACTCGTAGTAACGTCACTGAACGATTGTGACCGTGTTTTTCGGTGCGCTCAGTGCGTCAATTCGTCCTTCTTGGCGCGAGCCTTTTCGAGCGCCTTCTCTGCGCGCTTGCGAGCACGCTTACCCAGCACCTCGGTCTGCTCCGACGCCGTTTCTGCCCACTCGTTGCTCTTCTCGAGGGCGAGTTCGGCGAACTCCGAGCTGCGCTTGCTCGCCAGCTCTGCCAGTTCGGCGCTGCGCTCACGTGCGGTCTCGGCCAGTTCGGAGCCGCGCTTCTGCGCGACTTCGAGGATGTCCGGGCCGCGTTCTTTGGCGACCTCTCCGAATTCCGCGGCTCGCTTGCTCGCGATCTCCGCGAACTCGGAGCTGCGCTCCTTGGCAAGTTCGAGCCAATCCGTGCCGTGTGCCTTCGCGGTTTCGGCAAGTTCGGAACCGCGTTCGGACGCCACCGACAGAGCGTGTTCGACGCGATCGCTCGTGTGATCGGTCTGCGATGCGACCAACGGAAGTGCCGCGGCGATAGACGCCTGAGCCTTCTTCGCGGCGCGGCGGCCGCGCCAGCCGAGCGACGGCTTGCCCTCTGTGTCGACGGACGCGATCATCAGTCCGCCGAGCAGGCTGACGTTCTTGATGAAGTTGGTCCGCTGCATCGCTCGCAGTGACGGATCGGTTTCGTTCCAGAAGTCGTGACCGGCAAGCGTGGTCGGTACCAGGCTCCCCGCGAGGACCAACGACGCGAGGCGCGGCGCCTTGCCGGTGGCCAGCAGGGCACCGCCGCCGATCTGGACGGCGGCGTTGATCTTGACGAGTGTTTCCGGATCAGCAGGCACCTTCTGCGTCACTGCTCCTGGCAGCGTCTCGACGGATTTGTCGATCAGCGGTGACGCTTTGGCTGCTCGCTGAGCGGGGTTGCGCAAAGCATCGATTCCCCCGGCGATGAAGATCGTGGAAAGCAGTGGACGAGCAATTCGACGTACCAGCATGTTTCAAGCCTTCCAGAGTGAATGCGACATTCGGAGATAAACACTCTCCGCGGGGCCTCCCGGCAGGTTGCCCAGCTGCACTGAACTCTGTCGACAGGCACCCTCAAACGTGGAGGTGGGATGTGCCCAGTACCTCTCTTACAGGAGGAGGCGATCCCGGTAGTGGTGCATCATCATGGGTCGAGCAAATTAGGTACCCGCGCGAGCCAGATGTCCCAGGCGAGGGTTAGGCCGAGGTATATAGGGTGTTAATACCAAACTTTTCGACCGCCCACAGCGCGACCCATAGTGCCCAGAAGTGTCAGGATTGCGCCGACCACCACCAAGATGATGCCGACTGTCGTCAAAATACTGATTGCGGTGAAGTAACCGATCAGGGCCAGAATGATGCCGAGGACAATCACAGTGATTCCTATTCTCTCGCTAGGTTCTCGCTCTGCGCACCGGCCAGCCACCAGATCCGGCGGTGCGAGAAGTTCAATAGATCACAGAATCTATACCATCAGACATAGATTATAGGCAAAATTGAAACCAGATGTAGTGAGGTGGCGTTAAGCGCCGACCTGGCCCGGCCAGGAGGCCGGTCGGTGCCTGGCGAACATTGAGGAAGGACGTAGTCAAGGGCCCACCGACACTGAGCACGAGCAGAGTCTCGGTGGGCGGGCACGCGCCCGCCGTGTCGGCGACGAGCGCGAAGTTCGGGCGGTCCACCGACATCAGGTGTGAACATCGGTCGGTGGACCGTGCGTGTCAGAACCGGCGACAACTCCGACACGCAGATCGAAGACCCGCCGGGACGGAGTGGGGGACTCAACCGGCGGGTCAACATCCTCCATGCCCTGGTGCCTTGTTCTCCAAACATGAACAGCCCGCCGTATTTGTCGAGCAGGCACAACGAGGCCCAGCAGAAACCGATCAAGGCGACGGGCAGCACTCCCTGATGCTGGCCTTGTCGTCCAGAGTCGCCTGCTGCACCAGATGAGCGTCATTCTGCCGTGCGTCAGTACAAGTACATTGCCGCGTTCCTGACAAGTAACGGAGAAGGGTAGTGTTCGGCCCTCGTTCCAGGCTGGCGCGGGTGGGTGGGGGGCCGAGAATGTTCATCTCGATCACGCCGGCGGTGCGAAGCCTCACGCCCGTAACTCGATGCCATTCTGCAGCGGTTGCGACGCGGATAGACGTTGGTGATCACTCCCCGCGAAGTGGCGAGATCGTGGTATCGGTCAACGGCTGATGTCGATACCGACCGGCTGTTCGATAACGCCCCTGCATCCGCTGCGGCAATCAACGAAACTTTCCCGGCGGTCGGTCAGTTCAGGTGGTGAACCGGCGTAGAACTCGAGCACGGTAATAAACAGTGGACATCTACATTGAAGGCAGTCGCGTCCGAGTTCGGTGCCGACGACGGGCACAGTGCTCACGAAATCGACCATAGGCCAATTCTTCGAACGCGCATTCCTACTGGCAGGCAACGCATCCCGCGCACCGATGACACCGGTAAGTCTGTGACGCGATGTATGTGTCTGCTGCGCTTACCGTCGCATTCTGCAAGCGAGCCACCGACTGGGTGGGGAACACAGGAGATAGAATGAATTCTAGTAAATTTCGGAAGGGGCTTCATGGGCATCGCTGACCAGAATGGCACAACGCCGGGCGTCTCGACAGAGATGAAGTCGGGCAAGGACCTGCCACCCTCGATGATCGAGCGACTGACGTTGATTCTCGACGCCTTCGGCGGCCGAGGAGCTCGGATCACGCTCGAACAGGTTGCATGCCGTACTCGATTACCTCGCTCCACTGTCCACCGCATTCTCGATCAGCTCACCACCTTCGGATGGGTCGAGCACGCCTCCTTCGGATACTGCCTCGGTCGCCGCGCTCTCCGGGGGACGGCGACGGCGAGAGGCGCAGCTCGCTTCGTGAAGCGGCCGCACCGTTTCTGCACGAATTGCACCAGCAGACCGGTATGGTCGTGCATCTGACCGTCCTCGACGGCCCCGACGTCGTCGATCTCGACAAAGTCGGCGGACGTTTCGCCGCTGCAATCCCGTCGCGTGTCGGGGGTCACGCCCCCGCCCACTGCACCGCCGGCGGAAAAGCGATCCTGGCGTGGATCGCCCCCGAACGCGTCGACGCTCTTTTCGGCTCAGTCCTTTCTCGCAGTACGGAAAACACCATCACAGACATCAATGTTTTGCACCAGGAACTGAGTCGCATCCGCCGGCGCCGCGGTGTGGCCTTCGAGCGAGGAGAGTCAGCTCATGGTGTGGCCTGCATCGCTGCTGCGGTTCGCGGATACGAAGAACCCGTCGGCAGCATCGCCCTGTGCGGCAACAACAAATCCGTTCAGCTAGAACGCCTCGCCCCTTGGTCGTCCACGCGGTCCGTGAAATTTCTCGATCGTTGTACCCCGAATCGGACCATTCCCGTAGACCACGAAAGGCGCCTTCCGTTCCTGCGGCCACATTCTCCGCGGAGATGATGGATCGCCTCCTGGCGGCATCACCGGAAGACTGGATCTAACGTATCTCGACCGATCGAGTCCGCGGTGTCAGTACTGGACGGTATTCCCGAGAACTCGCTGACGCATCCTTAACTCCTCGACCACGCTGGATGGCGCTTGTTTGCATTCTCCAGGGCTCGCCGTGGATCAGCCATGTCATTTTGAACATGTTGGGCTGCAAGCAGATACATTTTTCGTTGAATGTGTCATTGTGCGAGAATGCGGATTCCGTTGGCGTCCTGGGCGAGGATGTGGGCGAAGTGGCGGTTGGATTTGTCGAGTCCGTCGGAGAGGTTCGCGCCACGCAAGAAGGATGCTGCGGCGGCGTCGAGGTGCCGCGCAATGCGCAGGAGCAGGCCGAGGGGCGGGAACGAGGAAGACGTGGGCGTCTGCGGTGATAATGTCGAGGGTCGATAGTAGCGACAGACCGGCCTCAGTTTCGTTGTCGTCGTGGTTGATGTGGGCGACTTTCAATGCTTCGGCCGGGGCTGCCGCTGGAAATTTCTGTGCCGAGCCTGCGACAATGTTTCCGTTTTGTCGGCACGACAGCGAACTATTGGCGGTAATGGTGTTGTGCTGCAATGTGTCCTTATTTTCAACGTTGCTTGACAGGGGCGCACGGGAGTCGGAAGCAGAAAACGGCAGGGTTAACCGCGATAGCGGCGAGGGAACCGCTGCATGCGCGGGAAGGATACGAGCTGCTGAGTCCGAGCGCTCCTCTTACCGGCGGCGACATGTGATCATCGTTCTGAAATCGATACTGTCTAGGTTTTTCGACGTGAGGATCGTATGTTCGCTGATCGGTTGAATATGTTGTTCGAGGATTCGCCGCGATTCGGTCGTCCGGTCACGCAAGCTGTGGTGGCGGACGGTCTCGCCGCGAGTGGCTCTCGCCTCTCCCGCCCTTATCTGTCTCAGTTACGTCGAAGTAGGCGGACGAACCCTTCTCCGGATGTGGTCGCTGTGCTTGCTAATTTCTTCGGCGTCGATGACAAGTATTTTTATCTGCCGGTCGACAGTGAGGGGGCGGAACCGTCGGTTGTCATCGACTGTCTCGAACAGGGGGCGTTGCGGCAACTGTTGGCTGCAGTGGTCGGCCTTTCCGAGTCGTCCACAGGGCTGGTCGTCGACATGGCGGAACGTTTGCGCCGCGCAGAGAAACTTCCAGAGATCACTGCGGGCGCTGATTGACCGAAACGTACTGCTATAGACCGGTTCCCCGACGCTGAAAGGTGAACGGTCTGGAGTGGTAGGGACGAGTATCTGCTCCTGACTGGGGAACTCGTTTTCGAAGACCACTGGGACTGCTCTCCGGGATGCGTTCGACTATGCCGTGCTCGATCGTCGGAGAACGTTCGGCGTGTTTGCGGTGCGATCGCTCACTACCCGACGTAGGGTCGGATTCCGCCAGATTATCGACCCAACCCCGAGAGTATGGCGCCGGGGGACGGGTCACGGCATTTCTCTGCCTACCGCCCCTACTTGAGGTCCCGTGCCCTTTGCCGGCTCTGGGCGTCCGGCTCGCCGGCAAGCTTCACTCCCTTACCGCCCTGCTCGAGTAGCACCTTGAGGCGGCTGAGCAAGTTCGCTCAACATGTGACAGAGGTGAACGAGCCGCCGGTACCGAGGTTCTCGTCAGAACCTCGGTTCCTGCTTGCCTGCCGGGCAGGCAAAAAAACGTCGCGTTGCGAGCGATGGGAGGACCGCGCGGAATGGTGGCAGTGACCGAGAGTGCCGAATACGCCCATCGGATCGACATTCCAGTTGGCGTCCGCCAGTAGGGGGTGGACGTTCGCGCGAGCCTTCACCAACTGAAGTCCGGATGGGGAAGTCGCGGAGTTCGGTGATGAGGGCTTCGAGGCGTAGACCTCAGCGAGGTAGGTGAGAGCGCTACCTAGTGCCGCGCGCCTAAAATTCTTTGACAGTGCGATTTGAGATACTTCAAGCATGCGGATTAAGCCCCTACTCTTGCGAGACGGCGACGATCTCGAGTTGGCCCGACGACTGCGGTCGAGGTCGATCTCCTCCGGTGCGGCGCAGCGAGCGAGGATTGTTTTGCTCGCATCTCAAGGTGAGTCGAATTCGTCGATCGCGGATCTGGTCGGGGTGTCGCGGCCGACGGTGATCTCCTGGCGCGCCCGCTACGACGTAGACGGCTTGGCCGGCCTCGAAGACGATGCGCGTTCGGGGCGGCCGCGTAGCCTCGATCGCCGGGAGATCGTCTCCGCGACCTTGATGCCGCCGCCGAAGAAATACGGTGTCACACACTCGTTCAGTGCGGTTTCCAGGACGGTTTTGGTGAACTGTTTGAGCAGGCCGTCCGGCCCGGTCAGCGACAGGCCCTGCTCCTTGGCCAGGCGCACCAACTCTGCGGCCGCCGCAGCTTCCGCGGAGGGCTCGGCCCTCTTCTTCGTCACATCTTCCAGTGTCGTCATCTCGGCACCTCCTCGCCGAGCATTCACTCAGCGTCTCGGGCCAAAACACCGATTGCGAAACAGTCCCGGCAGCCACCAATACTTTGGAAAACATCGTTCTTCTGAACCTCGGCTCGTTGCTCGGATGGCGTGGCAGGGAGGGAAGCGGTGCATGCGCCCCGGTTGTCAGGGGGTCCTGCTCGCGGCATCGGTGCGGGTGAACCGGGTGAAGTACCGCAGGGCGTCGGGGTCGTCGATCGTGTCGGATCCGATGATGCGATCGACGTCCGCTCCTTGGACGATGCGTTTGATCGGTATCTCGATCTTCTTGCCGGTGCGGGTGTGCGGGATGGCGGGTACTTCGATGATCTCGTCGGGAACATGGCGAGGGGACGCGTGGGTTCGGATCGCGGTGGTGATGCGCTCGCGGAGCTCCTGGTCGAGTGACCTGCCCGGTGCGGGGACGACGAACAGCGGCATCCAGTAGCCGCCGCCGTCGAGTTCGATTCCGACGACGAGTGCCTCGCCGACTTCCGGCAGGTCTTCGACGATGTCGTAGATGTCGGCGCTTCCGAAGCGCACTCCATGACGGTTCAGCGTTGCATCCGATCGACCGGTCACGACGACGCTGCCGCGTTCGGTCACGATTACCCAGTCGCCGTGACGCCAGAGACCGGGATAGGTCTCGAAGTAGGAGGTGCGATACCGGGTCCCGTCCGCGTCATTCCAGAAGAAGACGGGCATCGAGGGCATCGGTTCGGTGACCACCAACTCGCCGACGTCGCCAATGACGGGCCGACCGTTCTCGTCGCGGGCTTCCAGGGCCACACCCAGCATCGGTGCGGACAGCTCGCCCGCCCACACCGCCGTGTTCGGGGCGCTGCCGGCGAACCCGCTCACCACGTCGGTTCCGCCGCTGACGGAGGCCACCTGGATCGTCGATCCGACGTGGCCGCGGACCCAGTCGTACTGTTGCTCGGCCAGGGGTGCGCCCGTGGATCCGAGTATCTTGAGGTGGCTTAGATCGAGGTTTCGGGCGGGTTCGACACCCATTTTGGCGCAGGTGAGCAGGTATCCGGGGCTGACTCCGAGGACGCGGGCTCGGCAGTCCGCGGCGATCGTCCACAGGCGCTGCGGGTTCGGATACGTCGGACTGCCGTCATAGACGACGATGGTCGACCCGAGCAGGAGTCCGGACACGACGAGGTTCCACATCATCCAATTAGTGGTGGTGTACCAGAAGAAGCGGTCTCCCGGCCCGAGGTCGTGGTGCAGGCCGAGCAGCTTGTAATGTTCGAGCAGGACTCCGCCGTGTGAATGCACGATGCCTTTCGGTATTCCGGTGGTCCCGGACGAGTACAGCACCCACAAGGGGTCGTTGAAATCGACTCGCTCGAACTGCACCGGCGCGGGGCGAGCGAGGATGTCGGCCCATGCGTGAGCATCGGCGACAGCGAGGGCGTCGGTCAGGACCGGGACGTGCACGGTGGACCGCACCGTCGGCAGCAGGTCCTGCAGCGCGGCGACGTCGCTGCGCCGGTCGTGGGGACGACCGTGCCAGGTGTTCAGATGCGCAATGGCATCACGCTGCAGACCGCGAGCGTGGTCGAAGTCGAACTCCTCCAACGATTTACGGGCAGGGAAACGAGCGGCGCGGATCCGGGATTCGCCGCCGTGACTTTCTCGCGCGGAGACTTCCCGCTGCAGGCACGCGACCAGAAATTCTTCGTGAGTCCAACTCTCTTCACGTGCTCGTTCGGTCAATCGTCCGGCGGCATCACGCAAGGTCGGTGCTTTGAGGGCGCGGGACAGGAAATTCAACTCGGCGGTCAGATCATGCTGAGGCTGCCGGGTTCCGCTGTTGTTGGTGGTCATAGTGCCTCCGTTCCATCGTAGTCAGGGACGTCGAACATGGCGTCGTAATCGCTCAGCGATCGAATCTGAACCTCCGGTTCAGCCGCCGGGTGAACCACTGTGATGCGGTTATGGCGCAGTGTGACAGCAGCTTTCACGTGATCGGAATCGGAGATCGTCTGATGTTTCGCCCACGCCCGAACATGATCAGCGACGCACCGGCCCGCGCACCACACTCGCACCCGGGCCAGATCGGCGGTGACCTCGATGCGCTGTCCGATCACCGACGGATGCACCGAGTAGTCGTTCGAATCGAGTCGGATGTAGTGATCGCGGGCCAGTCTGGTCGAGTACTGCCATCCGGTCACCGGTGGCACGGGCGGCAACTCGAGCATTCGGGCGCGGTCGGCATCGATGCGATCGGCCGGGGCGCAGCCGAGGGCGCGTTTGCGACGGCTGTTCGCGATCGCTAACCACGCCGACAGTTGCCGGTTGAAATCATTGGGACCGGTGAACGAACGGCCGGGCAGAAACGAGGTCTCCAGATAGTCGTGATTGCGTTCGATGATGCCCTTCGCTTCCGGATCGGCCGGCTTACAGACGAGCACTTTCGCACCGAGAGTGCCGCGAAATCCCTGGCAGTCCTGCGTTAGTTCCACCTTGCGGTGCCGCCATCGGCCGATGGCACCTTCGCCGTCCCAGACAAGTACTCGGGGCACTGCGCCGAGCCCGACGATCAGGTGCCACCAGCCGGCGAACAGGTCTTCGGCGCCGCGGGTGGGAATCAACAAGGCAGAGAACCAGCGCGAATATCCGCAGGTCATCGTCAAGACCGGTAGTTTCGTCGCGGTCCGAACATGGCCGTGATCGATCGGCAGAGTGATCGGAGGGAACCAGAAGTCGCACTGAGCGATCTCGCCGGGAAGATACGTGGTTCGTGAAGCCGGGTCCGGCGGCAGATAGACCGGTCGAAATTCGGCGACCCTTGTGCTCAGGGTTCGGATTGAGCGGTCCCAGCCGATGCGTTCGGCGATCACCGTTGCGGGCATCGTCGGGAACTCGTGGAGCAACTCCCGAATGCGGGGTTCGACGACGTCGACGATCGAACCAGATTTGGCGCGTTGATATTTCGGTGGTCCGTCGGCGGCTAACGCCGAGCGGACGGTGTTGCGGGAAACTCCCATCAGGCGAGCGATTGCCTTGATCGGCAACCTTTCGCTTCGATGCAGACGCCGGATTTCGGCCCAATCTTCCACGGACAGCATCCCTTCGTCCCTCCTGGCTCGACTAGAGCCAGGATCGGCGGTCAGGGGTCAATATTGGGCTCTCCGCATTTGAGCGGGGCGTGTGCTGATTTCATGCTGCTGGTCTCTGCCCTCGGGTGAGGGCGATGTGGACCATGATGCGCCTTCGGTAGACGGTATGAGGGTCGGCCCGTTTCGGGCCGGGGACTCGCTTGCAAGTTGCCGTGGGTTGCCGAGTAGGCGAAGCCTGGATCGGTAGTGCCTACATT
>NZ_JBVHEH010000062.1:0-15916 GCF_055562955.1 Kitasatospora sp. NPDC015121
CCCACGTAGTCGACGTTGAGGTCGAGCATGTGTGCGCCGTCGCGGGTCTGGTCCTTGGCGATGTCCAGGCACTTCTGGTAGTCCGCGGAGAGCATCGCCTCGCGGAAAGCCTTGGAGCCGTTGGAGTTCGTGCGTTCGCCGATCATCAGGATGCTGGCGTCCTGCTCGAACGGCACCGCCGAGTACAGCGAAGAGGTGCTCGGCTCGTGGATCGGCGTGCGCTGGGCCTTCTCGACCTGACGGACCGCGTCGGCGACCGCGCTGATGTGCTCGGGCGTCGTACCGCAGCAGCCACCGACGAGGCCGAGTCCGAACTCGGAGACGAAACCACTGAGGGCTTCGGCCAATTCGTCGGCAGTCAGCGGATACTCGGCGCCCTTGGGACCGAGCTGCGGCAGGCCGGCATTGGGCATGACCGACACCGGCAGCGTGGAGTACTTGGACAGATGACGGAGATGTTCACTCATCTCGGCCGGCCCGGTGGCACAGTTCAGACCGATCATGTCGATACCGAGTGGCTCGAGGGGGTGCAATGAGATCCTCAACGACACCCGTCCCGACGTGCTCAAAGACATCCACCGTGCGTACTTCGCCGCTGGTGCCGATGCCGTCGAGACCAACACCTTCGGTTGCAACCTGCCCAACCTCGCCGACTACGACATCTCTCACCGGATCCGCGAACTCGCGGAAAAAGGCACTGCTCTCGCCCGTGAAGTAGCGGACGAGATGGGACCAGGCCGCGACGGCATGGCCCGATTCGTACTCGGCTCGATGGGACCGGGAACCAAGCTCCCCAGCCTGGGACACGCACCGTACGCAGTCCTGCGTGACGCGTACACCGAAGCTGCGCTCGGCATGATCGACGGTGGCGCCGACGCCATCCTCGTCGAAACCTGCCAGGACCTGCTTCAGGTGAAAGCTGCAATCCTCGGCAGCCAGCGTGCGATGGAGCAACTCGGACTGCGGTTGCCGATCATCACGCACGTGACGGTCGAGACAACCGGAACGATGCTCCTGGGCAGTGAGATCGGTGCGGCGCTGACGGCACTCGAGGCCGAGGAAGTCGTCCAGGGTGAGGTCCGCGGCTTGCAACATGGTGCCCATCGCTCCGTCGCCGATGACAACGCGCTGTTTCAGCGCATCAAGCAGGGCAGAGTTAAATGGGGCAGACAAGCCGCCGACAGCGGGCTCCGAGGAATCAACGGTGTTCGGATCCTTGGTCTCGAAACGGTTCAATGCATTTACCTAACAGGACGATTGCCATCGACACGTAGAAGGACCGCGAACCGTGCCCGCGGACGATGCGGGGCACAGCTCGCGACTGGAGCATGGTCGATGACGAAGCGGAGTAAGAAATGACGGTCAGATCAGTGGCCGTGAAGACCGGGTCGATACTTCAGATTGCTTTAGCGACCGTCAGTAGTACGCACGAGGCCTCCAGCGCTTCGAGAGAATGTCGAGCATTCGGGACGATCAACAGATCGCCGGATGATCCCTCCCAAGCATTCTCGGCTGCGCACAGGCGTACCCGGCCGGTGAGGACATAGACGGTCGCTTCCCCAGGGTTCTCGTGCTCGTCGAGTTTTTGGCCCTCTGCCAGCGCGATGACGGTTTGCCGCAGGACGTGTTCATGGCCGCCGTACACGGTACGAGCGCTACGGCCGCTCTTCGAGTTTTCCGCCTTGTCGGCGAGTTGGCGAGCTAGCGCTGTCAATGACATCTTTTCCACGATGTTCGCTTTCTTTGCGTTTATGCGGTGCTGGCCAGGCATTTCAATCGTTCTCCACTGGTCCGGCCATGAGGAGGTTTCTCAGTTGGTTCATGGGCATCTCAAGGGGCGTTGAATCAGGGCTGATGTGGTGGGGGTGGGTGATCTCGTGTGGTGAGGAACCCCTTGGATCGCGACGTTCGATTTCGTCGAGGTAAGTCGCGCGGGTACGCGCGAGGTGCAGCGCGTCCGTCGTCGAGGGCGATGTCGAGGGACCGTTCTGCAGCGCGGGCAAGCTCATGCGCCAACATCGGCACAGGGCTTCGTCCGAGAGTTGGCTGCAGTCCGGCAACGGAAGAAGCGGCACATCGACGGTGCTGGTGCGTATCAGGGGACTTTTCGGCGAGCACAGGAGTGCCTGTGTGAACTCGACTCTGCCGCCAATGTAGCGATGCACCGGAGCCGAGGTGATGGCCATCAGCAGTATCAACGGTAAGGCAGCAGCGCCGGCGAGCGTGATCAATCCGATGACAGTGACCACCCCTGCCGCCCACGTAGCGCCGTCTCGTAGCGCAATCGGAAGGAGAGTTCGCGGTGGTGGGGTAGTACGACGTGTGATCGGTCGCAGCCAGGGTGAACCCCCTCCGATCAGCACTGCGGCAGTCACCGCCGATACCAGAATGTCGGTTTGGACGGTGATGGCTGCGGCGATCCCCCCTGAAGCGGCCAGGATGACCGCGGTAATCCACCAGATCATGCGATAGATGCTCATGGGGTGTAATCCGTTGTAGTGAGGAAGTTTCCGGCTGTTCATTTCTCGATGCGGTCCGCCGAAACGACGAATATGTTCGATCGCGCGAGCACATCAGCGGTCCCACAAAACATGGGGGAGGGGAATGTGACTGTGCGACAGGAACATTGATATGCGCCGTTTGTACGGTCCTATGTGTCATTGCTGCTCCAGTTGCGCGAGGCACGTATGCGCGGTGTCCCAGGGGGTGAGTGTGCTCTCGATCTGGCGTGCGCCAAGTCGTGTCAGAACTCCGCGTATCAGACCGAGGTGCAAGGAGCAGACAACGCCGGGGTTTTGTCGGGCGACGCTTTCGAACGGGCAGGCGTGCAATCGGATACGCGTTTCGACATTCGAGGGCTCGAGTTCCGGATCGAACCCCATCTCCGCGAACAGGGTGGTGAGGACGAGCGCCGTCTCTTCTGCGGATCGGCCGGCTCCGGAGGTTTCGCCGAGATCATCCAGCGCCCACTGTCGACCTGCTGCCTCGGCGAGGTTTTCCGGATCACCGGAGTGGCGCGCGAAGTGCGCCGCTAAAACGTGGGCTAACTTTTCGTATCCGGAGGTGATCCCGACTCCTGATCCGAGTGGATTCTGTGCCCGGTAGAGCTGGCGTGGACGTCCTCGGGCGACGTTGTGCTCGGTCTCCTTCGCGATCAGGCCGACTTCGATCAACGCGTTGAGGTGGAACCGAACTGTGGTCACATGCAGGTTGCACAGATCCGCCAGTTCGCTGGCGGCCATCGATTCCGCGCCGGCTCGTAAAGCGTCCAGCAGTTGGACTCGCCGCCGGGACGCAAGTACTGCATGGGTGCCGGCGCGCGCAGAACCGGTTCCCTTTCGTATCGCCATACTGTAAGACTTTAGAGGAAAGATTTCCTCGAAAATAGGCGGTGTCCTGAGAGGACGCTCATGACGTACGTGATCGCTGCACCATGTATCGACGTGTTGGACCGGGGGTGCGTCGAGGAATGCCCGGTGGACTGCATCTACGAAGGAGCGCGGTCGCTCTACATCCACCCGGACGAATGCATCGACTGCGGTGCGTGCGAACCGGTCTGCCCGGTCGAGGCCATCTCGTACGAATCCGACGTCCCCGCCCGCTGGGAAGATTTCATCGATGACAATGCCCGCTTCTTCCATCGGCGACTGCCCGGTGCGGCCGAGGTAGTGGGGTCGCCGGGCGGATCCGCGAAGCTTGGTCGCGTAGGCGTCGATACGGAGCTGGTAGGCGGGTATTCGCACTCGAATCGTCCGGATATCGGACCGCCATCTCCCGCGCAGTGAGGAACGGCAATGACTCCCATTGTGACAGAGCTCCTTCCTTCGCGGCCTTACCCGAAACGGCGGGGGCTCAAGGGCACGTTCCTCTATTCCGCTGCCACTACGACCGATCCCAAACAGCTGGGCGTGATGTATCTGGTCACCTCGTTCGCCTTCTTCATGTTGGGCGGATTGATGGCCCTGCTGATCCGGACCGAACTTGCCGTCCCCGGTCTTCAGTTTCTCTCGAACGAGCAGTACAACCAGCTCTTCACCATGCACGGCACGATCATGTTGCTGCTCTATGCCACTCCGATCGTCTTCGGCTTCGCGAACTACATACTTCCCCTGCAGATCGGCGCACCGGATGTGGCGTTCCCGCGACTGAACGCGCTCAGCTACTGGCTGTACCTCTTCGGTGCGCTCATCACCGTATCCGGATTCCTCACCCCCGGAGGAGCCGCCGACTTCGGATGGACGGGATATACCCCGCTGACCAGGGCACTGTCACGTTAGTCGAAAAGTATAGCGGCGCGGCTGGTTTGGGGCAGGACGCTACGGCACGCCGCCGGGACGTTCACTTTCAGGCGGCGGCATCGGTGGCGGTGACTTCCTGCCAGACCGTGAAGCGGTCGGCCATCTCGGTCCGCCATTCGGGCGCAGAGAGTCTGTGCCGGTTGGGCCGGAAATGCGGTGAGATGCCCGAGAAGGCGGACAGGAATCGTTGCGCGTGCCCGGTTGATGTGAAGCGTTTCATCGCACGTTCTCGCTGCCTGGTGGGTTGATGCGAGTTCTCGGCTCGATTGTTCAAATACTTCGACCTGCGATGCTCGACCGAGGCCAGCATCTCGCGGTGCGCCACCTGGTAGCTGGCGAGCTTGTCGGTGACGATCACTCGCGGCACATACTCCAGCCTTTTGAGCAGCTTGCGGAAGAACCGTTTGGCCGCCACCGCATTTCGGCGGGCCTGGACCAGCACGTCGAGCACGTTGCCGTCCTGGTCGACCGCCCGCCATAAGTAATGCAGTGTGCCGTTGATTTTGATGAAGACCTCATCGAGGTACCACTTGTCACCGGGCCGGGCCCGCCGTCGGCGCAGCTGGTTGGCGTAGGCCTGCCCGAACTTGGCGCACCACCGGCGGATCGTCTCGTAACTCACCACGACACCGCGTTCGAGCATCATCTCCTCCACCTCACGGAAGCTAAGCGGGAACCGGAAGTACAACCACACGCAGTGGTTGATGATCTCGACCGGGTAGCGGTGGCCCTTGTACGACAGTGAGGTGCTCACGCCACATTCTCCCAGTTTCCCGCGTTCAACAACGTGACAGTGCCGTAGACACGGCTACGAAAGCTGCGGCGACTTCACACGCATGTACTCACGCAGCTCGTCGTCTCCGGTACCCGGGCAGCATTGTCAGAGCCATCGGCGCCGCATGGTCCCCGTTACTTTGGTGCCCAAATGTAATCGAGCTTGACGCAGTCGACCAGCCTCGACAAGTCCGTGCCTGTGCCCTCTCCGAGAGCGTGAAGAGGGGTTGCCTCGGTCTCCGGATTGATCGATGACGGCGGATTGGTGAGCCGATGAGGAGTGAGCGGCAATCCCTCACGGAAAGTGGGCCAGAACTAGGGGTTGTTGTCAGCGATCGAGCAATACGCGGCGGCTCGCGGCGATGGGACTCTGCGCGGTGAGACCCCCGTCGAGTACCAGCGTTTGACCGCTCATGTATCGGGACTCGTCCGATGCGAGGTAGACCATCGCCCAGCCGATGTCCTCGGGATCACCGATCATATCGAGGGCGTTGTGTTGCCGGATTTCATCGATGACCTCTGCGGGGACGTTGTCGCGGAAGGACGGGTGTCATGACCGCACCCGGAGCAACAGCGTTGCAACGGATTCCTTGCTTACCGTACTGAGTGGCAATGTATTGGGTCAGGCGAATGACAGCCGCTTTCGCTGCGCCGTAGGCGCACTGGAGAGTATCCCCAGCGAGACCTCCGATCGAGGCGGTGTTGATGATCGAACCGCCGCCGGCGACGAGCGTATGTGGCAGCGCCAATTGTGAGGTGACTACCGTGCTTCGGGCATTCAACGCCATCGTCCGGTCCCACTCGTAGAGGTCGAGGCGCAACAGGTCGAGATCCTTACGCGGGTTGCTTCCGCCGACGTGGTTGCACAGAACATTGATACCGCCGAATTCGGTGGCAGCGCGGTCGATCATGGTGGCTACTGATTTTCGTCCATCACGTCGACCGCGATACCTACGGCGCGATCCCCGACCTCTGAGCGGGAGGTTTCGGCAGCAGTATTCGAGGCGGCGTCCCCGTCGAGGTCAGCGATCAGGACACTTGCGCCCTCTGTGACCATGAGCTCGGCGGCGGCGCGCCCGATCCCGCTCGCGGCTCCGGTGATGACGATTTTCTTGCCAGCAAGGCGATTCATGAGAGTTCCTCTCGCAGAAGTCGTACAGAATAAGGTGCTTGTTCTCACTGTGCCGCCCCGAGCCTCACAGTGCCGCCCGAAAGTATTACGGGCGGCACTGTGTCGGGGCCGGGTGCGCCGTGGAGTCTGTCAGTGGGAAGCGTGTGCGGGCGAAGTCGTCGGCGTGGGCTTACGCAGATGGGTGAGTACAAGAAGGACCACCGTCAACAGGAGCCATCCACCCAGGATCAACAGCCCGTGGCCGATCCCCGTGCTTCCGAAGTAGACGATCGAGCGTGCTGCGTCCATCGCTCCGGCGCCGATCCAGAAGTGACTGAGACCGGACCAGAATCCGGGGAGAAAGTCCGCTGGGAAGGCTGCGCCTGCGCTCGGGAAGTTGAGGAAGATCATCAACAGCATCACGATCATGATCGCCGTCTTACCGAACACGCGGTTGGCGAGAATACTGACCAATCCGACGGTGAACGTGTACGTGAAGATCACAGCCAACAGGCCGAGATTTTCGACGAAGGATGCTTCGTAGAACCCGACGAAGATGGCGGAGACAAAGTACGACACCATCACGCCGATGACCGCCATCACCGCGAGCACACCGAGTTTGACACGCAGCTCCATCGCCGGAGCAACCTGCGCGAGCACGGTAATTGTCAAGTAGCCGATGATTGTGCACACCACCAGCAGGTAGAACAGTGCAGAACCCGTCGGGTCGTCAGCCGCGAGAGGTGCATGATCGATGATATTCGCCTGCTGCCCCTGGGCAGCTGCCAGCGGCTGGGCCAATCCCTCGACAGCCTGAACCCGCATCGGCCCTTCGGCGGAGGCGATGTGGACGTTCATCGGCGTCCCCAGTTCGATCACGCCGGCGATCTCGCGGCCTTGCAGTCGCTCCAGTGCTGCTGCGGTGTCCGTTGTGGTCGCGAGGTCGAACTTGTCCCCGACGTTCGGCGCGAGCTGTTCGACCAAGGCCGACGTGGCGGACTGCGGCCCAGCGACCACGACCCCGACATGATGCGGCGTCGGGCTGTGGAACGCGCTGACATAGCAGAGCGCGAACATCACAGCGAAGAAGATGGGGAACACCATCGCCTCGATGACGGGCCGCCACAAAGTGCGGCCGGGCGCAGCGTGGGTCGCCGGAGCATTTGCATGCTCCAGGAGGTGAGTGGGCGCGATAGGTTCGCTGAGTATGGGGCAGCGGTGAACGAGCCGCCGCTACGGCGGGTTTTCGTCAGAACTTTACGAAACGTCGATTCCGGATCACCTGTGTTGCACGGAAAACGATTGCTGCGCCGGAGGTTACGTCGACCGCCCGAGTGCGTTTCCGGGAACCTCCTGTCCTACGGCGGTACGGGATGAAGCGATGAAACCGGCGGCGAGAAGGAGTGAAGGGTCGATTGGTAGGCGGCCGAACGAGGGGAGGGCATAAGGGGCTCCGTTCACCAGTACAAGGCATGAGCGCCAGGAACGCAAAACTAAAACCTGCCCTTCTGCCGGGCGTCATTGCCGACGTTGTGGGGCCGGGGCGATTGCAGCGAATGCGATCCAGGGGCGTCGAGATTGAGCGCTTCGACGAAGGAGCCTCCACAAGAACGGATCGGACACTCCCTGCGCTGAAACGATCGGGAGTGATTCTCGTGCGGTGTGGCCGAGATAACGAGACATGTGCTGGACGGGGAAACTTGACGTGTAACGCACATATGAGGTGAAACGATGTGCGCCGGCCTGCTGTTTCGCCCGTCCTCGCCCCACTTAGTCACAAAACTGAAAATTGTCTACCTTAACCGTGAGGAATATACTTTACGGTTTTTCCGCTATGGTGGGCGGAGTGAGGCCACATGGGCTGTATGCGAGATATGCCAGGTTTCGGGCGCGGACGGATGCGCGGTCGTTGGCTGTGCTCTTGAGCACGGGCGGAGCCCTTCCCCTGCCGGTGATCGCGCTGTTGTCTCCGGCGCTCCTTCGCGCGGGAGCGGGCCCGTACCTCGTCGGTATCTGGGCGAGTACGTTGGCGATCTTCCTTCTGACGCTGGCCGTAGGTCGGTTGTCGGATCGAATGTTTTCCGTCGTGGGTTTGATCGGGATGGTGGGTATCGCTGTATCCGCGTATCTGGTCACCGATCCGCTGGCGGCCCGGGGCATCGTCACTCTGCTCTCGGCGATACCTGCTATCGCGGCGATGGCGTCGAGTCGACGGGTCATCGTCGGGCATACGATCGTCGCGATTGCACTGGCCTGTGCGGTAGCGATTGTCGTGGCCCACGGATTCGCTGCTGCTCTGGTGAGCTGCACTGTGTCGGCGACGGTCATTTGGTTGCCGGTGTTCATGATCGGTGCCTTGCGCCGCTCTCTGGTGTTGACCCAAGCGCGGTACCGGGAGTTGGCTCATACCGATCCGTTGACGAATCTGCCTAATCGCCGAGGATTTCTCGATCGTATCGAGCGGTATCACCGCACCTCCACGGTCAGTTCCGCGCAGGTCGGTTTCCTGATGATCGATGTCGATCATTTCAAGCAGATCAATGATCTGTTCGGGCACAGCGCGGGGGATCAGACCCTCCGCAGTGTCGTTGCGGCCATCACGCGGACGGCGACTGCGCGAGTGCTGATCGCCAGGTCCGGCGGCGAAGAATTCGTCGCATTCTTCGCCGCCGCGGATGTGGACGACGTGATGACTCTCGCCGAACGGATCCGAGCGTCGGTCGCCGAGTCCTGCGACGTGACGGTCAGTATCGGGGCGATCTACTGCACCCTCGACGATCACGCTGGCTCCCCGGACATGTCGTTGGGGGAGTTGACTGATCTTCTGACCCATCGTGCCGATGCCCTCATGTACGCCGCTAAAGCAGAGGGACGAAATACGGTTCGGTACCAACACCTTCCGCCGTTGAGGGTGAACATGGTGCATGGGCAGCACAGTGATGTCAGCAGGCCCGCATTGTTCGAGATCACGACATCAGCGACCGACCCTGTTCACTAGCGAAATCACGGCGGCGCTGTGAACACGGGTCGTTTGCTCGTGCACTGTGTTTTTCGTCGTGATCGGGCACAGTGTCCGGTGCTCGGACCACATCAGTGGCCACACCGCAGGATCAGCGTCGGCACGCAGCGATCGACGATCCCACCACATCATGCGAGTGCGATAACGCGCATCGGGATACGCGGCCGCCGGTATCCGTACATCGACCCTGCCTCCGGAGGATTCCCACCTGCTCAGCACGTGGTCAGCGGCAGTGGCCAGCACGAAACGAGACTGCAGTCGCTCCATCGTCGGCAACGCCACCCTCGCCAGTGCAGCAGACAACTTCCCGGCGTATCGCGACCCGGGGGATACCCACGCCGATTTCATTTCCACCACCCCCTCGGGGATTCGGGCAGCGATTGTCTCTCGAACAGCGTCCAGGGCGCGGTTACCCGTCCATTCGACCATCGCATGGGACTGACTAGCGCAGACGTATGGTCCCTGTGCGCGTACCCCGCCCACGACCACCCCGTCGCCGTCGACGAGAGCGTAGAACAGTGAGGTCGAAACACCGTCTCGCACTGCCGGCACATCCAAGGCTGCTTGCGCTCCGTGACGCCTGTAGGACTCCCACGCACCGGACAAGTATTCGTCCCACAGATAGTCGTCCGTCGCGGGATACGAGAGGACCAATCGGACACCGTCGGTGCCGGGCACCTCGACAGCAGCATGACTCGCCTCGACGCTGCCGCGTGTGTATTCGGTGATCACTGTCATCACATTTCCCCTTTGTTGAAGAAGTCCGGACCTGCGCCGTTGGCAGCCGGAATACCGCGCGTACCACCCAGGCGGGTCCGCGCTCGCTGATTGTCCGCTGACATGCCGGCTCGAGCCTCCCGACACCCGCCGCTGCGTCGTCACCCCACCCTGGTGAGCAACACCTGGCGCAAGGAGTGCTTGGATGGAGGGGACGGACGAGTGATCAAGGCCCGCCGCGCAACTGAGAAGCGGAAGGGATCGTGATGCAGGACTTCTCCGGTACAGACCAAGCCTCGGCAATGAACGAGACAACGGAGCGGCGGGTGGAACTTTTCGACGAATCCGACCCGGCGCAGATGCAGCGGGTGAGCGCACTGCGCACCTCCGGAGCAAGGGTTCTCGACACACTGGCCGAGCAACGACAGTCGCTGCTCGATCTCCGCCCAGAGTCCGACGCCGACGAGATCGCCGAACCCTCGCACTGGATTTACTACCCGTGGCGCCATACCTTGGTCCGTCTGCTCGGCCCCAGCGGGTTTCGTCGTCTGCGGCTCGATCGCAACCGCAACAAGATCACCAGCGAGGAACAACGCGCACTCTCACGGCTGCGCATCGGGATCGTCGGACTCAGCGTCGGCAGCGCCATCGCCCATGCTCTTGCTCTCGAAGGCGTCGTCGGCTACCTCCGTCTGGCGGACTTCGACGACCTAGACCTGTCCAACCTTAACCGGCTTTCGGCCACAGTCCTCGATCTCGGCGTCAACAAGGCAACTCTGGCTCGACAACGCATCGCCGAACTGGACCCGTACCTGCCCGTCGACGCCTGGACCGAAGGTGTCGACGAAGCGAGCATCGACGACTTCCTCGCCGGACTGGACCTGGTGATCGAAGAGTGCGACTCCTTCGATGTGAAGGTCCTCGTTCGCGACCGGGCGAGGCAGCGGGGCATCCCGGTCATCATGGAAACCAGCGACCGCGGTCTCTTCGACGTCGAACGATTCGACCTCGAACCCGCCAGGCCACTCTTTCACGGGCTGGTCGGAGATCTCGACGCTGCCACCGTATCCGGGCTGAGCGTGCAAGAAAAAATTCCCTTCGGCTTACGCATCCTGCAGGGGGCCGAGATTTCGGCCCGCATGGCCGCCTCGGTCCTGGAAGTGGGCACCACCGTGGCCACCTGGCCTCAACTCGGCGGGGACGTTTTGCTGGGCGGGGCGTCTGTGGTCGCCGCGATCCGCCGGTTCGGTCTCGGTGAGGCTCTTCCCTCGGGGAGGGTGCGCATCGATATCGGTCAGCACCTCGATCAACTGACCGACCCACACATTCCCTCCGACTCGATCGCCTCACCGGCGACAAACGGTTCGCGTCCGATCGATCTGCGAGCACAGTACGACGCGCTCCCCGATACCGAAGCCGTCGCTTTCGCTGCCGCACGCGCTCCGTCGGGAGGTAACTCGCAACCGTGGATCATTCACACGGACGAGACTGCGCTGACTCTGCGTCTCGACGAAACCCGCTCGTCGAGTGTGGATATCGAGTACCGCGGAAGTTTCGTCGCGCTCGGTGCCGCACTGCACAACGCTCGCGTCGCCGCGGCACACCGACATATCCTCGGCGACACCGTCATCATCGGCGACGGTAAGGCGACCTCCGCGCGGATCAAGTTCACTGCCGGCACCGACATCTCGCTCACCGACCAACTACCCGGGATGCTCCATCGCAGCACACACCGCGCTCTGCCCGATCCCGGCCTGCCGCCGTGCGATCCGACGGACCTCGCACACCTGGCGGCGCGTCTGTCCTCCCCGACCGTCGCAGTCCACCTGATCCAGGACGGGGAGACGATCACACGGTTGGCCGAGAACATCAGTGCCACCGACCGCATCCGATTCCTCACCGACACTCTGCATCGAGAGATGATCTCCGAGCTACGCTGGCCACATTCGCGCGACCTCGCCAGTGGTATCGAGGTTTCCAGCTTGGGTATCCCTACTTCAGAACTCGCCGCCCTCGAACTCCTCCGCCGCCCCGACGTGATGGAACAACTGAACAACTGGGATGCCGGGCAAGCGCTCCGAGCACAGACCCGCACCCGCCTGGCCTCCAGCGACGCCGTCGCCGTCATCACTCAGCAGGGAACCGCCGCCGCAGACTACATCCGCAGCGGAGCACGCGCCGAAGAGTTCTGGATACGCGCCCAATCGCTCGGCTACTCCTTACACCCCCTCACACCCGTGTCTCTCTACGCCACCGACGCCGACCACCTGCGCGCCCTCGCGCCGACCCGAGCCCGCGAACTCGCAGCACTGTCGGACGAGCTGACCGCGCTCACCGCACATCAGCCGGGTGAGCATGTAGCGCTCATTCTGCGCATCTTCCGCACGAGCAGTTCTGCCCCGCCGAGCCGACGCCGATCCCAGCGGGAACCGTAATTTTCGGATGACACTCAATGGCAGACCTCTGATTCGCACCGAAACCAGGGCAGTCGAGCGAGGGCAACCCGAGTTTGCCGTACGCGACTGCCTGGTGGGCAACGCACGTATACCGGGCAAGCGGACGCTGCAATCATCTCGAAGGAGGCCGCAAGCCTCGTGTCAGGGTTGAACCGTCGATGACGAAGTCAGAAGGACGGGAAACATGCTCGCTACAGTGCCGTGGCGCAAGCCCTGGCCCGTGAGAGCGGCGAACCACGGACCTGCGAGACCACGTTCATCGACCGCCTCTCCGCTCAGGCCGCTTACCGGCAGCGATGATCACCGCAACGGCAGCGGCACCGAGTGACGCGGCCGTGACGATGTGCTTGGTATTTCCCATAGCGTGCGTTGGGCCGCCGATCGGCATTTCCTTGCGTTTCGGGGTATCGACGTCAGTGCAGACACCATCCGATCCTTCGGCGTGGCCCTCGAAGTTGTGTGCCTGACGCAATTCTCGTCCACGTTCGAGTTCGGAATCGAGCTCTGCGCCGAACAGCAAGGCCAGGTTGGTGATCCACAGCCACAACAGGAACACGATCGCACCGGCGAGGGAGCCGTAGGTTTTGTTGTAACTACTGAAGTTCGCGACGTAGAAACCGAAGATTACCGATGCGAGAATCCACACCACGATGGCCAAGGCGGCACCGCCGCTGATCCATCGAAACTTGGGCTGCTGGATGTTCGGAGGCGCGTAGTACAAAATCGCAACAGCGAGAACGACGAACACCAGTACCACCGGCCAGCGAGCGATGTTCCATACCGTCAACGCGGTATCACCCGCCCCACTCGCATCTCCGATCGCTCGTGCGACAGGACCGCTGACTGCCAACATCACTGCCGCACAACCGATCAATGCCAATGCCGTCACAGTGACGAGCAGCATCGTCGGCCGAAGCTTCCACACCGGCCGGCCTTCTTCGACCTCATACATTCGGTTCAACGCTCGCCCAAACGCCACGAGATAGCCGGAAGCGGACCAGAGCGCGCCCGCGATGCCGGCGATGAGGGCGAATCCCGCGGCAGGAGCCTCCACGTGCTGCTGGACGGGTTCCTTCAAGGTTTCCACGGCAGAAGACGGACCGAGATCGCTCACGATCTGCAGAACCGCGTCGACGGTCGACTGCCCCTGCCCGAAGACGCCGAGGAGTGATACCACTGCCAAGACTGCCGGAAACAGCGACAGCACAGAGTAATACGTCAACGCGGCCGCGAGGTCGGTGCACTGATCGCGCGAGAACTGACGAGCGGTCGCGCGCAGGACGTAAATCCATGACCGCTTCGTCAGTTCGGTGGGGGACTGCGGTGGAGAACGGGGTTTTTCCGGATGCGGTGAAGAAGGAGTCGATGTCGCCTTTGGCGAGGGTGTGGGTGGGTTCGTAGAACTTGCACTGGATCGCGGTGTAGTCGCCGGTGTCGCGTTCGCGGGCGACGAGGTCGATACCGGTGTCGGGCTTTCCCCTACGACCGGGCCAGTCGATCCACCGCCACACCTTCTCGTACTGCTGCGACAGCATCGGGTCGAGCTCGAAGTACCGGACCATCAACTGCTCGAACTTGGTTCCCCGTTCGGAATTCGAGGGTGCTTTACGGAACGCCTCGATGACCTCGTGAACTGAACCCATGAACCCGACCAACCTTTCCGATACCGAACCGTGCCAGGTCATCCTCCCCTGACGCCGTGCGGGGCGCGGCACAGGTACTGGGTAGTCGTGTCGGCTCGGCGTCAACCGGAAATATCGGCCATGCCCAAGTCGCCGCTACGGTATCTCTGTGAGACTGAGCCGAATCGTGGTCAAAAACTTCCGCAATCTCGTCAACATCGACGTGCCACTGACCCGCCACACTGTGATCGTTGGCGAGAATCGGTCGGGCAAGAGCAACCTGTTGCACGCGATGCGCCTAGTTCTCGACAACACGATTTCCGGCGATCAGCGACGATTGCGGCCAGAGGACTTCTGGGAGGGCCTCGCAACCGCAGACGCAGATCCGACCAGCAGCGGCGAGTCAATTGAAGTGTCCTTGGAGGTGACAGATTTCGAGGACGAAGCTTCCGTCGTCGCAACCCTCGGCGACGCTCTCGTGACCGGAAAACCGTTGACCGCCAGGCTCACCTACCGGTGGGAGCCAGATCCGCTGGTTGATGAGGACGTCGTCTACCGTGCGCGACTCTACGGGGGAGCTGACGACCAGCACATCTCAGGCGATGTGCGTGATCGTCTGATCACTGTGTTCATGCATGCCCTCCGCGACGTCGAGAGCGACGTCAAGAGCTGGCGCCGATCTCCGCTTCGAGCGCTTCTCGATCGTCCGTGTCCTGGCCAACAACGGCCTGGTCGGATCGATGGGGCGTGTCGGAGCATGTGGTGACAATGCCTCGATGGAATCGTTTTTCTCGCTCCTGCAGAACAACGTCCTCGACACGAGACGGTGGGGTACCCAGCAAGAACTTCGGATCGCAATCGTCACGTGGATCGAACGCACCTACCACCGACGACGCCGACAACGCGCCCTCGGCAAGCTCACCCCCATCGAGTACGAGATGATCATGACACCAGCGAACATGCTGGCGGCCTAAACGAACGAGTCAACGGAACCTTCAGCAGCCCCGGGATGTGCCGGACACCGTGCTCATCGGCGGTGGCGACGTCGATGAGGCAGAAGATCCACAGGACGATGATCAGTCCGCCCAGATACGGCGTCGGTATTACCTCCCGGTGTTGACGGAGTCGCCAGATTGTGAAGATCTCATTGTAGACCGGGCGGTTTGTGTGAAAGAAGCACCGATCAGCGTGGTAGTCGAAATGTCCCGAGATCGCAGGTCGCCTTCGGACGGTTCGAGCAGCTTGCCGCCGTCACTATCGCGCCGGATCTGACCCGGTACGACGACTGCTTGTCGACAGTCGTCGACGTCCTACGCTCGATAAGTCTCGCCGGACGTGATACTCGGCCGCCACTGGTCACTCTGATCGCTTCGGCCACTGAGGGTCGATCATGGTTGCCTGCCGGCTAAGTCAATGCGTGACCCACCACTGGTATAGAGCGGCACGATCGTTTTCTGGAGACCCGACATATCCGTCCGCGACTTCATTGTCGCTGCTCTCACCACGATGGGTGCCAGTGACGGCTCACCTCTGTCGCTGCAGTCCAGGCTGAGCACGTCCAACACTTTGCCCATCGACTGCGCTGGATATCCGGTTCCTGAACGCTTTGCGAGCTCCCCGTACGTGATCTTCTTACCGCTTTTCGCGACGTCGATGAGGACGGAACGAGCGACATCAAGCGTCGTTGACAGCAATTCCGTGACGGTTACCTCGGCATTGCCCTTCCACGGAATGGTGATGGTCGATTGAGATTTCCACATCGGAGCTTCTACGGTCATTCGTCCTCATTCTCGTTTGCCGGGCAGCGTCGACTTGAGATTCGCTGCTAGTGCCGCGCGCCTAAAATTCTTTGACAGTGCGATTTGAGATACTTCAAGCATGCGGATTAAGCCCCTACTCTTGCGAGACGGCGACGATCT
>NZ_JBVHEH010000063.1:0-15417 GCF_055562955.1 Kitasatospora sp. NPDC015121
CCCGGGCCGGGGGCGGGTGGGGGGGCGGCCCCGGGGCCCCCGGGGGGGGGGGGGGGGGGGGGGGCCGCCCGGCCGGGGGCGCCCCGGCGCCCCCGGCGCCGGGGCCGCCGTAACGGGCCGCGCCCGGTGCGGGAGCCGGAGCCGGGCGCGGCCCGGGTCACTTGAAGTTCCAGTGCTGGTTGGCGCCGCCGGTGGAGTCCCAGACCTGGACGGGGGAGCCGTTGCCGGTCTGGCCGCCGGGGATCTCCAGGGCGCGGCCGCTGGCGACGTTCAGCAGGGTGTAGGAGCCGTCGCCGTTGCGGCCGGCCCGCCAGTGCTGGTTGGCACCGCCGTTGGCGTCCCAGACCTGCATCCGGGTGCCGTTGCCGGTCTGGCCGCCCGGCTCGTCCAGCACCCGGCCGCTGGCGAGGTTGGTCAGGGTGTAGCTGCCGTCGCTGTTCTGGGTGGCCCGCCACTGCTGGTTGGCCGCGGTGCCGTTGGCGTCCCAGACCTGGAGCTGGGTGCCGTTGCCGTTCTGCCCGGCGGGCTCGTCCAGCACCCGCCCGGCCGCCACGTCGGTGAGCGTGTAGACGGTGCCGGAGACGATGCCCCCGCTGGGCGTGCCGCTGCCGCCGGCGTTGTTCAGCGCGGTGAGCACCGAGCCGTACGCGGCCTTCTTGTTGCCGTTGTTGTCGAACAGCAGCGCGTTCTCGCCGGTGCGCCAGGAGTCGCTGTCGCGGATGCCCCAGACCGTGATGCCGGTGCAGCGGGCGACGTCGAGGCAGGCCTGGACGGCGCCGGCGTACGCGCCGGAGGACGCCTGGGCGATGTCGAGCTCGGTGAGCTGGACGTCGACGCCGAGCGCGGCGAAGTTCGACAGCGTGGTGCGGAAGCTGGCGGGCGCGCCGCCGCTGCCGAAGTGGCTCTGGAAGCCGACGCAGTCGATGGGCACGCCGCGGGACTTGAAGTCCTTGACCATGGCGTAGACGCCCTGGGTCTTGGGGGACGACCAGTCCTCGATGCTGTAGTCGTTGTAGCAGAGCTTGGCGGCCGGGTCGACGTTCCGCGCGGTGCGGAACGCCTCCTCGATGAAGCCGTTGCCCAGCAGGTTCTGGAACACCGAGGGGCGGTGCCGGCCGCTGCCGTCGTCGGCGAAGGCCTCGTTGACCACGTCCCAGGCGTAGATCTTGCCCTTGTAGTGGGACATCTCCTGGGTGATGTGGTTGTTCATCACGCCGCGCAGGGTGGTGGCGTCGCCGATGGAGCCGACCCAATTGGGCAGTTGGGAGTGCCAGACCAGGGTGTGGCCGCGCATCCGCTGGCCGTGCGCGGCGGCGTGGTTGACGATCGAGTCGCCGGGGCCGAAGTTGAACGAGCCCCGGGAGGGCTCGACGGTGTCCCACTTCATCTCGTTCTCCGGGGTGATCATGTTGAACTCCCGGTCGAGGATGGTGGCGTACGTCGAGTCGCCGAGGCGGCCCGAGGCGACCGCGGTGCCGAAGTAGCGGTTGCTGCCGGTCGCCGCGGCGCCGAGCGTGGTCGCTCCGGCGGCCTGGGCGGTGGGGCCGGCGGTGAGCACCGTGACCAGGCCGAGCGCCGCGCAGGCGGCGGGAGTCAGGGCCGTGCGGAACCGGTTCTTCCGGTGGAGCCGTGGCATGACGGATCGTTCTCCTTGGGTGGGGGAGGAGAGTGCGCGCCGGGGAGGCCGAGTGCCTCCGGCCGGCGGTCGTGCGGGCCCGTGCCCCGGCCGGGCCGTTCCTGCCGGGCGGGGCACGTGGGGCGGGTGCGGGAGAGGCGGTCGGTCGAGGGGAAGGGTGGGCGCCGGACCCCCGATCATGCTGTTAGCGCTAACAATTTCGTCAGCCGGGATGAGCGCCTCTCCGCGGTCGCCCCGGTGAAATGTGTATCAGGCGTTACGGGTTGTCAAGACTGCGCGCAGCGATCGGTCCGGGCCGGTCTTCCCGCCCCGGCCGCGCCCCGTCCGGTGCCCGGCCTGCAACTTTCACCCCCGGCGGCGGGTCCCGCCGACCGGCGGAAGCCCAGGTGGGAGGCGGTGCCGGGGGTGGCCGGGCCGCTGCCCCCGGCCGGCGGCCGGCGACAGCCGGCGCCCGCGACGGGTAGCATCGACGCTCATCCGTGGTGGCGCCGGAACCTCCTCACGCCGTTGGCCCTCCCGACGGAAGAGGCTCCATGCCCCGCATCCACTCGTCCGTGTCCAGGCTGGTCGGCGTCCTCGCCGTACTGGCCCTCGCCCTCGGCCTCACCCTGCAGGCGGCGCCCCGCGCCGCCGCGGCCTCACTGGTCCAGGTCACCGGCTTCGGCGCCAACCCGACCGGCCTGCTCATGCACCTGTACGTGCCGGCCTCGGTCAAGCCCAACCCGCCGATCCTGCTCGCCCTGCACGGCTGCCAGGGCAACGGCCCCTACATGTACTCCAGCACCGACTTCGCCCAACTCGCCGACCGGTACGGCTTCCTGGTCGTCTACCCCTCCAGCAACCCGGCCGGCAGCTGCTGGGACGTCTCCTCCGACCAGGCGCTCACCCGGGGCGGCGGCAGCGACCCGGTCGGGCTGATGTCGATGATCACCTACACCGAGCAGCACTACGGCGGCAACGCCGACGCCGTGTACGTCACCGGCGAGTCCTCCGGCGGCATGATGACCAACGTGATGCTCGCCGACTACCCGGACGTCTTCAAGGCCGGCGCGGCGTTCATGGGCGTGCCCCACCACTGCTTCGCCACCGGCACGGTGCGCGCCTGGAACTCGGCCTGCGCGCAGGGCAGGGTCTCGATGACCGCCCAGCAGTGGGGCACCCTGGCGCGCGCCGCCCACCCCGGCTACACCGGCCCGCGCCCGCGGGTGCAGCTGTGGCACGGCACCGCCGACACCACCCTCAACGCCAACAACCTCGGCGAGGAGGTCAAGCAGTGGACCGACGTCCTCGGCGTGAGCCAGACGCCGTCGGCCGCCGACACCCCCGCCGCCAACTGGAACCGCACCCGCTACGCCGACGGCGCGGGCACCACCCGGGTCGAGGCGTACAGCATCGTCGGGGCCGGCCACGAACTGCCGGTCAAGGGCACCGCGATGGCCGCCGAAGCGGTCCGCTTCATGGGCCTGGACGCCGCCCCCGCCCCGGCCGCCGGCCCGCTGCGCGCGGTCGCCGCGGGCAAGTGCCTGACCGACCCGGCCACGGCGGCGGGTACCCAGCAACAGATCGCCGGCTGCACCGGCGCCGCCGCCCAGACCTGGACCCGCACCGCCGCCGACCAGCTGACCGTGACCGTCGGCGGCGCCACCCTGTGCCTGGACGCCAGTGCCAAGGGCACCGCCAACGGCACCAAGGTGATCGTCTGGTCCTGCAACGGCCAGCCCAACCAGCAGTGGCGGGTCAACGCGAACGGCACCGTCACCGGCGTGCAGTCGGGCCTCTGCCTGGACGTGGCCGGGCTGGGCACCGCCGACGGCACGCCCGTCCAGCTGTGGAGCTGCAGCGGCGGCACCAACCAGCAGTGGAAGCTGGGCTGACACCCGGCGCGCGGGCCGGCCGGGGCGACCCGGCCGGCCCCTTCCCGCCGCCGCGCGGGCGGCGCGGCGGCAGCGGGCCGGCCCGCAGGGGCTCCCCGTGGGGGTGGGCGCTCCTGCGGGCCGGCTGCTCGGGGCGGGCGCCCCCGCGGGCGCCCGGGGCGGGTGCTACTTCCTGCCGCCGTGGTGGCGGGCGTCGCCCGCGGCCAGGGCGAGGTCCTGCCGGAGCGCGTAGTAGGCGGGCTTCGGCTGCATGTCGACGTCGTAGAGCAGGCCGTAACCGGTGCCCGCGAAGGTGCCGGGGATCCACGAGTCGCCGTCGTACACGCCCCACGCGGTGAACGAGACGCACTGGTCGACGAGTTGGCAGGCCGTCAGCATCTGGGAGAACTCGTACGGCTGGGCGAAGGCGGCGAGCTGGCTGGTGGGTACCTGTTCGGTGGCGTTGTTGACGAAGGTGCGCACGTCCGCCTCGGTGACGGCGACCTTCAGGCCGAGGTCGGCGTAGGCCTGGAGGTCGGCCTGGAAGCGCTGCCCGTCGAAGCCGTACTGGGTGTCGAGGTGGCCCTGCTCGCCGATGCCGTCGACCGGCACGCCCTGGGCGACGAGCTCGGCGAAGAAGTCGTGCACGGCCTGGAACTTGGCGTTGCTGCCGTCCTGGCCGGCGATGTTGTAGTCGTTGTAGAAGAGCAGGGCCTTCGGGTCGGCCTGGTGGGCCCAGCGGAAGACGTCGGCGACGACGCCCTCGCCCAGGTTCTTGATCCAGAAGTCGTCGCCGTTGAGGCCGTTGGGCAGCGGGTTGGGGTCCCAGGAGTTGGCGAAGACCTCGTTGGCGACGTCCCACTGCCAGATCCTGCCGCGGAAGTGGGTGACCTCGTCGGTGACGTGCTTGCGCAGGATCTCGCGGAGCTGGTCCTTGGTGATGGTGCCGCCGTCCACGCCGGTGGTGAGCCAGGACGGCAGCTGGTTGTGCCACAGCAGCGTGTGGCCGCGGACCTGCTGGCCGTGCTCGCCGGCGAACCGGACCAGGCGGTCGGCGGCGGCCCAGTCGTAGCTGCCGCGGGTGGGCTCCACCGACTCCCACTTCATCGCGTTCTCCGGCGTCACGACCGAGAACTGGTCCGCGACGAGCGCGGTGTACGGCTGGTCGCTGCCCAGGTGGGCGTCGTCGACGGCGGTGCCGATGCCCAGCTTCTGCCGGTCGCCGAGGGCGCGCAGCGAGTCGGCGGCGGGGGCGGGCTTCTTCTCCGGGGCGGCGGCGGCGACCGCGGCCGGGACGAGCGGGAGGACGACGGCCGTCGCGGCCGCGGCCACGAGCGTACGGCGAAGCTTCACGAGGAACTCCTCGGAGTCATGGGAAGAGGAAGGGTTCGAAAGTTTCGGAATTGTTTCGAACAATCAAGAAGCTAGTCAGCCGAATCCGCTCCAGTCAATGGGCATGCAGCGGCCGAAAGTTGGCCAGGCACCGCTGAACTGACCTGGCCAGTGGCTACGCACGATCGGCTGAAGTTTCTGCCTGATTTCCGTAAGTTTCCATTGACGTCGCGCGCGGCCGCCGCCTAGTGTCCACCTCGGCCCGCCGCGGAAAAGGGTCTGCCCGCCGCACCGTGCCGGTGCGGCGGGCAGACGGCCGGGCGCTGCCCGGACGCGGTCGGTCAGGCGCAGACGGCCCCGTTCACGGTGAACCGGGCCGGCGCCGCGTTGGCGCCGGAGTACGTCGCCTGGAACCCGAAGCTCGCGCTCGCGCCGGGCGCCAGGGTGCCGTTCCAGCCGGCGTCCCGCGCGGTCACGCCGCCGCCGGACTGGGAGACCGTCGCGTTCCAGGCGTTGGTGATCCGCTGGTCACCGCCGAAGCTCCAGCCGAGCGTCCAGCCGGCCAGGGTCGAGGCGCCGGTGTTCTTCACCGTCACCGTCGCGGTGAATCCGTTGCTCCAGGAGCTGTCCACCTTGTACGCCACCGCGCAGGACGCCGCGGGCGCGCTGTCGTCGTCCGCCTCGGTGGCCGTGAAGGTCGCCGACTGGACGCCGGAGCCGCCGGCCGTGAACAGCGCGCTGCCCGCCGCGGTGTCCGCGTCCTGCGCCGCGGACAGCGGAACCTGCTGCGCGGTGGCCCAGTTGGCGGGGGTGAAGACCAGCGCGGTGGTGGCCGCCGACAGGTCGGTGTCGCCCGAGGTGCGAGCGACCGTCACCGTCACGTTCTGGGCGGGCGCGGCCGAGAGCCGCACCGCCACCGACGCCGAGCCGCCCTCGGGGACGGTCACCGCCGCCGGGGTCACCTGCACCGCGGGCAGCGCCGGGGCCGCGCGCCGCTCGGCGGCGAACGAGGCCAGCCAGGCCAGCGAGGCGTTCCAGTTGATCGCCACCTCGTTGGTCGAGTACGAGCCGATGTCGTCGACGTAGCAGGCCGCCGGGGCGCAGCCCGTCAACTGGGCTTCGGCGACCGGGTCCTGGAGGCCGGAGTTCGGGCCGCCCGCGAAGGAGCCGGCCGGCGGGTGCGGGAGCGAGGCGTCGTTCTGGTGCGCCCAGAAGCGGTGGTGCTCGTTCTCCGAGGCGCGCTCGCCGTAGCCGCTCACGTAGGAACGGTCCAGGGCGTTGCGGCCCAGCAGGTAGTCCATCGTCTCCAGCGCGCCGGTGCGGTAGCGGGCGGTGCCGGTCAGCTCGTAGGCGACGGCCAGCACCATCGCGTTGTTGGCGACCGAGCTGTTGGAGCCCCACACGTAGCCGTCGGGGGCGAGCGGCACCGCGTAGCCCTGGCCGCCCATGGTGGACAGGTAGCCGTCGGCGGCCGTGGTCAGCAGGCCGCGCAGCCGGGTCACGTCGTCGGCGGGCAGCGCCACGCCGGGCACGGTGGCCAGGGTGATCCGGCCGAGCGTCGCGGTGCCGCCCCACCAGAAGGCGTCCACCGGCTTGGTGTGCAGCGGCGAGGAGGTGACGGCGTCCCGGTACTGCGACTCGCCGGTGGTGGCGAGGAGTTCGGCCGCCGCCCAGTAGAACTCGTCCGAGACGTCGGCGTCCTCGTAGGCGCCGCCGCCGGTGCTGTCGGTGGCCGGGGCGAGCACGTTCGGGTTGGCCCTGGCCGCCGTCCAGGCGCGGCGGGCCGCGTCCAGGCAGCGGGCGGCGAAGGCGGCGTCGTACGGTGCGTAGACCCGGGCGCACTGGGCCGCGGTGGCGGCCAGGTTGAGCGTGGCGGCGGTGGACGGCCTGTGCAGCTCGCGCTGCTGGTCGTCGAGTTCGGGGCGGGTCGGCAGGCCGGTCCACTGCGCGTCGTGGATCTTGTGGAAGGCCATCCCGGCCAGCGGCTTGCCGTCCGGGACCTGCATCCGCAGCAGGAAGTCCAGCTCCCAGCGGGCCTCGTCCAGCACGTCCGGCACCCCGTTGCCGCGCTCGGGCACCCGCAGCGTGGAGTCGCCGAGGGCCGCGTCGCCGCCCGAACGGCGGGCCCGCTCGAAGGAGTTGACCAGCTCCCAGGTCGCGATGCCGCCGTTGACCACGTACTTGCCCTGGTCGCCGGCGTCGTACCAGCCGCCCCGGACGTCCAGCCGGTAGTCGCACACCCCGCTCTGGCACGGCACGCTGGTGTCGCCCTTGTTCGGCGCCACCCCCAGGTGCCCGGCCGGGCGGGCGTACGCGCCGCCGCCCGCGAGGGCCGCGTCGATCGCGATGCCGCTGCGCTGCTGGTAGAAGAAGTTCAGGCTGTCGGCGCGCAGCCCGTCGTACAGCGCGGCCGAGATGTCGAACGGGTGGCTGGCCTGCCCGCCGACGACCAGGGTGAAGCCGCTGCCGGTGCCGGTGTACGCGCCGAAGTCCACCAGGTGGGTGGACTGGCCGGAAGCCTGGTCGGCGCCGTGCACGGTGGTGGTGCCGGCCGCGACCTGCGCACCGGCGGAGTCGCGCAGCTGCCAGGCGAGCGGGGCGGTCGCCGAGCTGACCACGGTGGCCCGCTTGGGGCCGTCCGGGAGGTAGCCGACCTGGTTGACCCGGACGGGGAAGTCGGCGGCCGTACCGGCGGTGGCGGCACCGGCGGCGGCCGGGGCGAGCGCGGTGGCGGTGGCGGTGAGGCCGCCGGCGGCCAGGGCCAGGCCGGTCAGCAGGGCGGCCGCGCGCCGGGGCAGCCCGCGGCCGGAGGGGATCGGAGGCACGGGTGGGAGCCTTCCTGTGGTGGGGGAGGGGGACGCGTGGTGGGAGCCCGCAAATGTGGGAGCGCTCCCATCCGCCCCAATGAAGCCAGCCGGGCGGGCGGCGCGTCAAGAGGTGGTCAAAGGAAAGGAGTTGACGCGCGCTCAGGGCCGGACGGACCCGGGCGGTCGGTGCCCCCGGCCCGCCGGACCCGGTCCGTGCTGGTCACGCCCGCCGCGCCCGCCCCTGTGCGGACGCGCTCCGGCGCCCCGCGGTCGCGCCCATGACTCCCCCGACCCCGGCCCCCGACGCCGCCGGTCGGCTGCTGTCCGTGCCGGCCGCCTTCGACCGGGCCGCGCCCGCCCCGGCCCCCACCGGGATCAGCCGCCGCGCCGGGCTGCCGCCGCCCACCGCGCACCGCCCGCTGTCCGAGCCCGCCGCCCGGGGCGCGCTGGAGCGCGACGCCGACGGCGTCCACCACGTCGGCCCGCGCCTGTTCGCGCTCGGCACGCTCGCCCCGCGCGGACCGGTGCCGCGCGAGGCGGCCCCGCCGTTCCTGGGGGACCCCCGCGAGGCGGCCCGGGAGAATGTCCGGCCCGCCCGTCCGGGAGGGCGGCGACGCGGTCCAGGTGAAACGCCCGGCCGGCTGCTCCACCGCCACCTCGCTCGGCGTCCCGGTGCCGTCCCTCCACGCCACCTCCGACCAGCTGGTCCCGGTCGCACAGGTGAACGCCTGCGCGCCGCGCGGATCCGGGCGGTCGGCCGGGGCGAACTGCTCCGGCAGGCGTTCACTGCCCGGCAGGGGCACCGCAACTTCACCACCGCCGAGATCGTCGCGGGCCCGCACGCCCCGGAGCAGCGGCGCGTCACCGGCTCCCGGGGCACCGCCACCGCTCCCGCCGCCCATCAGCAGAGCCGCGCCGTCGCGCTCGACCCGGGCGGCGCGGCCTTCACCGACTGGACGCCCGCCCCGCTGAGCCGAAGCCTCCGCCCGCCCGCCCGCCCGTCGGCCCACCGGCCCACCGGCCGGCGGACCGGTGGCGTTCAGGCGCGGCGGCGGTCGCTGGCGGCGCGGAGGTGGCCGGTGCGGTGGGCGAGGTCGTCGAGGCGGGCGGCCAGCTCCGCCTGGTCGCGGCCCAGGTGCGGGCGCAGATCGGTGAGCGGGGCGAGCAGGTCGGCCGCGTCGGCCGTCCCGAGGGCGGCGGTGAGGCTCTCCTGGGCCGGGCGGGCGTCCGGACCGAGCCCGGCGGCGCTGAGCTGGGCGGCCAGGACCCGCAGCTCGGCGGCGTGGTCCCGGGCCCAGGCGGAGACGGCCCGGGCGGCGGCCCGGTGGTCGCGCACCGCCTTGACGCGCTCCGCGCCCGTGCCCGCGCCGCCCTCCCCGGCGCGGCGCAGCCGCAGGTAGCGGTTCTCGGCGGCCTGGCGGCTGGCCACCCCCATCGGGTGGGCGAGGTCGGCCCAGGTGGCCCCGTCCGCGCGGGCGCTCTCCACCAGCCCCGCCTCCCAGCCGGCGAGCCGGGCCCGCAGTTCGCGCAGCAGCAGCAGGGCGGCCAGGGCCGGGGCCGGGCCGTCCCCCTGCTCCGGTGGCTCCCGCCGCTCCCGGGGCCCGGGCGCGGCGGCGCGGTGGACGGCTTCCTCGATGGCGGCCAGGGCCGCGACGGCGGCGAGCGGCGAGACCGGCCCACCGGCCTCGCCGGCCTCGCCGAGGGGGGTGTCGGGCGGTGTCGGCTTCTCACTCATGACGTCATCCTAACGATGACGTTTCCCCTTTGTCATCGGATGGACGACGTGCTACAATGGTTCCAGGTGATGTGCACCGGCACCCTTTGATCCCACAGGAGGTGTTTCGCGATGCTGCTGCGCACCGACCCGTTCCGCGAACTCGACCGTCTCACCCAGCAGTTCACGGGTGCGAACGGCACCTGGTCGCGTCCGGCCCCGATGCCGCTGGACGCCTACCGGGCCGGCGACGAGTACGTGATCCACTTCGACCTTCCGGGAGTGGACCCGGACGCGATCGACGTCGACGTCGAACGGAACATGCTGACCGTCAAGGCCGAGCGGCGCCCCCACCCGCAGACCGAGGACGTCAAGTGGGAGCTCACGGAGCGCCCCCTGGGCGTCTTCTCGCGCCAGGTGATGCTCTCCGACACCCTCGACCCCGAGGGCATCACGGCGGACTACGACCAGGGTGTGCTGACGCTCCGCATCCCGGTCGCGGAGAAGGCCAAGCCCCGCAAGGTCGCCGTCGGCCACAGCGGCACCCGCAGGCAGATCCGCGCCTGAACCCCCGCCCGGCCCCGCGGCGCGCGCCGCGGGGCCGGGCGGCCGACCGAACGAACAGCGAGCGGTGCCATGGTGAAACGAGTGGTGACTCCCCTCCTGGTGCGGGCCCGCGGCGAGATCGACGCCGACACCGCCCCCCGCCTGCGCCGCCAACTCCGCCGAGGGCTGGCCGCGCACCCCGACGTGGTGCTCGACCTCTCGGACGTGACGTTCATGGACTGCGCGGGACTGCGCGTCCTCGTCGAGGCCAGAGGGCTCTGCGACCGGACGGGCGGACGCCTGCGCCTGCGCGGCGTCGGCGCCCCCGTCGCCCGGCTGCTCCGCCTCACCGGACTGGAGACCCTCGCGGACCCGGCCCCGACCCGCCCGCCGATCCCCCGGCACCGGCCCTCCCACGCGAAGCGGCAGCCCGCCTGACCCCCGCGCCTACCCCACCCGCAACCCGCCGCCGCGCCCGCCGAGCGACGGCCCTCCCAGGAAGGCACCACCGATGACCCGGCACCGCCGCCTCGTCCAGCAGGTCCGCGCCACCGGCCGCTACGCCACCGACCAGGAGGCCGAGCGCGTCCTGACCGCGGTCCTGACCCAGCTCGGCGCCCAGCTCGACGGCGACGAGCGCTGCGCCCTGGCCGCCGTCCTGCCCGCCTCGCTGCGCCGGGTGTTCGCCGAGCAGATCCCGCTGCCCGCGCCCGTCGGCGCCCCAGCCTTCGTGGAGGCGCTCGCCCGCTCCCTCGCCACCAGCCTCGCCGCCGCCCGCTGGGACGCCTCCTCGGTGCTGACCGCGCTGGCCGACCTGGCCGGCCCCGGCTTCGCCGACCGGCTGCTGGCCCGGCTGCCGCGCGGCTACGCCCTGCTGTTCGGCCGCGCCGACCTGGCCGCCGCGGCCTGAGCTGCCTGAGCGGCCTGTCCGACCCGCCCGGCGCGCGTCGCGTCCGGCGGGAGGAGGGCTCAGGCGCGCCGCGCCGGGCCCGCGCTGCGGCGCAGGACCAGCTCGGGGGCGATCTGCACCCGGGTGACCGGGTGGCCGGCGCCGCCGAGTTCGGCCACCAGCAGTTCCAGGGCGCGGCGGCCCAGTTCGCCGAAGTCCTGCCGGACGGTGGTGAGCGGCGGGATGAAGTAGGCGGCCTCGGGGATGTCGTCGAAGCCGACCACGCTGATGCCGCCCGGCACCGAGCGGCCGGCCTCGTGCAGGGCGCGGAGCAGCCCCAGGGCCATGTGGTCGTTGGCGCAGAAGACGGCGGTGACGTCGGTCAGCCGGGCGATCCGCTGCCCCGCCTCGTAGCCGGACCGGGCGCTCCAGTCGCCGACCGCCACGGCCGGCACCGGGGCGCCGGCGGCCTTCAGGGCCAGCCGCCAGCCCTCCTGCCGGTCCTGGCTCTCCAGCCAGCCGGGCGGGCCCGCCAGGTGGTGGACGGTGCGGTGACCGAGGTCGAGCAGCTGCCGGGTGGCGGCCTCCGCGCCCGAGCGGTTGTCGACGGTGACCGTCGGGATGCTGGAGCGGGCGCCCGAGCCGACCGCCACCACCGGCACCGAACTGGAGAGCTTGGCGACGGCGCTGACGGCCGAGGTCTGCGGCGCGACCACCACGACCCCTTCGACGCCCTGGTCGCGCAGCCGGTCGACGGCCTCCTGGACGGAGCGGCTGTCCAGCGAGCGCAGGCTGGCGACGCTGACGAAGTACCCGGCGCTGCGGGCGGCCCGTTCGATGCCGTCCAGCATCGAGGCGGGCCCGTACAGGGTGGACTCGAAGCTGACCACGCCGAGGGTCTGCGAGCGGCGGGTGACCAGGGCCCGGGCCGCCGAGTTGGGCCGGTAGTCGAGCTCCCGGATGGCGGCGAGCACCCGGTCCCGGGTGCCGGGGCGGACGTGCGGGGCGCCGTTGAGGACCCGTGACACCGTCTGGTGGGACACCCCGGCCAGTTTCGCGACGTCCGCCATCACGGGCTGCCGCGCCTCCGGGTTGGCCGTTTCGGTCCCCAACGTCTTCCACTCCTCACCGACCGCGAAGGCACACCGGACGCGGCCGGTCCGCCCCGTGCGGTGCGGGGGGAGCGGGGGTGGCGTCACGCGCCGGTGTTCCAGAAGGGTACCCGTTCCGTTTGTTCACGCTAACAATCGGGGGGCGGGCTGCTGCCCGGTGGGGGCCGGGGCGCCCGGGCGGGTGCCCCGGCCCCCACCGGGCGGGGTTCAGCAGGTGCTGTTGGTCTGCGTCAACAGGCCCATCCGGTAGGGGAGTTTCAGGTAGTCGCCGGTGGCGGCCGGGTCCAGCCCCTGGTAGACGTACTGGAGGTGGCACGGGTTGACGGTCAGGGTCTGGTCGTTGCCGGCCCGGACCATCTCGCCGTGGCTGATGTCCTGGGTCCACGCGCCGCCGGGGAAGGTGACGTTGGCGCGCCCGGCGAACGGCTCGGCCTCGGTGGAGGCGAGCGGGGTCCAGGTGCCGGTGAGGCTCGGGGCGGTCCAGGAGCGGAAGTAGCGGCGGCCGGTGGAGCCGATCGCCTCGACGACCATCAGGTACTGGTCACGGCCCTGGATCCGGTACACGTTGGAGGCCTCGAAGAGGTTGTCGGGGGCGTCCGACAGGATCAGCTGCGTGTCGCCGAAGCCGTTGGGGAAGTTCGCCAGCGTGGTCCGGGCCCGGTACATGTGGCCGTTGTCGTCGGCGAAGAACAGGTAGCAGTCGGTGCTGTCGCAGATCGTCCAGAAGTCGATCCAGGTGCCCTTGCCCTTGTTCTGGGTCACGACGGCCGGCTCGCTGCCGAGGAAGGTCCGCGGCGCCGACCAGCCGGCCGGGTTGCTCGGGTCGGTGCTGGTCGAGTAGGTCGGCGGGCCGGTCTGGTAGACCATGTACCAGAGGTTCCGCGGGGCGAAGTAGAAGACCTGCGGGGCGGCCCGGTAGCCCTTGCCGACCGGGGTGGTGTCCAGGTAGACGGGGGTCGCGGCGGCGGCCTGGGACCAGTCGGAGAAGCTGAACTGCTCCAGGCTCCAGCCGGCCGTCCCGCTCGCGGTGGTCGCGTACACGATCCACCTGTCGTTGTACCGGATGACCGAGAAGTCCTTGATCGCCGCGACGTCGGTGTGGGCGGCGTCGGGCTTCGGGCCGGCCAGCACCCCGCTGGAGCTCCACCGGAAGGTGGAGGGGAGGGAGCCCGTCCCGGCGGGGGCGTCGGTGACCGGAACCAGCTGCCACTGCTGGTTGGCGCCGCCCCAGTCGGTGTACTGGACGACCTTGCCGCCGTCGGCGGTGGACGCGCCCTGGACCTCCAGCGCCTTGCCGCTGTTGCGGTTCAGCAGCCGGACGTAGCCGTCGGCCGAGTCGGCGAGCCTGAACTGCTGGTTGGCGGCGTTCAGGTCGCTCCACTGGACGAAGTCGGCGCCGTCGGCGGTCGACCAGTTGTAGCCGTCCAGCACCTTGCCGGAGTTGCGGTTCTGCAGCCGGAACCAGCCGCCGCCGGAGTCCAGGAAGCGCCACTGCTGGGCCTGGTTGCCGGAGCGGGTCCACTGCACGACCGGGGAGCCGTTGGCGGTGGCGAAGTCGTAGTCGTCCAGGGCCTTGCCGCTGTTGTGGTTCACCAGCACGTACCACTTGGCCGTGTCCACGGTCGCGGCCCGGGCGCCGCCGCCGTCCACGACGGTCAGGAAGCAGGCCAGGAGGACCGCCGACAGGACCGCGGCCGGCCGCGACAGCCGGCCTCGCCCGTGCGGGGCCCGGCGGGCCCCACTGCGAGCATTCATGTGCACCTTCTCAAGGGGGTGGGGTGGGTCGGGGCCGGGGGGGGGGGGGGCCCCCGCCGCGCGGGGGGGGGCGGCCCGGGCCCCGGGCGGGGGGGGCGGCCCCCCCCCGGGGGGGGGGGGGGGGGGGGGGGGGCCCCCGGCCGACCTCGGCCCCGGGGCCGCGGCGGATTGCGGCCCGGGCCTCGGTCGGCGTGAGCCGGCCCCGGGCGGGGGAGCCGGGGGGTGTCTGTTAGCGCTCACAACAAGGGGGGATCCGGCCCGTGGCACGGAGAAAAGCACTGGTGAGGAGGGGGTGTCAAGGACGGGCGCACCCGGTCGCCGCGGGGTGCGGGCGGCCTGCGCCGGCCGGGTGCGGGCGGGTGGGGCGGCACTCGCCCGTCCCGAGCTGCGGAAACGGGGTCCGCCGCCGCTCCGGGGCGGGGCGGGGGCCGGTCAAGATTGGGTAACGGGCGGTGACTTGGCTTGTCGGCAGTGAATGTGAGCGCTAACAATCTCCCTCAAGCGAAACGGCGCCGCCACACCGAGTTCACACGGACGAGATGGTGTGCGCCTCTCCCCGGTCGCGCCCTGCCCCGGTCGTCTCGCTCCTCACCCCCGTGAACGCCGGTCGGCCCCGCCGTCCGTGCGATCGACGATCCCGAGAGGAATTCCCCACATGTCCAAGAGAGCTGCGGCGGCCCTGGTCGCCGGCGCGATGGTCGCCGTCCTCACCGCCTGCGGTTCCGGCGGCGGCTCAGGCTCCGCCGACAAGGGTTCCGGCCACAAGCTCGTCGTGGGCTTCTCCCAGGTCGGCGCCGAGAGCGGCTGGCGCACCGCCAACACCAAGTCGGTCCAGGACGCGGCGAAGAAGGCCGGCATCGAGCTGAAGTTCTCCGACGCGCAGCAGAAGCAGGAGAACCAGATCAAGGCGATCCGCTCGTTCATCCAGCAGAAGGTCGACGTGATCGCCTTCTCGCCGGTGGTCGAGTCGGGCTGGGACACCGTCCTGAAGGAGGCCAAGGACGCGCACATCCCGGTCATCCTGACCGACCGCGCGGTGGACTCCAAGGACGAGTCGCTGTACGCCTCCTTCCTCGGCTCGGACTTCGTCGAGGAGGGCAAGAAGGCCGGCGACTGGCTGGTCAAGGAGTACGCGGCCGCCTCCGGCGAGGTGAACATCGTCCAGCTGGAGGGCACCACCGGCTCCGCGCCCGCCAACGACCGCAAGTCCGGCTTCGCGGACGCCATCAAGGGCGAGTCGAAGTTCAAGGTGGTCGCCTCGCAGACCGGCGACTTCACCCGCGCCAAGGGCAAGGAGGTCATGCAGGCCTTCCTGAAGTCCCAGCCGAAGATCGACGTGCTGTACGCGCACAACGACGACATGGCGCTCGGCGCGATCCAGGCGATCGAGGAGGCCGGCAAGAAGCCCGGCACCGACATCAAGATCGTCTCGGTGGACGGCGTCAAGGACGCCTTCACCGCGATGAGCCAGGGCAAGATCAACTACGACGTCGAGTGCAACCCGCTGCTCGGCGACCAGTTGATGGAGCTGGTGAAGAAGGTCAAGGCCGGTGAGAGCGTGCCGCGCCGGATCAAGACCGAGGAGGGCACCTTCACCCCCGAGCAGGCCACCGCGGCCCTGCCCAACCGCCAGTACTGACCCACCCCGCCGTGGGGGGGGGGGGGCCCGCGCCCCCCCCCCCCCCCCCCGGGGGGGGGGGGGGGGGGGGGGGGGGGGGGGGGGCGGGGCCGGGCGCCCCCCGGGGGGGGGGCGGCGCCGCCCGGCGGGCGGGC
>NZ_JBVHEH010000064.1:0-15341 GCF_055562955.1 Kitasatospora sp. NPDC015121
ATTTCAGCGAAATGCGAACTGATTTCACCAGTCGTTAATCCTTTGGCGTACAACGACAACACGATCTCATCGACCCCGTTCAATCGACGTTGGCGTTTCTTGACGATCTGCGGCTCGAACGTCCCTTCCCGATCACGAGGGACCTCGATCGGGACATGCCCACTGGCCTCGGTCAACACCGTTTTCGACCGAGTCCCGTTGCGAATATTCGTAGACTCCCGATCGGCCGGAGCTTGGTTCTTGTCGTGCCCGAGGTGCTCGGTCATCTCCTCGTTCAGTGCGGTTTCCAGAACGGTTTTGGTGAACTGCTTGAGCAAACCGTCCGGCCCGGTCAGCGACAGGCCCTGCTCCTTGGCCAGGCGCACCAACTCCGCGGCCGCCGCAGCTTCCGCGGAGGGCTCGGCCCTCTTCTTCGTCACATTCTCCAGTGTCGTCATCTCGGCACCTCCTCGCCGAGCATTCACTCAGCGTCTCGGGCCAAAACACCGATTACGAAACAGTCCCCGGACGCAGGCCTCGCAGTCCTGGTGGGCTGTACACTTCTCGCTGCGGCTGCGCTGTTGGGGTATACGTGGTGGTCGTGGAACTCTTCCGCACCACGGCGGGCAGAAGACATGGCTGATGATTATGTGTTGACCCACGGGGGTTTCCGAGCCAATTCTGTTGTATTTGAGCGCTCTCGCCGCCGATCCCACGGCCAAAGGAACGGCGGCGCATCGGGACCCTGCCGATGGGTTGGCTCGAATGGAGGGAAAGGCTGCGGACACAGGGCGGTACCGCGTCGGTTTTGACGGTTCGGCTCGTGCTTGGTTCGTGTGAGGATTACTGCTGCCCGCCGGCCTTCTCGGGTGCGAGGGCACGACTGACGGAGGATCTGCCGACACGGAGTGTCGAAGCTATCGTGTCGAGGCTTTTGCCCTGTTCACGCATCGTGCGGGCGAGTTCGGTGCGTTCGGGGGTCATGACGGTGGGCCGGCCGCCGTGTCGACCTTGGCGTCGAGCGGCTTCGAGGCCGGCGTGGGTGCGTTCGACGATCATGCGGCGTTCCATTTGGGCGAGGGCTGCCATGATGTGGAATAAGAATTCGCCGCCTGCGGTGGTTGTGTCGAATCCTTCGGTGAGGGAACGGAATGCGATACCACGTTCGCCGAGGTTGTGGACTGTGTCGATGACGTGGCGGACGGATCGTCCGAGGCGATCAAGTTTCCAGACGACAAGGACATCACCGTCGTGATCGCGTAGGTAGTTCAGGCATTCGGTGAGCTGGGGGCGCTGCGTTGTCGAGCCGGATTCGTAGTCGGTGAAGATGCGGATCGCGCCGGCTTGGCGGAGTGCGTGCTGCTGCAGCTCGGGGTTTTGTTCGAGGGTGGAGACGCGGGCGTATCCGATGATGCTCACAGTCTCGGTCCTTCTGGTCTGCTGCTGTGTTGTGGGATGGTGCGGCTGTTCATGAGTTGGTGGTCGACCTCGGGGCTCCAGTGGGTATGGAACTTGGTGGTGTCGAGGTCAGCAAGTTCGCGCTCCGGAGCGACTGGTGTGGGAGTTGGCCGAACCTGGGTCGACTGTGACTCGTGTTGTGATGCTTCGTCCGGTAGGCCTTTGAGCCCGTCGCAGACCAGGAAGAATACGTCCCGGGTGCCGCGATGTCGGATGTCTGTCAGCACGCTCATCGAAGAAATTGGCGCCCTCACCGCCGGGGCCGGCCCACAATCCGAGCACGTCGCGGTGTCCGTCGAGGCTAACGCCGATCGCGGCATAGATCGGCCGGTTTGCGACCTGACCGCCGGCGGACTTTGACGACGATCGCATCGACGAAAATCGCAGCGTATACCTCGTCGAGCGGTCGGGCAGCCCAGTCCTGTATCTATCTTCGAGCTGAACCACATACTTCGAGAACAGCGGACACTGTCCCCAGCGCCGCGGTCTATGACATCAACTACCCGTGCAGGCCACATTCAAACAGACGGCCAAGCGATGTGGTGCTGAAGAACGATCACGGCAATGCCCGCGAGAGCAGTCGTCGTTGCCAATCCGAGATAAGATCAGGAACAGTCCTGAGTCGACAGCGGCGCCAGGCCTGCCATGAGCCATGCAAGCAGCATCGGCCCCGAACAGATAGGCCTGCCATGAGCCATGCAAGCAGCATCGGCCCCGAACAGATAGGCCGACCAAGACCATGCCCCTGACAGTGAAGTACTCGCAAACCTACGGCGACGCATTGACCGCATTGGCTGCCGTAACCCAACGTCCGGTGAACGTCGTCAACCTCGCCGGGATGTACGCCATCCGCGTCGAGCTGGAATACAACCGCTACGTCGTCGCCACCAACACCCCGCACGGACTCTCGGATGACCCCGAGATCGAAGGCTCCTGGCTGGTGCGAATTTTTCAAACCAACGCCGACGACGCACTGGACGAACTACTCACCGCAGCCACCCAAGTCTGGCTCATCGACGCCTTCGATTCTGCTCTCGAACAACTCGAAGCGGACGGCAACAAGATCCTCGCGGACGCAGACTTCGGCGACATCAGTCGCTCCGAAGGAGCAATCGTCTCTCCTACCGGCGAGGGGCTCGGCCTCGTCACTCTCGGCGAAGACGGCGCTCACGCTGAAGCGGTCCCGCCCCACTGAACTGACCGAGACGCGCCTCAAGCAGTGCATTCTGGGCTTCGAGGGAGAGAATCAACCGAACCCCCACCACGTTGACCCCCTCGTCGATCAGTGCGGTGATTCGGTCCAACGTGTTCAGATCCACGTCGCTGTACCGGCGCGTCCCCCCTGCAGTGCGAGTGGGGGCCAAAAGACCGCGCCGCTCGTACAGTCGTAGCGTTTGAGGGCCCACTCCAGAAAGCTCCGACATCCCCGAAATCCCATAGACCCCTTGCTGTGAACGCTTGTTCGTCATCGCCACACCTGAGCGAATTCGGCCGACATCATCACGACTCCCTAACTGCATACGCACAAAAATTTAATCTGACCTCCACGATACATATTTTCTTCATTCGCGGAATAAAGTCCGGTAGAGACGTCGGGAGCACGGGGAACTCAGGTAGGCGATATACAGCCCCACGCGCGATCGAAACGGGCGCTGATCAACCGGACGAGATCATCATCGCTGATTGCCGAGTCGCCGAAGGCGATCGAATCCATCGGCATGCCGGCAATAACCGCGTTTCCCACAAGGCCGGTCATCGAACCATCACCACCGAACGCGACGGCGCAACCCGCCGCAACCACCTGCTCGATCACCCACCCACGATCGGACCCGGAGCCGCCGCGATAGCGAAGAAAACCGGATCCCTCATCCCATATCGATACGAACCACTCCACAACTTGCCCCTCCATATCGGCGCGCATAGACGTCCAATCCTTAGACACCAAAGGCGGGTTCTGCCAGCTTCTGCCCCTTCCACTCTGCTTCAATGCCCGCGATCTTCAGAAGACCTCCACACCTCTGGGCCCGCATAGATGGAAGCCCGAACGTGTACTCAGCGGTTATGTGCTCAACACGGATGAGAAAGAAGGGAGCCCTCGGCCGTTGACGGAGAACGAAATCTCCGCAGATCAGGAAACTACGCAACAACCAATGACGCAGCCCCTTTCAATCGGTGGACAGCTCGGCAGCTGTTCATAATCTGTATCCGATGGTATAGATTTTAGAGTGTTGTTGACGTAGGTACGAAGAAAGCACTCACAGAGTCGGGAGCCCGATAATGACGATCGCCGTCTCACCAACTCGGCACAGCGAGATCAGCTTCACCTGCGCGAGCTGGGGTGCAGCGGATGTCGGGCGGCGTATCGCTTCGATGCTTCGAGGCATCCCGCGTGGGCCTTTCATCGATGTCGCGTTGGTGGTCATGGCAGCTGTTGTCCTGGGCCTCACGGTGGGGTGGCTGCTTACCAACGTCGCCGCAGGCTTGGCAATTACGCTCGGCACCGCGGTAGCTTTCCGCTTCGTTCTAGGCACGCTCACTACGTGAGAGACCACAGTTCGCTGCCGCAACTCACCTCGCGACATCGAGCGGCTTCGAAGTCGGCGACATCCCCCGACGCCACCGTCCATCCCAGTCCAGGAGGAACTTATGCCATCACGTAATACCGTCATTCGCAGTCTGCACGACCTCGGAGCAGCAGCATGGTTCGGCGGCTCGCTGATGGGGGCAGTCGGTCTTAACGGCGCCGCCGATGCGGTTCGTGACCCCCAGGACCGCGCACGGGTCGCCTCGTTGGGATGGGCGAAATGGGCTCCGGTCAACGCGGCCGCTATCGGTGCTCACCTCGTCGGCGGCGGGGCACTGCTGTATGCGAACAGGGACCGAGCGCAACACCAGGGCGGGGTCAAAGCGAACACGATCACCAAGATCGTTGTCACGGGCGCTGCCCTTGCGGCGACCGCATACAGCGGTGTCCTCGGAGCCAAGATCGCCACAGCAGACGGCGAATACGTCGAGGGTGCTACCGAACCGGCGCCCTCGACCCCCGACGAGGTCACCGCCGCTCAGCGGCAACTGCAGTATGTGCAGTGGGCTCTGCCGGCTCTGACCGGGGCCATCGTCGTTCTGGGAGCGCAGCAGGGCGAGCAGCAACGCCCCGCACAAATTCTCACCGGGCTCGGTTCCACTCTGGCCCGTCGTGTCCGCAAGTGAACCCGCACTGTTTCCCGAACAGACACGATTGATGATGCAAAACAGTGACAGTTCGACGATTACGGTGGAGGACGCTCGACTGCTGCGCGGAGGGCAGGTAATCGGAGTTGACGGCGATGTTATCGGTGTGATCGGGTCGTTGCTTCTCGATCCGATCACAGCGTCACCGCATTGGGTGACTGTGGACTTCGATGACGCTGGGTATGCCTTGGTTCCCCTGACTGGTGCTTATCGTGACGGGCAAAGCCTGCGAGTGCCGTTCACCGGCGCCCAGGTCAGCGGTGCACCGGAGCGGGGACATGTCGATGCTCTAACTCCTGATGACGAACAGGTTTTGCGCAACTACTACGTACAAGTTCGAGCGAGAGGAACTGATCAGAGATGACCGGCGCTGACACCGCTCCGGTCGAGGCGGACCCGGACGACCCTCGCAAACCGCAGTCGCCGACCGAGCTGACGAAATCGTCGTGGCTCTACGTACTGCGCTCGACCGCTCGCCAGTTCTCGCGTGATCAGTGCACTGACCTCGCGGCTGCGTTGACGTATTACGCTGTGCTGTCGCTGTTTCCGGCGATCCTGGCAGTGGTTTCCCTTCTCGGAGTATTCGGCCAAGGTCAGTCGACCGTGGATGCGGTTTTGCAAATTGTCGGCGCCCTCGGTCCATCCTCGGCAGTGGATACCCTGAGGGGACCGATTCAGCAGCTCGTGCAAGCCCCGGCGGCTGGGTTCGCCCTCATCGCCGGTATCGCGGGCGCGCTATGGTCCGCTTCCGGGTATGTCGGAGCGTTCGGGCGTGCGATGAACCGCATGTACGAGGTCGACGAAGGCCGTCCAGTGTGGAAACTTCGGCCGGTGATGCTGCTGGTGACTATCGTCGCGTTGACGTTGATCGGTTGCGCTGCAGCGATGTTGGCGATCAGTGGGCCCGTTGCACGAGCGATCGGCGATGTGATCGGGGCGGGAGACACCGCCTTGACTGTCTGGAATATCGCTCGCTGGCCGGTGGTGCTGGTGTTCGTCGTTCTCGCCGTTGCGATTCTGTATTACGCCACTCCGAACATCCAGCAACCGAAGTTTCGGTGGATCAGCGGCGGCGCCGCCCTGGCCATTGTGGTGTGGATCCTCGCATCGGTCGGTTTCGGGTTTTACGTCGCCAACTTCAGCAGCTACAACAAGACCTACGGCTCCCTCGCCGGCGCGATCGTGTTCCTGCTGTGGTTGTGGATCACCAACCTTGCACTGCTGTTCGGCGCAGAACTCGATTCCGAACTCGAACGCGGACGACAACTTCAAGCCGGGATCGCCGCCGAAGAACAACTCCAACTCCCGCCCAGAGACACTCGCGTCTCGGACAAGAACGCCCAGAAAGACGCCGACGAGGTCGAACGTGGGCGAGAGTTGCGTCAGGCGCACATCTCCGACCACGGTAGCGAAAAGTCCAGGGCTGCTAGTTCTGCCGACCCGTACCCACCGAAACCGGGAGGAACACCGATGAGTGATCCCACACGCGACCACGCTGAGCGCACCCCTACGCCGAACTCCCCCCAAGCGGCGGACTTGTCGACCGTTCAACTCGTCGAGCGACTCACCGAGCAAGTGTCGACACTGGTGCGCACTGAAATCGCCGCCGGACTGGACGAAGTCAAAAACAAAGGCACCCGACTCGGGATCGGGATCGGCATCTCCGGAGCGGGAGCCGTCTTGGCGTTGTTCGGACTCGCAACTCTGATCGCCGCAGCAGTACTCGGACTCGCCACCGTCGTTGCCCCCTGGCTCGCAGCGCTGATCGTCGGCGTTACTGTTCTGATGATCGGCGGAGCGGTGGCCGCGGTGGGCGCAACCCGATCCAAGAAGGCACTACCACCAGTTCCGCAGGACACCGCGGCCAGCGTCAGCGAAGACATCTCCACCATCAAGAAGGGCATCCGATGACCGACAGTCATGACAACCCGTCCGAGAGCATTCCACCTGGGGCGACCGCGTCGACTGACCCGGAGCGGAGCGTGGAAGAACAGCGCGCCGATCTCGCGGACACCGTCGCCGCGCTCGCCGCCAAAGCGGATGTACCCGCGCGGGTGCAGGACAGTGCGAATGCACAGCTGCACGAAGCGAAAGCCTTTGCCAAAGAAAACCCGCAAATCCTCACCGCAGTCTCGCTCGGCATCGCCCTCGTCGCGTTGATCATCTTCCGCCGCAAGCGGTCTCACAGAAGGAGTGATCGATGAGCGCGGTCGTGAAAGCAATCTACAAACCGCTCTCCCTGGCGACGAGCGTGCTCGGCGGTATCGCCGCCGGCGTGGTGTTCAAACAGATTTGGAAGCGCGTCGACGACAACGACGCGGCCGCACCGAACCCGAAAGATCTCCACCGTAGTGTCCGAGAAGTATTGATTGCCGCAGTCATTCAAGGGGCATTCTTCGGCCTGGTCAAGGCAGCAGTGGACCGAGCCGGTGCCACCGGTTATCGTGCCTTGACTCACGAAGATCCGGTGTAGACGTTCTCGGTCACCGAGGTTGCCGAAATAAGTGGGTTGACTCTCGGCATCGAAAGATGCGCGGTCGGCGACGATGCCGCGGCTCGGCCTGGTCGATGGAACCAGTCGTGAGGACCGGCTCGCGTGAAGATACGACGCGCCGCACGGCCGGGGGACGCGGACGAACCGACCATCTTGGTGCAGGTGGGCAGACCAACGTTATTACCCGGGCAATAACCGATGTGCACCCTTCTCCGACGCCTTCGGCGTGGAGTACAGGACTGACGAGTCGCTGCGACAACGACAACGACGTCAACCCTCAGGCGTGATCCGGGCACCGCAACTCAGACGGTACGGTCCATCCGCTCGCTGTGAGCCACCGGCGCACCGGGTCCGGAAAACCATCACCACTGTGGGCGGCCTGGGCGAGATCGCCGGCGAGGATTCGGCCCGTCGCCGCACACCGCGCACGCGACATCGAAGGCCGGCGGCGGTTCGCACTGGTCGCAATGAGATCGGGCGATGACCGAACCAAGAAGGTCCGCGCGTTGGTGGGCGTCTTCGGCTCTGGTGCTCGGCTCGTAGCCGCAGAGGCAGATCCGCGGCGACAGCATCGCCACAACAGGGACCGCAGCCCACCATGTTCACCGGTACAGCCGACGAACTCGCAGCCCGGGTGCGTGTGTTGAGGTGCCCGTACACGGTGGTACGGGGAACGTTCATCGAACTGTGAGCGTGAGGCCTTCGCACTCGCGTGGTCGGTATGATTGTTTTCGGCGTCGAGCCCGGCTCGCAGCAACGCGTCGACCTGGTATGTCGACGGCCGTCGTAAGCTCCCCACTGGCGGCCATTTATGGCGCATTTTGTGGCCATGGTTTCTCCCCGCGTACGGCCAGATAGTTCCCCGGGCACTGTCACGTTAATCGAAAAGTGAAGCGGCGAAGGATGTTTGGGGCATTCTGTTACAGGGCACTGCTGGGGCAGTTCACTTTCAGGCGGCGACACCGGCCGCGGTGACTTCCTGCCAGACCGCGAAACGGTCGGCCATCTCGGCACGCCATTCGGGCGCGGTCAGTCGATACCGACCGGGCCGGAAATGCGGTGAGATCGAACTAAACGCGGACAGGAAACGTTGCGCGTGCCGGGCCGATGCGAACCGTTTCATCGCATGTTCCCGCTGTCTGGTGGGTTGATGCGAGTTCTCGGCCCGATTGTTCAAATACTTGGATCGGCGATGCTCGACCGAGGCCAGCATCTCGCGGTGAGCGACGCTGTAGCTGGTCAGCTTGTCGGTAACGATCACCCGCGGCACATACTGCAAGCCCTTGAGCAGCTTACGGAAGAATCGCTTGGCGGCGTTGCCGTTTCGGCGCGACTGGACCAGCACATCGAGCACGTTCCCGTGCTGGTCGACCGCCCGCCACAAGTAATGCAGTGTGCCGTTGATTTTTGGCAGCCGAGATCGAGGCCGTGTTCGGGGTGAAGCTGGTCTGTCCGGTGGATGAGTTCAACGCCTCCCGCCATGTCGGCGACGATTCGCCGGCGCTGGTGCCGCCTCCGACTCCGGAGCGCGTGCGGGAGTTCTTCGAGTTCATGAAGGCGCGCATCATCACCGCCCGAAAATATGGGCCGGCAGCTCGGGACTACGCGCTGTTCCGGACGCTCTATCATGCCGGACTGCGCTCGGAAGAGGCTGCGCTGCTCGACCTTCCGGATGTGCATTTCGATCGTGGTCCGTTCGGCAAACTTCATGTCCGCTTCGGTAAGGGCGCCAGGATGTCCGGTCCTCGGCCGCGATGGGTTCCGATGCTCGACGGTCTGGACCTGGTGCTGCGCTGGTTCCTGACCGACGTGCGGCCCAAGTTCCCGGACTCGCCGGTGTTGTTCGCCGACGAGTCCGGCGGGCCGCTGCATCGTGGAACGATCCGCAACCGGCTGCGATATCTGATGGAGCTCGAAGGGCGCCCGCGTTCGGAGCGGTTCAGCCCGCATGCGCTGCGACGTGCGTGCGCGACCCACAACTATGAGCGTGGCGTGGATCTGGTTGCGATCCAACAGCTTCTGGGTCACTGGACCGTCGGATCGACGATGCGGTATGTCCGGCCATCGGCGACCTTCATCGAGGACGCGTATCGGCGCGCGGTGACCACCACCCTGGCCGAGCTCAGCGGAGAGGACGAGCGAGCGTGAGGATCAAGTGGCGACTGCGGATGGCCGCGGCCCAACGCGAAGTGTGGACCGGGACCGAGCTGCGCAGGCTGCTGGCAGACAAAGCCGGGCTGGAGATGTCGGCGGCGTCGGTGTCGGCGCTGTTCACCAAGGAACCCACCCAGATCAAGATGACGACGCTGATCGCGTTGTGCACTGCCTTGCAATGCACTCCGGACGACTTGTTCGAGATCGACGCCACTCCCGTCGAGCGTCCTGCCGATCCGCCAATTCGACCGGCGCCGACGCAGCGCCAAGCCGTCAACGCCCGCGGCCGCTCGCTTCCGCCGATGTGACGCTTCGACCTGGAAGTCATTGCAGAACATGGGTAAACGCCAGCGTGACTGTGCCGAGTGCGGCGGACCGGTGGGCATCATCGGCCGCGACCTGTGCTGCCGGTGCACCGCCCGCGCCAAGGACGCGGCCGCCAAGCAGCCGTGCCCTGACTGCAGCCGCAGTAGGGTGCTGGTCGTCGAGACAGGTCGTTGCGTGATTTGTTCCCGCCGGTGCGCGCAGTGCGGTCACAAGGTCCGCTTCGCGGAGGCCGTGTTGTGCCGGGGCTGCCAACGCAAAGCCGACCTGCAAGCTCGGCAACAGGACTGTCCGCGGTGCGGCAAACCCGGGTATCTGCGCGTGGACACCGGCTGGTGCGGTCACTGTTCGAGGCCGCGCCCTTCGAAGAAGCCCCCGCGCGTCTGCGTCGCCTGTGGCGTGTTGCGTCGCCATGCTTGCCGCGGCATGTGCTCGCGATGCTGGCAGCGCCATCCGGATCGGCCGCATGTGGCCGGCGAACATCTCCTAGCACGTCTTGCCGACCCGCCGGATTGGCTGCCCGGCCTGATCACCTGTCTCGCCGACGGCTATTCGCCAGGCCGTGCGTGTGTGGCGGTCACCGAGCTGGGGCGACTGCTCGACGACGAGCACTCCAATCATCCGCCGTCCCTGCTCGACAGGGCACGCCGCTCAGGCCGTTCCATGGGTCCGCTGGCCAGATCGATGCAAGATTTCTTCACCGAACACGGGCTGGCGATGCCGACCGACCACAACGAGCGACTCGCCGCCGGCCGCCGGCAACGGCGGATCGAAGCGGCCCCTGAACCGCTGCGACCGGCAATCGCAGGATTCGCCGAGTTCATGCTTACCGCCAAGGCCCGTGCTCGCCGGGCCGGAACACTGCCCCGCAGCGATTCGACCATAGAGGCCGCACTGGCGGCCGTTCGAGATTTCGCTTCGTTCTTGAACAGTGAACGCGGGAAACAAGATTGGGCGACCGTCGAGCTCGGCGACGTCGAGGCGTTCCTAGTTTCCCTGCCGAAGTCGCGCCAGCGAAGACTCACCGTGCTGCGCCAGTTTTTCCGATTCGCGCGCAGTCACCGTCTGGTCCTTGTCGATCCGACGAAGAGCCTGGACAGGAAAGAGGCCAAGGGTTTTCGTGGCCGGACGCTCACTCTCGAGCAACAACGCCGGTTGTTCCAGCGGTGGACCACCGACCTGCTGGTGCATCCGCATGAATCCCTGGTCGGCATCCTCGCCTTGCTGCATGGCGCTTCCAGTCGCGAAGTCCGGCTGCTGACCTGCGACGATGTCGATCCGCTTCGACAGACCGTCAGGCTTGGCGAGCGACCGCATCCGGTCCCGATGGACCCGGCGAGCTGGACGATCGTGCAGCGCTGTTTGGCCCAGCGCGCCTCCTGGCGCACCGCCAATCCGCACGTCATCGTCACCAAAGGGACCAAGGCCGGACGGTCACCCGCATCGGTCGCCTATCTGAGTCATGTGCTCGACGATTGCGGGTTCGGCCCGCGGATGATCCGCTGCACTCGCCTTATCGATCTGGTCAACACCATGGATCCGAAGCTCGTCGCCGCGGCATTCGGCATGACCGCCGAGGCCGCCATGATCTACCTGGCAGACTTCGTCGACCCCACCCGACTGCCGAACCCGTGAAACTTCGGCGCGACTACGCACAGATTCGCGCGAACATGTGCGCTTTGGAGAACGACTCGTTCGACGCGATCGCGACGGAATTTTTCTCCTCCCGTTCGGTCAAAACCTGGAAGAGCAGCTCAGCGCCTCGCTTGTCGAGTTCCATGTAACCGAGCTCGTCCAGCAAAAGTAGATCCACTCGCCCGTAACGGGCGATCGTGCGAGCGAGTTGTTTCTCGTCGGCGGCTTCGACGAGCTCGTTGACCAACCGGGTCGCGAGGACGTATTTGACGCGGTAACCGTGCTCGGCGGCCGCAGCCCCGAGCCCGATGAGGAGATGCGATTTCCCGGTTCCGGAGTCCCCGATCAAACACAGGGGTTGGCCTTTGCGGATCCAGTCGCCGGTGGCGAGGGTTCCAATGGTCGCGGGATTGATATTGGGGTTGGCATCGAAATCGAAGTCTGCCAACCACTTTTCGCGAGGAAACCCCGCTCCCTTGATTCGCCGCACCACACTTCTGCGGTCACGGTCGTCGCATTCGGAAAGCAGCAACTCCGCCAGAAATCCGTAGTACGAAAGCTGGTCCTTGCGGGCGGCAGTGGCGGCGTCCTCGACGACGGCACGGATGGTGGGAAGTCGTAGTCGGCGGCACGCTTGATCGACCGCGGCGGTGGCGGCCTCCTCGGTCAAACCTCGGCGGCGCAACGTGGTGGAAACCGTGACGGATTGACGAACCATTCTCGGGCCTTCTTTCACTCGGCTCGGGCAGCGGGCTGGGCGGGATTGCGGCGTTCAGGTAGTCGCAGGAGTTGGTCGTAGTGATCGACCGTCGGCGCAGGCCGAGAATCGGCCGGCAGACCAGCGATGACCGCTGCCGGATCGGCGAGACGACGTTGGGTCAAGCTGACAACGCGTTGCTCCCGGCCGCTGCGACGAGCAACGAGATGACGGCCTGAATCAGACCCAGCCGCATCGACCTCCAATGATGCGTGGCGGCGGGCTTCGACCGCGACGACATCAGCGGTGACTGCGCCGACGGTCAGAGCTTCTTCAATGCCGGCGATCACGTCATCGCTATCGATGGTGCGGTGCAGGAGCAGGACATCGATGAGTTGGCGGGTTCCGCCGGCATCACCGTCAGTTTTTCTGGCCGCGGCCCAGAATGCGTCATGACTCGAGGTAAATGTTCCGTTCCTGCGGGCAGCGGCCAAAGCGCTCGCCCCTGGCAGGGCGCCGGGTTTGGTGCGCAACACTTCGAGGTAGTGGTCGAGATCGAGGCTCTGACCGCCCCGGGCGATGACCCGTTGATGGCGAGCGATCACCGCCCGGCCGTCGAAGACCACCACTTCCGACGCCCGCAACGAGACTCGCACTTGTCTGCCGATGAAACGTGCTGGGACAGAGTATTTCGCCATTCGCACCGTGATCAACGCTGACCGATCGACTCGTGGTTCCAGCGACAATCCCGGGTCGAAGCCCTCGCTTGGAACAGGTAGCAGGAGCGGTGCTTCGACGGCGAAATCCTGCCCGACAGTGCGTATCCGGTCATTGATTCGGCGGCCGTTATCTGCCGTGTCCCAAGCGCGGATCTTCTCGTTGAGCTCATCGAGTGAGTTGACAACGGGCATCGGGGACAACCTGTTTCGGCGGAACCGGCCCACCTCGCCCTCCACGCCGCCCTTCTCGTGCGCCCCCGAGATACCAGGCTGGCAGTAAAACGGGTCGAACCCGAAGTGCGAGCGGAACAGTACCCATCGCTGGTTCTCCACCCGCGCTCGGGAGGAGCCGTAGATCACTTTCTGCACAGCACTGGTCAAATTGTCGTAGCGGATGTGACGGGTGGGGACACCGCCGATTTCCTCGAACGCGGCGATATGGCCTTCGAGGAACGCTTCCTGCCCTTGCGTCGAGTACACGCGGTGCACAGCTTTTCCCGAGTGTGAGAGGCGGAAGGCGAACATATGGCATTTGGTTTTCACCCCGGCCAAGATCACCCACACTTCACCGAAATCGACTTCCGCCTCGGCTCCGGGAGCATGTTCCTGCGGGACGAACACTTCGATGCGACGTCCGGCTTCGACGTCGATCTGTGCTCGCCGAACCCGCACGTAGTCACGCACCGTCGAATACGAAAGGTGCTGCGCTCCATGTTCGTCGGCCAGTCTGGCGAGGATTCGGCGGGCCGTGTGGCGTTGTTTTCGTGGTGCGTCGATATCGGCGGTGAGCATGGCGTCGATCGCGGCTTTGAACGGATCGAGCTTCGGTGAACAACGCACCGGAACTTTTCTCGGCGGCGGCTCCGCCTGCGCCAACGCCATCCGCACCGTTGCCCGGCCAACCTGGTGGCGGCGGGCCAACTGCCGGATCGAACACCCCTCGACCCGGGCATCACGTCGAATACGAGCGAACAACTCCATTCGAGTCTCCATCACTGCCCTCCAGCAGTTGCTGGCATCCGAACAAGCCAGATGCCACAACACTGAGGTGGGCTCAGCTCAAACCGTCACTACCGGTCCGGCGAGTCGCAGATGGGCCTGGGTCTAGCCGTCACGGTGGTCTCGACTCAAGCTGTCATAAACACGCACCCCGACGATCGAGGCGATCACCCGGCCCCAACAGCACCAAGTTACTGCAGATCGAGGTGCAGCCGCAGCGCGTCCTCGAGTGCGGCGAAAGTCTCCATCCCGACCTTGCCGACAGGTTCAGGATCCAGACGCCGAACCGATACCGAACGCACTTGCTCCGCTTGCGCTTTCGACGCTCGCGCCAAACCTGACTCGTCGGACTCGACAATCACCTGAAACGGAAACACGTGCGCGGTATTGGTAGTCAACGGAACCACGGTGATCACGCCCCTGCCGAGATTTTCTGCAGTAGCGTTGGCCCGGTCGTTGCTCACCACCACCGCCGGTCGTCGTTTCGCCGCTTCACTGCCCTGCGCCGGATCGAGATCCACCCAGTGAATGTGCGCGCGGCGAATCATTCGGTGTCTGCCGTGACAGCGTCCCACACTTCATCTACGTCACCTTCAGCAAACGCTGCAGCGTAGTCACGTTCGAGTCCGGACGTCGAGAGTAGGCGGAGTGCGGCTCGAATTCCTGCCGACCGGCCACGAAGTCCGTGATCACGCACATACTCGTCGAGTAGGTGCGCATCCTCGTCAGGCAGACTTATGGTAAATTTCGTGGTCATACTTTAAGCGTACCAAAGTATGATCTGGTGGTCACCGTGAAACGGCTACACCGCTCACCAGTAAGAAAGAGCCCATTACCACCCCGACGCGTCTCCGAACCTCATAGCCACCCGGAGATGCCGTCCTGATTTGATGTACCTTCACGGTCAACAATCCTGCGATCTGGACGAGCACCGTCAACATCATTCAGGAGTGGTGACCCAGGACCAGATCGCGGACGTTTCGGGGACAGCGACCCGCGACTGCGCTAGCGAGGTGGCAGAAGTTGGTCCAGAAGAACCTTGGCACCGGTAAGCGACAACGCTCGATTAGCCCGACGCAACTCACGTAACGCGACCAAAGGTTGCTCCGAAGCAGAAATTCCCTCCGACTCCAGTACGTCTACAGCCCAACGCGTTCCGGCTTGGACCGCTTCATGCTCGGTCCCGCCGAACACGTCGGCCAGATTCTTCCTGCCGCCCACAGGACGGCGCGCCGCGACAGCAACACCCACCACTAAAGCCAGTGCGTATAGAGCGCGATCACACCATGAAGGCCACCGCCGATCTACCGGGAGCGCCCGACGCAAACTCCGCTCTTGCAGGGCTCGGCACTGAACAAGTCTCAGCCAACCGACGGCACTTCGGTGATGGCGTCGGCGGTCACGAGCATGTCGATCTCGACGCTGTTGGTTCCCTCGCCATCGGTGACGCGCACAGTTACCCCTGCCAGAGCCATTGGTCGTCGTGCATTTCCGCCCAGAATTTCAATTCAGATAGCGACTTCCATCGAAACTGGTTGTTACACAGTCACTTAAGAGGCTCTTCGCGCTTGAGCGGGGTGCCCGGTAGTTGATGGGGCTCGTGGCCCCGACATGCTGTTGGTCTCTCACAACGCGACAACAGCGAGGCCAC
>NZ_JBVHEH010000065.1:0-14526 GCF_055562955.1 Kitasatospora sp. NPDC015121
ATCGGGTCCTCGTGCCGGAGATGTTCGTAGGCGACGAAGGCCGCCTGCGACGGACGCTCGTCGATGATGAGGAGCTTGGCGACATGTTGGGCCAGGTCGGGGCTGATCGATCGCACGAGTGAGAGCGCGAGGTCGATGTGGGCGAACGCGGCGCCGGCGGTGACGAGGTTCCCGTCGACCACGACCATGGTGTCGAGATCGAGGGCGACGGTCGGATAGCGCTTCAGGAACTCCGGCCCCAGGAACCAGCTGGTCGTCGCCCGCCGATGATGCATCCGTCCGGTCTCGGCGACGGCGAACACGCCGGTGCACGCCGCGGCGATCCGGGTGGTCGCGTCGTCGAGGCGCCCGAGCGAGGCGATGACCGAACGAGCATCTCGGCTCTGGAGGGCGTCGTTGGTAGCGGCGGCCGTGAGGGTTCCAAGCGCAGGGACGACGACCACGTCGAACTCTGCGGACTCCGACAGCGGGTGGTCCACCGACAGGGTCATCGATGCCGTCGTGGTCACTCTCCGTTTCGGTCCGAGGATGGCGAGTTCGATCGGGTCGATCCGCGGGTCGACATCGCTGCGGGCTCCGTCGGCCACCCGCACGATGTCGATGATCGACGCGACAGCCGAACCGAAGCAGCCGTCGATCGCGATCAGTCCGATACGCATGGCGCGAACAATAGCAATACTGCCGTATACGCCACTTCTCACATGCCCTTGCTCGTCATACGCTTAACTCGCTTCACCAAGAAACCTCGACACCTAGGAGAACCCCTCATGTCCACACCCGCATCACTTCCGTATGCCTTCGTCGCCAAGATCGTCGCGGCCGATGGACAGCACGACGCGCTCGCCGATCTGCTCGCCGGCGCTGTCGCGCTCGCCAACGAAGAAGTAGGAACGATTGTCTGGTTCGCGGTCAGGACCCACGCCGACACCTTCTGGATCTTCGATGCATTCCCCGACGAGGCCGCTCGCGACGCCCACGCCAACGGCGCCATCGTCGCAGCCCTGATGGCCAACCAGCACCTCCTCGGCGCAGCACCCGAGATCCTGGCGGCCGACGTCCTCGCGTCCAAGCTCCCGTAGTCCGCCAACGCACGAGACGATCGCGCCCCGCCGAGCCGTCGCCAGGTCGCGACGCAACGCCACGCTGCGTTGCCGAGCGGTGCGAGGCCTATCGGCACACGGACAGGATGCCGGCCGCGAGCGCTCAGCCGGCGAGGGTTCCGTCGCAGAGGAGAGCGACGTCGGTGTCGGGCAGAGCCGTGAGGCCAGCGCATCGCGCGACCACCAGAACCGAACCGCCCCTGCCCTGCGTTTCCGCAGGTCAGGGGCTGTTCGCCGGAGCCGCCTGTCGGAATCGAACCGACGACCTAATCACATCGGCTTTGCGTCTATCGCTTGATGCGCCCACTGGGCGAACGAGCCACTGACCTGCGCAAACGCCGAGCGTGGGGGACGCCGCCATCCGGTGGTGACCGACGTCGACCGACCAGTACCGACCGTTTCACCGGAGCTTGCGGCGGCGTCGAAGCCGAGCAAGCTCCATTCCTTTAGCTCACCGCGCCCTCCTCCTCGCCGGTCCCGTCGTCGTCGAAGACGTTTCAGGGGTCTTCTCAGATGACGGTGTAAGTCGGCCGGGCGCGTCGGTCCGCAGATAGACGTCGAGGTCTCCCGACGACGGAGGTTCCTACGCCATCCATCCGAAAGACCTCGACGTGTCCGACGCTACCCCGCCGGCCGGCTTCGGCCGCCCTGACCTGACCGCCTTCGCTCGACTCGACGGCCTCGGTCTGAGCGTGACCGGACAACGACTTGAACCGGATCGTGCGGTCCTCGCGTGCCGCGTGGTGGAACCAGATCAGTGGTGCCGACGGTGCGGCAGCGAAGGCGCTGCTCGTGACACCGTGATCCGGCGGTTGGCCCACGAGCCGCTGGGCTGGCGACCGACCGTGCTGGAAGTTGTAGTGCGCCGCTACCGCTGTGCCGACTGCGGACACGTGTGGCGCCAAGACACCAGCGCCGCGGCGGAGCCACGCGCGAAGCTCTCGCGCACCGGGCTGCGGTGGGCGCTGGAAGGGATCGTGGTCGCACACCTCACCGTCGCCCGTGTCGCCGAGGGACTCGGGCTCGCGTGGGACACCGCCAACAACGCGGTCCTGGCTGAAGGCAAGCGGCTGCTGATCAACGACCCCACGCGGTTCGAGGGCGTGAAGGTCATTGGCGTCGATGAGCACGTCTGGCGCCACACCAGGCGTGGCGACAAGTACGTCACCGTGATCATCGACCTCACCCCGGTCCGCGATGGCGCCGGCCCAGCAAGGCTGCTGGACATGGTCGAGGGCCGGTCGAAGGCGGCGTTCAAGACCTGGCTCGCCGACCGCGACGACGCCTTCCGTGACGCGGTCGAGGTGGTCGCGATGGACGGCTTCACCGGGTTCAAGACCGCCGCTGCAGAGGAGATCCCGGACGCGGTCACGGTGATGGATCCCTTCCACGTCGTGCGCCTGGCCGGTGACGCCCTCGACAGGTGCCGGCGCCGGGTCCAACTCGCGATCCACGGGCACCGTGGGTTCAGGGACGACCCGCTCTACAAGTCGCGGCGCACGCTGCACACCGGCGCGGACCTGCTCACCGACAAGCAGAGCGACAGGCTACGCGCGCTGTTCGTTGATGACGCTCACGTCGAGGTCGAGGCGACCTGGGGTGTCTACCAGCGCATGATCGCCGCCTATCGCCACGAGGACCGGCAACGTGGCCGCGAGCTCATGGAGAAGCTGATCACCGACCTCAGCGCCGGCGTCCCCAAGGTGCTCACCGAGCTCACCACCCTGGGCCGGACCCTGAAGAAGCGAGCCGCTGACGTGCTCGCCTACTTCGAACGACCCGGCACCAGCAACGGGCCGACCGAGGCGCTCAACGGACGGCTCGAACACCTGCGCAGCTCCGCACTCGGGTTCCGCAACCTGACCAACTACATCGCCCGAAGCCTGCTCGAGACCGGCGGCTTCAGACCCCAACTCCTACACCCCCGATTGGGATGAGCCCCCAAACCGGCAGAAATGATCTGAGGCGTTCATGCGAAGACGCCGTCGGCTGATGTCGTGGACGAACGAACCACGTGCGTGGATCAACGGCAACCATCGCTCTACAGAACGTCGATGCCGGTCAGAACGAGCACCTTCTCCTCAGTGAGATCTTCCATTGCCGAAAGGACTCCCTCTTTGCCTGTCCCAGAGTCCTTCACGCCCCCGTACGGCATCTGATCGGCGCGGTAGCTCGGGACATCACCGACGATGACTCCACCGACGTTCAGAACACGTGAGGCGCGAAAAGCGGTCTGCAGGTTTGAGGTGAAAACCCCTGCCTGCAAACCGAACCGAGACTCATTGACCTTCTCGAACGCATCCTCGTCCGAGGAGACCTTGCAGAGCGCCACGACAGGTCCGAAGACTTCGTCGTCGAGTACCCGCGCGCCGCGGGGCGCGTCCTCGATCACGGTGGGCTCGACAACGGCCCCCACTCGTCCGCCACCGGCGAGAACGGTCGCACCGCCTGCCACCGCCTCGTCGATCCACTGCTCCACACGCACGGCAGCACGCTCGTCGATCAGTGGACCGACATCGGTAGCGTCGTCGTCGGGTGCACCGGTGGACAACATGCCGATCCAGGACAGTATCCGTTGCCGCATGCTCTCGTAGTGCTTGTCGTGCAAGAATACTCGCTGCACCGCGATGCAGGACTGACCAGCTTGGTACATCGAGAACCGCGCAATTCGTTCGGCCGCGAAGTCCTGTCCGGCTTCATCGGACCAGTCTTCACACACCACGACGGCGGCGTTTCCTCCCAATTCGAGCGTGACGTGTTTTCGCGGCACCCGATCGCGGATGGCCCACCCCACAGGAACCGAACCGGTGAATGAGACCACCGGCAGACGCGGATCCTGGACCATCTCCGAAGCCTTTTCGTTCGAGACCGTCAACACGGACCACGCGCCTTCTGGCAGTGACGTTTCCGCCAGCAGCTCACCGAGCACCAGACTCGACAGCGGTGTCGCTGGCGCAGGCTTGACGATGATCGGCGCACCGACGGCGAGCGCCGGCGCAACTTTGTGGGCGACCAAGTTGAGCGGAAAGTTGAACGGGGCGATCCCGAGGATGGGGCCGCGCGGGACCCGGTGAACCAGAGCCAAACGACCGTCCGAGCCTGCATCGGTATCGAGTCGTTGCATGTGTCCACTCCAGCGCCTGGCCTCCTCGGCTGCCCACCGGAAGGTGGTAGCGGCGCGGGTAACCTCGACACGCGCCCACTTGATTGGCTTGCCGGATTCGGCTGAGATGAGCTGGGCAATCTCCTCGTGGCGGTCGTTCAGACGCGTTGATATGTGTATAAGAGCGTCTGCGCGGATATGCACGGGTGTACTCGCGAATTCGGTGGCCACCGCCGAGGCAGCTGCGATCGCGGACTCGATGTGCACCGGATCCGCCTCGGACACAGTTGCGACAATCCGACCGTCGAATGAATTGCGGATCTCGATACGGCTATCGGTCGTCGTCGCCTCGCCGGCGATCAGGAATGGAAAGTGTTTAATGCTCATCGGTATTCCTCTTCGAAGTGTACAAACAACTGCTCGCCGACCCCCTTGTTGCGGTGGCCGGCGAGCGCGTTGATGTACTGGACAGGTCAGACGGATGCAGCGGTGGCTGCGTTCTTCTGGAGAATCTCGAGCGCTTGGATGAGGTAGGTGCGGAAGACTGCGTGGTTCTCGCTCATCGGGAAGTGACCGATGTCTTTCATCTCGATGAACTGCGCGTTCTTGATTTGCGCGGCCGTTCGGGCGCTGTCTTCCGGCGTGGTCAGGTAGTCGTAGTCGCCGGTCAACATCACGACGGGGCAGCGATCGCCGTCGATCTGATCGAGCTTGTCGCGCAGATCGTGATCGACCGAGTAGAAGTGCAGGTCGCCCTTGAACGCTTCGGATCCCTGGGTGTAATAGAACCAGGTCTTCCAGCGATCTGCCTCCGGTGACTGGGGAGCCATGAGATCCCACGTGCCGCTGGCGCACACCTGCGCTGCGTTCGCGTGCGGGTGCTGCCACCAGTCGAGGTAGAAGCCAGGCGAGTAGTCGGCACCTTCGACAGGGATGACGCCGGCGAAGCGATCCGGATTGCGCAGCGCAAGCTGCAGGGCGATGTTGCCGCCGAACGAGGATCCCATGAAGATCGGATTCTCGAGTTCGAGCGCATCAACGAGTGCAACGATGAAATTGGCGTAGTGGTCAGCCGAGAGTTTGTATTCCTCGGTCCACCACTCGGTGTTCTCCGGCGGATCGGACTTTCCATGTCGAGGTAGGTCGTAGGCGATGACGCGATAATTCGCGGTGATCTCTTCGTCTTCCAGCAGCCCGCGCCACTGATGGTTGTGAGCCCCGGCGGTGTGCTGGCACACCAAGGGCTGACCGGTGCCGTTCTCCAGGTAGAAGACCTTGTACAGCAGGCCGTCGACGTCGACGTCGACGTAGTGTCCCGTCACCGGGGAAATCTTGCTCATCTCGAGGGTTCCTTCGTTGGGGGGAGATTTTGAACTGGTTTGGGTGGCGCTGGTGAATCAGACCGGCACACCGACAGTGCGGAGCAGTTCGATCTGGCGTGTCACGCACCGCAAGTTCTGCATGAGAACCAGCACGTCGCCTTCGAGCTTCATGTCCCGTTGGAATGAGGCAGCCCAGATCCCGTGGTACATCGGCGCGGGTACGGGCACGCCGAACCCCTGCCAGGTCTTGGCACTGGCCCGGATGGCGAACTGGTACGGGCGGTCGAGGGGGCCGGGATCGACCGTGATGGCGTGTACTTTGCCGGTCGTCATCTCGACGACGAAGGTATGTGTGCCCATGTCCAAGAGGTACGAACAAGTGAAGTACTTGCCGTGCGCCTGGATTTCGGGATCCTGATCCGAGGCCTGCTCGAACGCATCGGCCCACTGCTGGGGGGTCTGAGTGATGGTGGCAGTCATTGTTTTCCTTCGTCGACTTGTGTGCCGGATTATTTCTGGAACGGGGATGATCGAAGGGTGATTGCTAGTGCTTCACCGTCGCGAACATGACACCCATCACACCGACAATCGACGGGTACGTCCAATACCAATGACCCTTCCGATCGATAGGAAACAACTATTGGTGTGCATCTACCTGGCCGAATAGCATCGGCGATGTGCGCTTACCCCTGGAGTTGAGGCCGCTGTCGTACTTCGTGGCGGTGGCGGAGGAACTGCACTTCGGCCGTGCGGCTGCACGGCTCCATATCGCCCAACCATCTCTGAGTGTTCAGATTCGAAAGCTTGAGCACTCTCTGGGGACAGCGCTGTTCATTCGTGACAGCCGTCATGTGGCCCTGACGCCGGCAGGGGTGAGGCTCTTGGAAGGAAGCCGTCAGCTACTCTCGGATGCCGAGCGCATTGCGTCGCTCACCCGGCAAGTCGGCCGCAGTGCGCGCAGCAATCTCGTTATCGGATTCCAGGCGAATGCTGCCGCTGAGCTGACCCCGGACATCCTGTCGGCATTTCGCTCGATGCACCCGGATGTCGAGGTGGAAATGCAATCGTTCGACTTCTCCGACCCCTACGTCGGACTAGGCGACGGCACGGTGGACGTAGCGTTCATCAGGCCGCCCGTCGTCGTTGCGGACTGGCTCGCGCTCGACACCCTTTTCATCGAACCGCGAGTGCTGGTCGTTAGCTCGGACTCCCCTCTTGCGCAACATGATTCGATCAGTGTCGAGGATCTCACAGGTCAGCCATTCGTTGCTCGTCGCAGTACCGACGAGTGGCGTGACTTCTGGCTCGCACTGAGCTCTCGCGATGGGCATGACGTTCGGCTCGGAGCCGAGGTTTCAACGGTCGACGAGTGTTTCGAAGCGATCTTGTCGAAGAAGGGCGTCGCGTTCTCGCAAGCATCGACGCAGCGGTTCTATTCTCGGCCAGGACTAGCGTTCGTTCCTGTCACCGGCATACCACCAACGCCGTTATCTATCGGTTGGCGATCAGACGTCGATTCTCTATTGACTCGCGACTTCGTAGAGGCTGCTCGCAGCGTTGCTACAGCCCGCCCTGTGCCGAATTCATGGATGCCCGCGGTCGAAGGTGTGACCTCCTTGCTCGACCGTTTTCCGGCCAAGCTCACTTCGTAACGTCTCGCCGCGCACTTGAGGATCAGGCTAGCCGGTCCTGGCAGTGAGCGCAGTCTGATCGCCGTGCGCACCTGGCAGCGACTTCCGCTACTACTAAATATTGGCGACGGCAGGATGAATCATCCGTTTTGTCGATGGTCAAAACGCACACCCAGGCCCACAGTGAATCGCATGTAAGTGTTTGTAGTGGCCGGCCCGGGGCTGGCTGACAGGATAGGTGTCGTCGCTACAACGCCGTGTGACTCATGAATCGCTTTGCTCCTTTCGGATGCACTGGCCGGGGTTTGTCCACTCTATTGTGGCGGCGACGCCGGTCCGGTCTTGCTTCGGTGGCTTAATCAGAAGCCTGCCCGACCTCGTTGCCGCGAGGTCGTGGCCCGTTACAGGCCTGCCTCGAAGTGCTCTTTCCGGGCCGACGCCGACAACGACGTCGCCCATCGGAAAGGACATCCGTCGCTATGCCTATCGTCGCAGATAACTACGAGATCGTCATCGGGGTAGATACCCACGCCGCGGCCCATGCGCTGTGTGTCGTGGCCGCCGCAACCGGTGCGGTACAGGACAAAGCAAGTTTTCCGGCAAGCCCGGCGGGTCTTGATCGGGCCCGCACGTGGATTGCACACAGGGCAGGTCAACAAGCCGCCCTCGTCGTCATCGAAGGCATCGGCTCCTACGGCGCCGGACTCTCCGACCGCGTTCTTGCGGCGGGATTCCCGGTAGCCGAACCCTCCGTGATGGGTTCGGCGGATCGGAGAGGAGTCGGTAAGACCGACGATCTCGACGCCGCTCGTATCGCCCGGTCAGTTCTGTCCGTCGACATCGATCGACTGCGCCGACCACGTGCGGACGGATCGCGAGTGGCGATGCGCGTTCTCGTGGTCGCGCGCGAGCAGATGACGTGCGAACGGACGCGCGCGGTCAATGCGTTGACAGCTTTGGTTCGCACCGTCGAACTTGGTGTGGATGCACGAAAATCGTTGGCATACAGTCAGATAAAGGAGATCGCCTGTTCAGCCGATAGACAAGGCGTCGCTTAATAGCCGAAAATCCAAGTTCGCCATTCGTTCGCCATGACAGGAGTGACAACCTTGCCCTTCTGGTCATCGAAACCCGGCAAACCGCCGCAACTAGGATCTGCAACTTCGCTTCCGCAAGTGCAACCCCCGACACCATCGCTGGCGTCGACCCGACCTTGGTACGACGGCTGGGGCACCCGCAGGAAGGTGCTCGCCAGCTTGTTCACGGCGCTGGCGCTGTTTGGCTCCGGACTCGCCTCCGGATGGTGGCTGCAGAACGAACTGGTAGCTCGCCAGGAATCGAGTACCGCTGCCCGTCCCGACGACGGCACCCTCGACGATTTTGCTGCCGATATCGCATCGGGTGCCATGCCTGACCTGCGCAGTCTCGGCTCCGACGCATCGAAGCAAATCCTCGCTGACAGCGGAATCCCGGTCGACCGTGTCGAGGTGACCACCCGCGCGGCCGCCGGACGTCCGGGCATCGTCATCGAGCAGACACCACCGTTCGGCAGTTCCGATACGGCGAAGGTGACGCTGGTTGTTTCGACGTCGGCCCAGGTGCCCGTCATCGAGAACCGCTCGGCTACGGAGGTGATCTCGGAACTGCAGGAACTCGGTGCGCAGGTGATCGTGAAGAGCCGCTACCAACCGGACGCGGTCCGAGACGGTGCGCTCGACGTGGATCCACCAGTCGGTGCACCGATTCCCGACGCGGTTACCCTCACTGTCGCTCAGTCCCCCGGATCCGCCTACCCTTCGAAGCTCGACGCCATGGAGAGCGGGTGCGGTACCGGGTCGGAGTCGATGGACGGCAAGAAATATGAGAACTCGGTGACCTGCACCGCGAACAAACCTGGCACTGCCAAGCCGCGCAAGTCGGTGTGGAATCTGGCCCACGCGGTCGACGAGATGCGCGCCACGGTCGGGGTTCCCACCGATTCCATGCCCGGCACCAGGGTCCGCGTCGAGGTGTTCGCAGACGGCACACCGGTCGCGGCCGTCGACGCTGGCTACGGCCAGCCCGCAGACCTCTACGCACGTGTCTCGGGGGCACTGCAACTAACCGTCGTCGCGACCGCGCTCACCGACAGCGGATCGTCGAGAGACACCGAAGCCGTCCTCGCCGACCCGACCATTCTCGGCAGCCAGCAGGCCATCGTAGATCTCACCGAGGACAACTGATGGCCAACTGGTGGCCGAGACTCGGTGCATTGCTCGTGATCCTCGTGTCGGCTTGCCTGCTGCCCGTTTCGTCTGCGGCACAGACACCGACCACTCCACCCACCCGTGCGGTGTCCGCCGCACCGGCGGCCCTGCTTATGGTCATGGACTTGTCCGGTTCGATGAACGACAACGACGCGAACGGCAAGAACAAGCTGACCGGCGCTAAGCAGAGCCTGAGCAGGATCGTCGGGGACACGGCTTCCTCGAGCACACCGCTGGGCCTCTGGACGTACCCGACAGCCGGCAGCAACTGCGATCCCGGGTCATTTCTTGCCGGCGCAGACGGAGGTGTGCGCAAGGACACCGACACGCTGATGGCCCAGGTGTCCGGTCTGAAAGCGGACGGCGGGACACCGACAGGTCCGGCTCTTCGTGCGTCGGTCGATTCGCTGAAGGCCAACGGCATCACCACTGCCACCGTGGTCCTCATCTCGGACGGCGAAAGCAACTGTGGCCAGGCTCCGTGCGACACGGCGAAACAGATCGTCGCCGAAGGGTTCGACGTCACAGTCGAGGCGCTGGGCTTCCAGCTGTCGGGACAAGGTCGCACCGAACTCGAATGCATCGCATCCACCACAGGTGGCCGCTACAGCGACATCGCAGACGTGGACGAAATGCAGAAGAGGCTCAAGGAACTGATGATTCCCGAGTTGGCGTTGACGATCTCGGCTCCCGATACCGTAGCGGGCGGCGCCGACGTCACACTGACAGCGAACGTCACCAACTCGTCGGCACGAGCCGTCAACGACGTGCGACTGTCCCTCTCGTTTCGCGCGGACACCGACCAGGCTCTCTTCCCTGTCGTCATCCCGCCCGTCGCGCGACTCGGCAACATCCCCGCAGGGCACAGTGCAAACTTCGAGTGGAAGCTGCGACCCGCGGACTCGAATGCAACCCAGGACCGAACCGCGAACTACCGGGTCATCGCTACCGCCGCCCGACCCGCCGCCGCAGCCATGGCAGAGGGCACCATCAAGATCGACCTTCGCTCCGTGGCGGGCGGGGTAGTCAAGGCACTCCTCGACAATGGCTCCACGGTCGCGGTATTCGGCGACTCCTACGCCGCCGGCGAGGGCGCCGGCCGATACCTTCCCGGCAACAGTCGTGTGGACGAATGGTGCCATCGGTCCCAATCCACCCATGTGACACAGCTTTTCGGGATCGAGCACACCAAAAACTACGCGTGCTCCGGTGCAGTTCAAACGAACCTGTTCGGACCTCAGCCTGGCCGGGTCACATACGACTCCCAGGTCGCCCAGATGGACGACGGACCCACCGTCGATGCAGCCTTTCTCAGTATCGGGGGCAACGATATCGGATTCGCCGACATCGTCACCGGCTGCTTGTACCCGAACTACGATGCCAGGCTGGACACCCTCGACGGTGTCCACCTCAAGGAGACCATTTCCACCTGCGGATACGCGGATGCGAACGCTCAAGGACTGGTCGACAACGATGCAGTCAGGCAGCGCACCGTACGCCAGAAACTCGACGACCTGAGCACACAACTGCCCGGCACCTACCGGAAGGTGTACGACGCCCTGAACACCAAGGCGGAACTCGACCAACGCGACGGTAGTGAAGCTCCGCTGCTCGTGCTCGGCTATCCGCTGCCGTTCCCCGACACCGTCGGCGTCACGTGCGGCGAGTTCTCCGCCAGGGAGGTTGCGTATGCCAACAAGGTTGTCCGAGAACTCAACAGAGTCCTGGCGCGGTCGGTGAGCGCCGCACAGAATGACGCCCGCCAGATCTACTGGATCGACACCGTCGAGCGGTCGATGCAACCGGTGAACACACTGTGCGACGGCTCCGCGTCAGGAATCAACGGCGCCACCTTCGGCCAGGGCGCCGGCCTCGCAGCCCAGCAGTTCGTGGGCCTGAATGCGAACAAGCAAGAACTCGTCCACCCTAACGAACTGGGCTACAGCCGGATAGCGGGCGCGATCGCGCAGTGGTCGACCAGCTCTTATGCAGCTCCACATGAAGCTCCATCGTCCGCCAGGCACCACTAACCGCGGAATTCACCACCGGAGTCGAGTGCGCACTGCACGCCGTCCCGAACGTGCAAGCCACCGAACCCGCCCGCTGTATCCAGACCATGAACACTGTGGTCCCGGCCGGCACCTACTACGAAGCCGAGATTCGAAGCATCCCACGCACCCTGGCGACAGGATTCACGACGCAAGACGGCCCACTCGATCTCCACGTCGTCATCCCCCCGGACCTCGACTTCGGCACACACACGATAATCGTCAGGACGGTAAATCCATCGGGGAACGAAGCAGTCACCGCGTATCAGATCACAGTGAAGGCACCAATACCGCTGTGGTGGTGGGTAACGGCGGGCACCGCCGCGGTCTCACTGCTACTGGCAGTTTGGTTCACCGTCCACTCGCGGACGTTCCGCGGCAAGTCTTTGCGAACTCCGGCGAGTACCTGACAGCATGAAATAGATCGAGCGCCACACACAAGTGAACCGGTCCCGGGGAGTCGGACCTGAATTCTCAGTCCAACTTCCGTGGAGCAGCTCACTGCTGCGGGACTACTTCCCCAAGGGCACCGACCTGAGAGTGCATTCGCCGCAGCATCTCCTGGCGGTCGAGAGCGAACTCAATCGCCGACCCCGCCGAGTTATCCAAGACTGCACTCCCACAGAACTATTCGAGTCACTGCTAACCTCAAGCCACGTCAACTGTTGCAACGATGGCTAGAACCCGCCCCGTCGTTTCTGGACTACTTTTCAACCGTCGTTAACAACTGGTACCAAGTCGCAGGATTCAACACCGAGTTGCCGAAACACGACTGCGGGCGCGTGTCCGACATCCTCGAGATGTTCCGGATCATCACCTACGGCATCGACCACCACTCAAAGAACCGGACGCCCGTCGAGGACAAGCTGGCGTTCGAACTCGAGTTCCAGGGCTTCAATCACAACGACCCGCAGGAAAATCACATGGCGAGCTACGTCGACTTCCTACTGGAGTCCTGGCTGCACCTACGTGCGGGTGAGGAACGTCTGCGCGCAGAATCGGTAGTGGACGCTCTGGGGAAGTATCCGCGGCCGATCACCCTGTCCAACTTCGTCGCCTTCGACGTGGTTGGGTGCTGACAGAACTCCCTACCTGCTGTATAGATCCAATAGGTTTTTACTGTGATTATTGCTTTATATGGTCGTAAATGCGACCATATAATCTATGGATGAGATGACGGTGCACGATGCGGCAGCCGCACTTGCGGTGACCGAACGTCAGGTCACCAGATTGGCGCGCGCCGGCACCATCACCATCACCCGCGAGGTCGGCAAATCCCTCCTACTCAGCAGCGCATCCGTGCATCGCATCGCTCAGACCACTCGCCGCCGCGGCCGCCCGTGGAACCCGGACGTCGCATGGGCTGCGCTGGCACTGCTCTCTCACCGCACAGTCGACTGGATCTCACCGCCAGAACAGATCACCCGACTCAAACATCGTTTACGTCGGTCCAACGCGGACGAGGTGGCGTACCTCGCCAGGAACCGCGCCACCACACACCACATGGATACATGGGACGGAGATGCAGACGCCCTGATCAGGGACGGCCACCTCGCTGCCACCGGAGTCAGTGCCATCATTCACGTACCGGAAAGGGCTGCCCGATTCGGACTGTCCTCGACCCTGGGTGACAAAGCCGACGGGTACATCGTCGATGACGCTTTCGAGGACATCGTCGAACAGTTCGGGATGCTGTCTCCTGACGGAGACGTCACCCTGCGGGTCGTCACCGCTCTGAACCCGTTCTTCGACACGACAACACTGCCGATCGCGGCCGTGGCCGTTGACCTGATGGAATCCCTCGACACTCGTGAGCGCAGCGCCGGCACTCGCGTCCTACAGGAGCTGCTCGATGACTTCCGCTGACAGGCCACAGCGGCCCGACCGAACCGCGTTTCCGAAGCCGGAGCAGGCTGCCTCTGAGCGTCCCGAATGGACGGTGACGGCTCCTGCCGGTGGGCAACACCGTGGCCGCAAGCTGCAGAACTCGCCCACACCATCCCTTCCGAACAATGGACCCTGGTCGGAGGGCTGATGGTGCAGCTGCATGCAGCTCGAGCCGGGGTGCCACTCAACCGGCCGACTGTCGACGTCGATATCGTGCGGCACATCGAAAGCGGCGCGGCCATCTTCAACGAGATCAAGAAGCAGCTAGAAGATCTCGGCTACGAGCTCGTCATGCCACTCACAGATGACCCGATTCGCCGGTTCACCCGCGGGCCTGAGAAATCGAAGCAGATTGTCGACGTGATGGTCGCCGACCCCTTGTCACCCCGACATGCGCCAAGGTTCTAGGAGCGCCCGGAGTCCCCATACCACCAACCACGGGACACAACATACGCGAACATTTCATCAATAGAGACACAATATGTTGTGCCAAAACCGCTTCTTTGGCGATTTATGTCGGCACCATGACCTATACTCACAAATGCAGAAATGCCCGCTCCTGGGCATTGGCGCAGGGAGCGGGCTGGTACTTCTGTGGTGGAAGCCAACCTATAACTCTCTGTATCCGTCCGTCAAAAGGGCGCGTGTTCAGTCCTCGCGATTCCCTTGTCTGCGAAGGGAAGAGGAACGCGCAGAGATTTTAAGGAGGAAGCCATGGCTTCCAAACCGCTCAAGCCTGGCACACCGGCGCCCCGCTCCGGTCAGGTAGAGATCGTCGGCCCCCGTGGTGGTCGCACTGGAGACGAGCGAACGACCGTCCGAGGAAAACCGTTACCTCCGACGCCGAAGCCCGGCCAGGGTTACATCTTGGTCGATCCGACCAAGAACGGAGCAGGGCGCAAGTAAGCCGGCCCTGTAAAAAAACTCCCCGTGCATCATCAGATGTACGGGGAGTTTTACAACCGAGCGCGAAAATTTCGGAAATGGCCAGATCGACCATCCTGCATTATCACTGATTTCGTTCTTACAGCATCAATAGGGATGCGATGGACTGAGAGCGCCGGCCACTGAGGAAAGTGAACACACGGACTAGCTGTTGTGGGTATGGACGTTGCTGACGAGGGATTGAAGTAGACGGGCTGGTCCTCGGCGTAAGAATGGGAGTTGCGACACAACCGTTCTCGACCAA
>NZ_JBVHEH010000066.1:0-13283 GCF_055562955.1 Kitasatospora sp. NPDC015121
CCCCGCGGAGCGGGTCCCTACGGGCCTTCGGCCCTCCGGTTCGCCTCGCGCTTCGCGCGAGGGGGCCGCCCTTCGGGCGGCCTGGACCCGCTCCGCGTGTCCTGCACCCCCGCTTCGCGGTGGTGCGGCCGGCGCTTCGCGCTCGGCCCGGGGCGCGCCTCCGCTTCGCTGCGGCGGCCCGGGGTGGCTGAGGCTCTGTAAACTCGTTGAGCTGGGTTCTTGGCTGACGAAGGGGCGGCCTTCGGCCGGGCTGACTAGGGAGAGGGGGGGTCTGGTGCGGTGCTTGGGTGCGGGCCTGTGGCGGGCGGGGCGGGGAAGTGCCGGCGCGGTCGGGTCGGCCAGTGGGTGGTCTGGACCTCTCGGGCTCGGAGCGCTCCCCGAGCTGACGCCACGTCAGCTTGCATCACTTTCGACTGCGAGCAGATCTCGCCTGTAGAGCTGTCCCCTCCTGGATTTTCGCGTTTTTCTGCGAGTGGCCCGAGGGCTCTGCTATTGTGCTGTTTGGTCGCTTTGAATGGGCCGTATTGCCGGTCGAATTTCTCTTCGCTTTTCGTCCGGCCGCGTGCATCAAAACTGACTGCGAGGCTTTCCCGCGTGAAGTCGGGTGCCTATTCGAGAGGGGTAGGGCGTGGGGTTTTCCGGGGCGGTGGCGGGGCGTCAGGGTCGGGCCCGGGGCATCCGGCTGAGGCCGCACCAGGAGGAGGCGGTGGAGGCCATCGTGCGGGCGCTGACGCCCCGTCCGGACCGGGTGGTCCCGGCGGGCCTGCGGGCCACGGTGCCGCTCGCCACTGGCACCGGCAAGAGCTTCGTGGGAGCGGTAGCGGCGCAGCGCCTTGTTCCTAGGGGCTTGGCGCTGGTGGTGGTGCCGACGCTGGACCTGGTGACTCAGATGTACGTGTCGTGGGTGGAGGCCGGCCGCGCGGGGGATGCGCTGGCGGTGTGCTCGCTGGCCCAGGACGAGCTGCCGGAGGGGATGCCGGGGACCACGAATCCGCTGGTGATCGCGTCGTGGATCGATCGGGCGGCGTCCTCGGGACGTCCGCTGACGCTGTACTCGACGTATGCGGCGGCGGGGGCGGTGGAGGACGCCTACGCGCTGTGGCGGGAGCGGGAGGGGCGGGAGCTGGCCTCGCTGGGCTTGATGGTCTGTGATGAGGCGCACCGGTCTTCCGGGTCGGCGGAGAAGGCGTGGACGGTGGTTCACGACCAGAGCGCGATCCCGTCGGTGCGGCGGTTGTACATGACGGCGACGCCGCGGATCTGGATGCCGCCGAAGCGGCGTCGGCGGGACGAGGAGGAGGGCCAGGAGGTCGGCCAGGGCCGTCGTGGGGTGTGGCAGCCGCTGCCGGAGGAGCTGGCTGTGTCCATGGATGACCAGGCGATCTACGGGCCGCACGTGTACACGCTGGGGCTGGCGGAGGCGATCGACCGGGGTCTGCTGGCCCCCTTCGAGGTCGTCGTCCTGGAGCTGCGGGACCCGGAGACGGATCCGGCGGCGGCGGCCGCGCAGCCGGTGCCGTGGGGTGCCGGCGCCGGGGAGGCCGAGGACGGATCCGAGGACCAGGTGCCGGTGAAGCGGGTCGCGGCCATGCAGGCCGGGCTGCTGAAGGTCGCCGCCGAGCACCAGCTCCGACGCACCATCACCTTCCACCCGAGGACCCTGGAGGCCCGATACTTCGCCGAGACGCTGAACCAGACGGCGGAGCGCCTGCACGGCGAGGACCCGTCCGCATTTCCCGAAGAGGTGTGGTCGCAGTGGCTTTCCGGTGAGCACCCGGTGGATTACCGCCGCTTCATCCTCGGGGACTTCGGGCGCACGGAGGAGTACGACGGCCTGGGGTACCGGGTGCTGGCGAATTGCCGGGTCCTGGGTGAGGGTGTGGACATGCCGGGGGCGGACTCCATTCTCCTTCAGGGCCGGGGAAGCATGGTCGATATCGTCCAGGCCATAGGGCGTGCCCTTCGCATGAAGCCGGGCGAGGGGAAAATCGCGCGTATCATCGTGCCGGTTTTCCTGCGGGCGGGCGAGGAGCCCGGGGACATTATGGAGTCGGATTCCTACGGACCGTTGATCAAGGTCCTGACCGCGATCCGCTCGCATGATGCCCGGCTCGTTCAGGCGCTGGCGGTGCCGCAGCGCAGCGGTCGGCGGACCACCGGCGCGCGGGCCGAACTCGCTGGCGCGCCCGGTGAGGGCGGGGGCGAAGAGGGGGTGTCGGGGGCGTTCACACTGCCGGTGCGGTTCCAGTCCAGGGAATCGCAGACGGCGTTGGCGCTGTTCGTCGCGACGCAGGTTTTCCGGTCCGAGAGCGTGTACTGGAAGGAAGGCATGCAGCACTGCGCGAAATGGGTCGAAAAGCACGGGTCACTGGATGTCCCGTACAACGCGATGGTGGGCGAGAACGGTAATTTCCCGCTCGGGAAGTGGCTCTCGGACCGGCGTCACGAGCGCGCTTCGGGCGACATGGCCCCCTACCGTGTCGTGCTGCTGGATTCTCTGGGCATGATCTGGTCCGTTTCCGACGCCCGGTTCACCGCCGGGCTGGCCTGGGCGCGGCAGTGGGCGGCGGAGCACCACGGGTCGCTGGCCGCGCCGACGAGGGCCTCCATCGGCGGGTACGCGATCGGTACCTGGTTGCTGGAGCTGCGGGCGCAGGCGGAGGTGCCCGAGGGTGAGGCGGGGGCGCTGTCGGCGGAGCGCAGGCAGGCGTTGGAGGCGATCGACCCGTGGTGGTGCCCTGCCTGGCCGATCACCTGGCAGCGCTCGTACGCCGCGTGCCGGGCGTGGTGGCTGGCGTGCGACGGGGTGGTGGACTGGCCGGCGCTGCCGGTCGAGACGGTCTTCGAGGGCGAGGCGATCGGGCGGTGGGTGCGGGCGCAGCGCGGCGCCTTCGCCGAACTGGCGGAGGAGCAGCGGGAGCTGCTGCTCGCGCTGGGCATCGAGGAGGACGTCGAGCTGGCCGCCGAGGCGGCGGCGAAGGCGGAGAAGGCGAGCAGGCCGGTGCGGGCGCGGGCGGACCGCTTCGCGCAGCACCTCCAGGCCCTGCACGCCTTCGCCGAGCGGGAGGGGCACGTGCGGGTGCCCCGGGCCCACAAGGAGCCGCTGGAGGTGCCCTCGGGGGCCGAGGACGGCACGGTGGAGACGGTGCTGCTGGGCCTGGGGGCGTGGCTGTCCAACCAGCGCAACCGCCGGGCGAAGCTGACGGCGCAGCAGCTCGTCGCGCTCGGCCGGGCCGGGGTCGAATGGGCCGCCGAGCTGGCGCCGGCGCGGCGGGAGAGCGAGGACGCGGGGGCGCTGGCGTGAGCGGCGGGCTCGGGTCGGGGTCGCACCGCGGCAGGGTGGACCGCGGGGGCGGGCACCGGCTGCCCCCGCCGTGGCCGCAGTGACAGCAGCGGGTGCGCTCGGGCGGCCGGTGCGCGAACACCGGCGACGGCCTGGTCGCCGAGGAGCGGCCGCGCCTGTTCGGCCGGCAAGACGCGGACGAGCGGGCCAGGGACACCTGGCGCGACGAGTACGGGGGCCCGCGCTGGACTGGTAGCGGCAGGGGCGATCGGAGGACACGGTCGGGTGTTGGGCGGCAGCTCAAGGCCATGGTGTGACGTCACGATGCGATGGCGTCGTGACGTCACGAAGGATCGCTGGCGGGCCGCATTTAGGCCGATTTGTTCAGCCCTTGGCTCTGTCATCTGCCAGGCGACCATTCGCCAGGGTTCGCCAGGGTGCGCTACATGGTGTGCCAAGTGGGTTGCGGTGTCAGGTATCCCTGGGCACCTCACCGACACCCGGTGTGGTGCCTTGTTGACCGGGTGTGCCCGGAGGAGGTGAGACATGAGAAGACGGCCCACGGAGCCAGGCCGGCGCAAGAGGATCGCGCCGGATGCCCGAGCGCAGGTGATCATCGCTGCACTAGGCGCGGTCACCGCCATCGCGGGGTGCGTGGCGCAGTTCGCACGGTAGGGGGCGTGGATGGGTGATGGGGCCGTTCGGAAGGTTGTGCCTGCTGAGGCGGGCCCGACCGCCTGATAATCGGTCGGCCCCGCCTCACTCCCGCAGCGCCCAGGTTGGGGCTCCGGTGGCTGCCGGAGCCCCGACCATGTGCGTGTGCGGCCTCCGGCCGAGACCGGAGGAGCTCATGGTCCGAGTATCAAGACCAGCCGTGGATCGGGCTAGACGGGTGCGCCCTGGCTTTGGGGTGGCGTTTTGGGTGGCGCGATGTTGTAGCAACTCTGCGCTATCCCGGACTTCCGAGGGTTCCTGGGGCGGGCGCGGTGCGACGGCCCTCGGGCAGGGCGCGACGGTAGCGGATCCGGTCCTGCACAGTTCGGGCGCTCGGCCATTTCGGCCGGTCACGCCCGTTGCAGGAGGATCCATGGAAAGCCGCTCGCGCCGTGTCCGGCGCCGCGCTCACCGTCCGGTCAGAGGTCGGCGAACTCTCCCTTCACGCCGCGCGGTGATGGCCCATCGCCGCGTACCAAAACCGTGGTGGCGCTCTCTGAAGATCCTGGGGCTCTGGGTCGCCTTGGCGAAGCTGGCGTCCGAAGTAGCGCACTGGTTCTCCTGAGCGGTGTCCAGCGCGGCTCCTGGGCCGGACCGGATTCCCGTCAGTTTCGTCCTGGCCCTGTGCGGGCCGCACAGGGCCAGGACGGGGCGCGCAGGGGTGGGCCTGGAGTTCGACTGCGCGCGTGGCGATCCGGTGCGAGTTGGTTGAGGCCAAGCCTGCTCGCCCTTGCGCCCGGTCAGGGGCGGCGGGGCCACTAGCCGCTCTGAGCTGCGCTTTCTCGACCGCTTCGGCACACAACATGTGGGTACGTTTGAGCGTCTGGGACATCGCCCTTACGCTCAGCTCCAGCAGATGACAGATCAGGAGAACCGGCGCCACGAGCCCACCTGTTACCTGACGCGTTGTCAGCGCTCTGTCCCGATCAGCCCCTTGGGGCCACTTGGAGTTCGGCGGCCTCCCCAGCCGCCGGGTGCTCGCCCAGAACGGGCGGGGACACAGGGGATGGAGTCGCAGTGAACGGACCCGCGCAGCAGCCGCTGCCGCCCGAGGAGGAGCAGGTGCCCTCGCAGGTGGCGCTGCCGGCCGAGGAGGAGCAGGTGCCCTCGGAGGACCGTCCGCTCCGGCGCCACAACAGCCAGCCCAGGCGCAGGCGGCCCCGACGCAGGTGGAGTGTCGTTCTCGACACCGCCCTCAAGACGGTGTCGCTCGTGCACAAGCTGCTGGCGGTTCTGAGGGTCTTCGACCTGATGTAGCCGCATACGGCAACGGCCAGCCCTTCCTAGGGGGCTGGCCGCAACACGCCGGTGGTACCGGAGTGATCAAGAGTCGACGGATCGGGTTCGATCCACGGGCACCTCTAATGCCCGCGGACCCGGTCCGTCGTTCCATCCACGGCAAGCAAACGAATCAACTTGCTCATGTTGGCACCACCGTACCGGCCTTGCGGATGGTGAGCGAGGAGGAGGTCTCCTCCTCGCCCACCAGCACGGTGAAACGGGCCTCCCCGAGGGCCGTCCCGAGGGGTGCCTCCCCGCCAAGTCCACCCGCCCTCACCAGGGGCGGCGAAGCCCTTGCGCGCGGGGTGGTGGCCGGTGGGTCAGCGCAGCAGGAAGCACTCGGCGGCGGACAGGACCACGCCCGCCACGACGGCCAGCGCGTTGACGGCGGAAGCGTTACGGCGCAGCCACGCCCAGAAGCGAGTGGAACGGGCGGGGCGGCCAACGGGACGAACGGTCATCGGCACGGAGAGCTCCTTCACCTGGCAAGGCCCATCTCCCGGTTGGAGAATGGACTCCCCCCAGGTAGTTAGGCTTTAAGCCGCGTGCTGTCCGGGTTCGGGGCCAACGAGTTCGGAGCGTCACGGAGCAGGCGGGACGCGGACGAGCGGACCGCTACCAGCCGATGCCAGCCCCACCGCCGCCCAACAGGACCCCCGCGGCGCGGGCGGGGCGCTGAGGGGCCGTCAGCGCCCCGTACAGGGCCAGGACGGGGGCGCCGTGGCACGGAGGACAATGAGGGCCATGAGTGCCCCTCCCCGCCTTCCCCGTGGGCTCACCAGCCTGATCCCGACCGCCACCGCGCAGGCCACGCCGGCCGAGCGGGCGGCGGCCCAGTTGCAGATGCTGCGCACCGCGACCGTGCCGGTGCCGGTGCTGGCCGCCGCGCTGGAGCTGCTGGCCCCGCTGCTGAACGACACGGACCCCGCCACCCGCACCGCCGCCGAAGACGTCCGCACCCGCCTGCTGGCCGCGATCGAGACCTCCACCCCGGCCGCCTGAAGCCCGGCTCCCGCCGGTGCTACACGGTGTCGTCGGGCTTGTAGTACCGGTGCTCGGCGGGCCGTTCGCCCGCGCGGGCGGTGGCCACGCAGGTGACGAACAGGCGCCAGCCGTCGGCGCAGTCGATGGTGGCGCCGTAGCGCAGGGCCGGCCGCTCGGCCTCGGGCCGGGCGCTGTAGCGGTCGGCCCGCAGGACCTCCCCGGGCTCGGTGCCGGCCTTCAGCGCGGCCAGCAGCGCCAGCTCGACCTGGTCGACCGCGGCCTTCCCGTCGCCGGGCAGGTCGGGCACCGGCAGGTCGGCCAGGGGATCGCCGTCGGCGGAGGTGGAGGCGGCGGTCACGGTGTTGGAGGCGCCGGTGACCGTCCAGAACACGCTGCCCGCGCCCGACACGGTGACCGACAACCCGTACGGCCGGGCCGGCCAGGGCACGGCGGCCTCGATCCCGGGCAGGGCGGGCAGATGGCTGGTCAGGAGATCGCGCAGTTCAAGGGGGGTCACCGCCGGATGCTATCCGCGCACCCGTCCGAGAGAGGCGCCGGGGCGGCGTGCTCTACGGGGTGTCGCCCCGCCACGTCCACCGCCCGGCCGCATCGGGCTCGTAGATCGAGCGGCCGCCCGGCCAGGCGCAGCGCGGGGAGATCAGCGCGGTGCCCGGGTCGGGGCCGTCGGTGCGGACGTACGCGCTCTCGCCGGCGGAGGCGAAGACGGTGTTCGGCGCGCCGGTGGCCGTCCAGAACACGCTCCTGTCGCCCGGCACGGTGCTCGCCGACGCCGCGTCAGCGAGCGGGGTCGTCACCGACCCTAGGTAGAGAGGACAGCCAGGGTGCTACCCTAGGTAGAGCATCGACCCAGGAATCCAGCCGACTCGTCCGGAGAGGCGCTGCGACGACCCACCGCTGCGACACCACGGAGGCACCCCACATGCAAATCACGATGACGACCGCGACGGCGAAGGTCATCCAGGTCTTCGCCAAGGACCCGACCACCGAGCGCTACGGCCGCGAGCTCATGCAGGCCACCGGCCTGCAGAGCGGCAGCCTGTACCCGATCCTGGCGCGCCTGGAGCGCGACGGGGTCCTCACGAGCGAGGTGGAGGAGGTCGACACACGGGCGGCCGGCCGCCCCGCCCGCCGCTTCTACAAGATCACCGGCGAGGGCGTCAAGGCCGCCCGCCAGGCCCTGGCCGAACTCCACGAACTCACCCGGCTGCCCAGCACCTCCTGGCTGCCCGGGCCTGTCCCGGAAGGGGGACGCGCATGAACCAGTCCGAGGGGGGCTCAGGCCTCGCACGCCTGTTCCACGACCTCACCGCCATCCCGCTCGCCGAGTGGACGATGGCGATGCTCTGCGCGCTGCTCGCCGCCGTCGCGTACGAGCTGGTCGTCAAAACCGCCTTCAAGGCCACCCGCAAGGTGACCTTGAAGCTGCCGTTCGTCCTGCTCTACCCGACCCGGGCGATGATGAGCGGCGCGAAGTGGCGCCTGCTCCACCCCGACTGGCGGGCGGACCTGTACGACATCATCGACAACCCCGACGGCCGCGCCCTGGGCCGCTACCTACGCGGCATGCGCTTCTCCGTCTCCCTGCTGCTGTTCGGCGCGATCCGCACCGCCCGCAACACCGCCACCCCCGCCAAGACCGGCACCACGCGCGCCGGACGTGCCCTCGACGCCCTCCGGCGTTCCTTCCTGGTGGTCTTCACGCAGGGGAGCTCAGGCGCGCTGGTGGTACGCCTGATGATCATCTCCGTCAGCGTGGCCCTTGCGGGCGCAGCGTTCACCAGCAACATGACGCTGGGCCTCACGATCGGAATGACCGTCTACAGCGGCCTCATCGCCTTCGCCCGCTCCGCGCGCGCCGGCCGACGCGCGCCGGTCAAGCGCAAGAAGAACAACCGCTAGCGCCCACCCCGCCCGCCCAGATGCCCGCCCCGGCCCCGGAGGCGGGCACTGGCACGTCCGCTCCCGGAACGCGCCAGCGCCCCGGCCCTACGGGGTGTCGCCGCGCCACGTCCACCGGCCGACCGCGTCGGGCTCGTAGAGCGAGCGGCCGCCCGGGAAGGCGCAGCGCGGGGAGATCAGCGCGGTGCCCGGGTCGGGCCGTCGGTGCGGACGTAGGCCCTCTCGCCGTCCATCGGGCCGCCGTGCAGGACGACCTCGGCCCACTCTTCCTGTGCCATGCCCGGCACGGTAGCGGCCGGGGCGGCCGGCTCATCCGAGAACGGGGTGGCCGGGGTAGTACGGGTTCGGCCGCGAGTGGCGGGCGGGGTCGTCGTGGTGGTCCATGACCTGCACCAGGCGGTGGGCGACGTCGGCGCAGGGCGCGTCGGCGGGCAGGTCGTCCAGGTGGACGTCGGGATAAGGCGGGTGCGGGTGGTGCTCGTGGTCCCAGTTGTAGGACCAGCCGCGCCCTTGCGGTTGCCAGTTCACGGTGAGCAGCAGGTCGGCGTCGGGGCCGCCGGGCTTGGAGGCGCACCGCGAGCGCCCGCCTGTGGTCTACCGGGAGCGGCCGCGGCACGGGCGTGACGGCTACGGCGACAGCTACGGCGGTCCGGTGCTGGACTGGTAGCGGTACGGGGAGTGCAGTGGCGGGGCAGGTACCGGCTGGTGGCTGCCCCGCCTTCGTGCGGCCGTCGGGGCGGAGGCCGGCTTCTTCGGCGAGTTCGCGCCGGGCGGCGAGCGGGGCGAGGCCGACAGGGGCGGAGCGCGGGTTGGGGCGGCTCCCCTGTCGCGGTCAGGTCCAGGTGATGTGCAGGTGGGCGGGGAGTACGCCGGTCAGCAGCCACAGCAGCACGCCGGCGGTGACGGTGGTCAGGACGATCCCGCGCGCGGTGGAAGGGTCATACCAGTGCCGCAGCAGCCCGAGCAGGCTCGGCCGGGCGGCGGGAGCCGGAACAGCGGCGGGCGGTGGAGTCGTGTGCGGGGCTGAGTGCGGAGCGGTACTCACGCTGATCCTCTCCTTCTGCCGGTGCGCAGGACGTAGGCGTTGACGGGGACCGCGCGCAGTTCGGAGAGCAGGAAGCGCAGTCGCTGGGGGCGGGTGTCGAGCTCGGTGAGGATCTGGCGGCGCTCCTCCAGCCAGTCCGCGCGCCGGGCGGCGGGGATGGCGGCGGACAGCAGGGCGAGCAGTCCGCGGCCTGCGGTGGGGCGGGGGGCGGTGTGTTCCCGCCTGGGGCGGGTCGGGTTCGCGGCGAGGCCCACGAGGGCGCGCTCGAACGGGGTCGTCTCGGTCTTCTCGAGGATCTCGGCCAGGCTTGTCCTGCCGCTCTTCAGCGCCGGCAGTCGGACGAGCAGGGTCAGCATGAGCGCCATAATCCGCTTGCGCTCGTACGGCCAGCTCTTGCGCTCCTCGTCGGACACGGCCGGGCCCGTCAGATCAGGCAGGGCCGGGGGCCGGCCGGGGGCGGCCCGCTTTCGGACGAGTTCGAGTAAGCGCTCGACCAGAGCCCGCTCGTACGCGGTGGTCTCGACCCTCCCGAGGGCTTCGGCCACGTCCTCGGCACGGGCCTTCACCACCCGTGTCCGCATGAGCTGCGCGGTCAGGAACCTCACCAGGCGCGCGGTGATCGCCTTGCGGGCGAGGAGGGCGGCCGCGAACACCGCGGCCAGGGCTGCGATCTCGGCGGCGTTCACGCGGTGCCCCCGATCGCGGCGCGGCGACCGCGGGGGCTGTAAGGAGCGGCTTTGCCGGCGGCCGTGGCCTCGGCGAGGGCCAGCGGGGCGCTCTGGGCGCCGGCGGCGGACAGGCGGTAGTAGCGGCGGCGGGTACGGCCCTGGGCTTCGGCCGTGGCGTCGTCCTCCCAGTAGCGCTCGACCCAGCCGGACTGGACCAAGCGCTCCAGCAGCGGGAACAGCGTCCCGGTCGCGAGCCCGGTGCACTGGGAGAGCTGGAGCCCGTACACGCCGTCCACCGTCGCGCCCTCGACCACCGATCCGTCCGGGGCCTTCCCCAGCAACGCGCGCAGCACCGTCTGGGTGTGCGCCGTCATCTTCGGAGTCTTCACACCCAACAATCTACAACTGTCGACGCCAACAGCCAAGGCACTTTCTACAACTGACGGAACATTGTCTGGCGGGCAGTCACCCGGGAGCCGCCACAAGAAGGTCCGGAACCCGCGCCACGCGCACCGGGGCGGCGCCGGGGCCGCGCCGGGGCGCCTGCCGCGGCAGGACACGGCGGTGGCACTGCGTTCAGCCGGTGAGGCGGGCGTAGGCGACGGTGCTGTCCAGGTAGCCGCCGCAGGTGGAGCCGAAGGCTCCGCCGCAGGTGATCAGGCGCATTTCGGGGCGGGTGGCGGGGGTGTACACCTCGCCGGGGACGCTGCTCATCGGGCAGTCGGTGACGCGACCGACGGCGAAGGTCGCGGCGGTGCCATCGGCGCGCTCGACGGTGACGGCGGCGTCGGAGGCGAGCGTGGGGATCGGCCCCCGCCGCACCCGACACCGCCGGGGCAAACAGACGGCGGGCTACGGGATGTCGCCCCGCCACGTCCACCGCCCGGCCGCGTCGGGCTCGTAGGCCGAGCGGCCGCCCGGCCAGGCACAGCGCGGTGAGATGAGCGCGGCGCCCGGGTCGGGGCCGTCCATGCGGACGTATGCACTTTCGCCGTGCACCAAGTCGTCGTGCAGCCCGCCCTGGACGGACTCCTGTTTCAGGCCGGGCACCGTGGCGGCCGGCACGGACGCGGAGCGGGGGCGGGGGGCGGGGGTAGTCGTCGGTGGCCGTCAACGGTGAGCCGAGCACTTACGACCCTGGCCGACGCACCGCCGGGTGGACCCGCTCCCGCCGCGGGGCCTACGGGACGGTGTCCGTACCGCCGGCCCCGCGGCGGCCAGCGGGGGGTCAGGCGATCAGTTTGTGCAGGGCGAGGGTGGCTGTGCCGAAGGCGGTCAGGCCCGCCAGGACCGCGGCGGCGACCGGGCCGCCGCCGAGGAACGTCAGCACGCCGACGACAACGGCGACGACGACGGCGGCCAGAAGGACAAGGGCGGTGCGCGCGCTCAGCAGCGGCGCGGAACCGGAGGGGACGGGGGCGGGGTTCTCGTTGTCTGCCATGCCTGCCAGTCCAGCGTGGACAGGCGCCCGGCCAGCCGCGCAGCGGACGGTTGCGAGGAAACCCGGCCGGTGCCGGAAGGCAGCGGACACCGCGGCGGGCCGCGGCGTCCGGGAACTTCCGGAATCCTCCGGCGGCTTCCGGTACCGCGGCTCTACGGTGACACGAAGACGGTCTCGGAGTGGGATGGGGCGGCCACGGTGGACAGTGCGAGCGACACGGACACGGGACCGGCCAAGGCCCCCGCGGAGGAATTCGCCCGGGAGCTGGAGGAGTTCGCGAGCGACTTGCGAGCGCTGCGGATCATGCGGGGCAACCCCTCCTACGCCAAGGTCAGCACTCGCGCGCCGGCCGGGCGCCCGCTGTCGGTCTCCGCGCTGAGCAGCGCGATGACCGGCGAGTACCTGCCCTCCTTCGACTTCGTGATGGGCATGGTGCGGGCACTGCTGTCCTTCGAGAACGGGCAGGGGAAGGTGCCGGGGCACGACGATCCGCGGCTGGAGGAGTGGAGGACGCACTGGAGGCGGTTGAAGGCCTTGCAGGAACGGGGCCGCTCCGCCCGGCCACCCGCCTCGCGCGGCACCCAAACTCCTGCGGAAGCACCGGGCCCCGGCCCCGGCCCGGGGCGGGGCGGCGGACAGCCGGCGGGCCCCGCCCTCCCACAGCCGCCCGAGCCGGCCGACCCCCTCCCCCCACGCACCGACCCCCTCCCCTCACCCGGCGGGCGCCACGCCCGGCGCCCGGGCACTGCCCCGAACGTGCGGCCAGAGCCCACCGCGACGGGAAGCCGCCCAACGGTGCGGGCGATCGGCGGCAACCGTCCCGCGCTCCAGAGCCCGTCGCGCGGCAGTGCGGCCGCCCGCAGCGTCCTGGGCGCGCTGGAACGGGGCCGGCCCGTCCAGTTGGAACCGATCCCCGGCCAGGGCCACGCCGTCACCGCGCTGACCTTCTCCCCCGACGCCTCACTGCTGGCCGCCGTGGGCCAGGACCACTCGATACAGGTGTGGAGCACCACGGTGCGCACCCTCATCGCCACCTACCCGGCAGACATCCGCCGCGCCTACCCGGCCGGCACCCCCAGCGCCTTCGCACACGGCCACCGGTCGCACGGAGCACGCGCCGCCGCGTTCACCACCGCCCCCGGCCAGGCGTTCCTCGCCATCGCCGAGCGGGACGGCACCATCGTCCTGTGGGAGCCCGAGAGCGGGCAGAGCGTCCTTATCGGCCGCGCCGGCGGCATCATCGAGATCGCCTTCTCCCCCGACGGCAGGACCATCCTGACCGCCGGCGCGAACCAGGAGGTCCACCTGTGGAACACCACGGCCCGCAACCTGGCAGGCGTCCGACACCACCGGATCAAACTCCAAAGCGACAGCGCGCTGACACTGTCCCCCCGCGCAACCACCCTCGCCACCGTCGGCGACAGCACCGCGATCCGACTGGCCGACCTCCAGACCGGGGAGACGCACGCCCTTGCCGACAGCTTCCGCGTCCACGGCCACAGCGCGGCGCTCTCCCCCGACGGCTCCCTCCTCGCCACCGCCAGCGACAGGGGCGTAGAACTGTGGAGCGTGCACGAACGCCGCCGCCTGTCCCTGCTGACCACCACCCTCGACTGCCTCGACGTCGCCTTCTCCCCCGACGGCCGACTCCTGGCCGCCACCAGCCCCGAGGGCACCACACGGCTATGGGAGACCACCACCGACATCCTGGCGGCCGAGCTCACCGGGCACCCCTCCCACGGCACCGCCCTCGCCTTCTCCCCCGACGGCTCCCTCCTCGCCACCGCCACCCACGACGGCACCATCCGCCTGTGGACCACCCCCACCAGCGGCCTACTACCCGCCAGCCCCCGCTAGTAGTGCTTTGTTAGGTCGGGGCTGGGGTTGGTGTGGCGGCGGGGCGGTGGCATGTCGGGCATGGTCCGTTCCAGGTGGCCAGGAGCTGTT
>NZ_JBVHEH010000067.1:0-11855 GCF_055562955.1 Kitasatospora sp. NPDC015121
TACTGCAGGGGGGACCCTGTGGGAGAGTAGGACGCCGCCGAACAATCTTTGAGAGAAAGCCCCCTGACGGGATGTCAGGGGGCTTTCTCGCGTTTCCGGGGGATTTCGGCCGCCCGGATCGGGCCGGGTGCGGGGTGTGGGTGAACGAGTCCGGTCCGTGATCGTCGGGCTGTTGTTTGACTCGGGGGTAGGCGGCAGACTGCCCGTCATCAGATTGGTCCAGACCATCGAGTGACGGCGGAAGGGCTACGGGGGACATGGAAACGGACGGGCGCGGTTCGCCCGCGGGGGTACGGCGGGCCGGGCAGCACGGGGTCGTGCTGGGGGCGGCGGCGGTGACGGTGTTGTTGGCCGTGGCGGTGTTGACGGCGTTGACCGCGCTGACGGGCAGTTCGGTGACGGAGGGGATGCGGCACCGGTTGGCGGAGGATCCGCGGTTGTCGCTCTCGGTGTCGGGGCGGTACGCGGAGGGGGCGGACGAGAAGGCGGACGGCCAGGTTCGGGCGGCCCTGCACCGGGCGTTGCCGGGGACGGCGGTGCGGGTGGAGGAGGTGCTGCACACGTCGAGCTCGTTGACCCTGCCGACGTCGGCTTCGGCGTCCGGTCCGGGCCCGGAGGCGGGGGCGGCGGGGGAGTTGGTGACGTTGCTGGCGGTGCCGGAGCCGCAGCGGGTCGCGGAGTTGACGCAGGGAGCCTGGCCGGCGGGGGCGGAGCAGGTGGCGTTGTCGGAGGTGGTGGCGCGTCGGCTGGGGGTTTCGGTCGGTGGGACGGTGCCGCTGCTGAAGGCGAACGGGTCGTTCCCGGTGACGGTGAGCGGGGTGTACCGGCCGGCGCCGGGGGCGGAGGCGCTGTGGCGGGCCTGGCAGGAGGCGACCTCGTTGAGGGGGCCGGAGGGGCTGGTGCTGTCCGCGCGGGAGCTGCTGCGGACGAATCCGGTGCTGCGGGACGAGTTGGACGTGCAGTGGACGGGGCTGCCGGATCCGGGGCGGTGGCGGATCGACGGGTTGGCGGCGCTGCGGGGCCGGGTGGAGCGGTTGACCGGGGGTGACGCGGCCAGGGCGGTGTTCCGGGGGACGGAGCGGCCGGTGGAGGCGCTGCGGGCGTCCAGTGGGATTCCGGTGGCGCTGGGGGAGTTGGCGGCGCCGATGATGGTGGCGCGCTCGGGGATGCTGGTGCCGGTGACGATGCTGGCGGTGCTGTCGGCGGTGACGATGGTGCTGACGGCGCGTCAACTGACGGAGTTCCGGCGGGCGGAGCTGCTGCTGCAGTTGGCGCGCGGTGCGGGTCGGGCCCGGTTGTCGGGGGCCGCGGCGGTGGAGTGGGCGTTGTGCACGGTGCCGGCGGCGGTGCTGGGCGTGTGGGTGGCGGGGCCGTTGTTGCGGTTGTTGGAGCGGTCGGGGTTGCCGGTGGAGGGCGCCGCCGGGCAGGCGGCCGGTCCGGCGGCGTGGGCCGTGGCGGGGACGGCGTTGCTGCTGCACGGGTGCGCGGCGCTGCTGCCGGTGGTGTGGGCGGCGGACGGTGGCGAACGGGAGACGCCATCGCGCAGTGCCCGGCGGGCGGTCGCGCAGCGGGCCGGCGCGGATCTGGTGCTGGCCGCGCTCGCGGTCCTGGCGTACCTGCAACTGCGACAGTACGAGGGGTTGTTGAGTCCGGCGTCGAGTGCGGTCGGATTCGATCCGGTGTTGGTGGCGGCTCCGGTGGTGATGACGGTGGCGGCGGCGTTGCTGCTGCTGCGGCTGTTGCCGCCGCTGGGGCGGGCGTTGGAGTGGTTGGCGCGGCGCGGGCGGGGTCTGGTGGCGCCGTTGAGCGGTTGGCAGGTGAGCCGGGGGCGTGCGGGTCAGGGCGCTCCGGTGCTGTTGATGGCGCTGGCGCTGGCGGTGGGGGCGTTGACCACCACGGTGATCGCCGGTGAGGCGCCGAGCGACCGGGACCGGGCGGCGTTCGAGGTGGGCGCGGACCTGCGGGTGACGGGGGGCGAGCTTCCGTCGGGGGCGCGGTACGAGGCGTTGGCGGGGTTGCCGGGGGTGGCGGCGGTGACGCCGCTGGTGTCGGCGCAGGGCGAGGTGCGCGGTGCGCCGACCACGGTGCTGGGGGTGGACACGGCGGCGGTGCGTCCGGTGGCGACGGCGGGGCGGATGGCGTCGGGGGCGTGGACGCACGCGGTGCCCGCGGTCCGTTCGGATCTTGAACGTGGTTCGCTGGCCGAGCAGTTGGGTCGGTTGGGGGAGGCCGTGCCGGTGCACGGGATGGCGCTGGAGGGCCGGCCGGAGTCGGTGCGGGTGCGGGTGGCGCTGTCCTCGTCGGTGCCGGTCGAGCGGAACGGTCCGATGTGGTTGTCGGTCCGGGTGGAGGACGCGAGCGGGCTGGTGACGACGGCCCGGGCGCGGTTGGTGCCGGACGGGGTGTCGCGCACGGTGACGCTGCCGCTGGGGTCGGGGGCGCTGGGGTCGGGGGCGCTGCACTACCCGTTGCAGGTGACGGGGTTGGCGTTGCGGAGCACGCCGGTGCAGGGGTATCCGCGGCCGACGCTGGGGTTGGAGGTGTCGGAGGTGGTGGGGTCGGCGCTGCCGGCCGGGATGGAGTGGGGGGACGCGACCCGGGGGGCGCTGGTGGCGACCGGGCTGGGGTGTCCGGGGCGTTCGGAGCAGGGCGAGGTGCCGGTGTCGAGGTCCGGGGTGTGCGAGGTGGCGCGGCCCGGGGAGGGCGGGCTGCTGTCGGCGGTGGTGCGCGGGGTCGAGCCGGCCATCGGGGTGCCGCCGGGACCGGCGGCAGAGTCGTTCGTGCTGAGTTCGGGTGCGGACACGGTGTCCTTCACGCTGCTGCCGGCGGGGTCGCCGAGGGTGTCGCCGGGGCGGGGCGCGGTGGTGCCCGCGCTGGTGAACGAGGCGTTCGTGCGGGCGACCGGTGTCGGGCCGGGCCGGGACGCGCGGGTGATGGCGGGCAAGGAGGACCAGTTCGGGTTGCGGGTGGTCGGGGTGCTGGCGGACCTGCCGGGCGGTGCGGGCCGGGACGTGCCGCAGGCGCTGGTGGACTCGCGGGCGTGGGCCGGGGCGCGGGCGGAGACGGGTCTGCCGCCGCTCGTGGACGAGGCGTGGCTGTTGGCGGCGGACTCGAAGGACGGCGTGGTGCGGGCGGAGCGGGCGCTGGCGGCCGATCCCCGGCTGGGCCGGGTGCGCAGTGCCCGGGCGGAGGCGGTGGCGTTGGCGGAGGATCCGTTCCGGTCCGGGCGGCGCAGTGCGCTGGTGCTGTCGTTGGCGTTGTCGCCGGTGTTCGCGGTGGCCGGTTTCACGGTGCACGCGGTGGGTTCGGCGCGGTCCAGGCGGCGGGAGTTCGCGGTGCTGCGGGCGTTGGGGGTGCGGCGCCGGCAGTTGGCCGGGGTGCTGCGGTTGGAGCAGTCCGTGGTGGTGGGGTTCGCGGTGCTGCTGGGGGCCGTCCTGGGGGTGGTGCTGGCGGCGGTGGTGCTGCCGTTGATCGTGGTCGACGGTGGTGGCCGGGCGGTGTTCCCGGCCCTGGAGTTGACGGTGGGGTGGGGGTGGACGGCGGTGGTGGTGCTGGCGACCGGCCTGGGGGTCGGTTCGGTGGTGCTGGTGCTGTCGCGGATGTTGGCGCGGGTCGATCTGGCGCGTGAGCTTCGGGCGGGGGAGAACGGATGAACGGGCTGGACGGACGGCGGTTGTTCGGGCGGCGGCTGGGCGGTTTCGGCGGCTGGCGGCCGGCCGGCCGGGAGGTCCGGACGGGTTGGCCGGTGCTGCTGGTGCTGGCGGCGCTGACGGCGGTGCTGACGGTGGCGACGCTGCTGTGGCCGCCGGTGTTCGACCGGTTGGCGACGGAGGAGCTGGCGCGCCGGTTGGAGGTGGCGCAGCGGGACGGGCCGCTGCTGGTGTCGCGGGCGGAGTTGAACGCGCCGGTGGACGCCGGGGGCGCGTTGCGGGTGCCGCAGTTCGGCACGTTGGACACCGACCTGACCCGGGTCGGCGAGACGGTCCGGCAGGGTGCGTCCGGGGAGTTGGCGCGGACGCTGTCCCGGGTGTCGGGGTGGGCGCAGGCCGACGGCATGGCGCTGTCCGGCGACGGGGTGCCGAAGCCGCACGGCAATCCGGGGATGGTGGCGCCGGTCTACGCGCAGGACGCGGCGGACCGGGTGCGCTGGGTGGCCGGCCGGGCGCCGGGGCAGCCGGCCGGCGCGGAGTCCGCGCCGATCGAACTGGGCCTGGCCGCGGCCTCGTTGGAGCAGTTCGGGTTGAAGCTCGGGCAGCGCGTGTTCATGGCGGGCCGGTACGGGGGCACCGAGGCGGTGGTGGTCGGCGAGTTCGAGCCGCTGGACGCTTCGGACGACCTGTGGCGGGAGCTGCCGCTGCTGAACTCGCCGATGGACGCGCACGTGCAGGACGACGTCTACATCCGGTACGGGCAGGCGATGGTGGCTCCGGCGGGGCTGGAGGCGTTGGAGGCGCGGGGGACGCGGACGGTGGAGGCGACCTGGGTGCTCTGGGCGGCGGAGCAGCCCTGGGGGACCGGCGGGACGGCTGCCGGGGCGCGTGAACTGTCGGCGCGGGCGCGGGAGTTCCCGTCGACGGCGGCGGTGGCGGTCTGCGGTGACGTGGTCTCGGACGTGTTCCCCTGCCCGGCCGGGACGCGGACGTTGAAGGTGCCGCGGCTTACCGAGCGCTTGTCGGCGCTGGTGGACGGGTTCGCCGTGCAGCGGGCCCGGACGGTGGTGCTGCAGTCGTTCGCGCTGGCGGGCCTGCTGGCGGTCGGGGTGTCCACGGCGGTGGCCGCGGCCCGGCTCGGGGCGCGGCGCCGGGAGGGGGCGCTGGCGCTGCAGCGGGCCCGGGGTGCGGGTGAGCCCGCACTGGCGGCCGTTCGGCTGCTGGAGGCCGTTCCGGCGGCGTTGGCGGGCCTGCTGGCGGGTTGGGCGGTGGCCGTCCGGTGGTCCGACGGGCGTCCGCTGGGGGAGTGGTGGCCGGCCTGGCTGGCGGCGGCGCTGGTGGCGTGCGCGCCGGCGGTGGCGGTGTGGTGGCAGGGCCGGGCGGTGCGCCGGGCGGGCCGGGTGCCGGTGCGTCGGCGGGGGCTGCGGCGGGTGTCGGGCCTGTCGGCGCGGCTGGTCGTGGAGGGTGCGGTGCTGCTGCTCGCGGGGGCGGGCGTGCTGCAGTTGCGGCTGCGCGGCGCGGCTCCGGCGGGTGCCGAGACGGATCCCCAACTGGCGCTGGTTCCGGTGCTGTTGGGTCTGGCGGCGGTGGTCGTGGTGCTGCGGGTGTACCCGCTGCCGCTGCGGCTGGTGACGGCCTGGGCGCGGCGTCGGCGCGGTGCGGTGGCGCTGGTCGGCCTGGCGCAGGCGGGGCGGCGTTCGGGGGCGGCGGCGACGGCGCTGCTGGTGCTGGTGCCGGCGTTGGCCTGCGCGGTGTTCGGCGCGCTGGTGTCGGGCACCGTCCGGGAGGGCCGGGTGGCGGCCGCGCAGTGGCGCACGGGTGGTGACGCGGTGGTCCTGGGTCCGTCGCAACGGCCTTTGCCGGTCGAGGAGTTGTGTCGGGTCCCGGGGGTGGCCGGGGTGCTGTCGGTGCGCGGTGCGCGGGCCACGCTGACCTCGGACGAGGACGGGACGAAGGTGAAGGGCGTCGCGCTGGTCGGGGTCGATCCGGTGGCGCTGGCCCGGTACGAGCCGGGGTCGGTGCTGGCGCGGGCGCTGGCCGGGGCGCCGGAGCTGTCCGAGCCGCTCGCGGCGGGGGCCGAACTCCCGGTGCTGGCCGACCGGGTGACGGCGGAGCGGTTCCCCGGGGGGACGTTCGACGCGGACGCGGGCTCGACCCGGGTGCGGGTGCGGATCGTCGGGACGCTGCCGGACGGGGCGGCCGCCGACCGGGCGGTCGGCCCGGTGGTCGGGGACGTCGGGACCGCGGGCGGGCTGCTGGTGGCCGGCGGTCCGGGTGCGGAGCAGGTGCCCCGGCAGAACGGGCTGCGCGGCGCGGCGGTGCTGTTCGCCGAGCCGGGCCGGCCGGGTTCGCCGGCGGGTGCGGGCCGGATCGACGCGGAGCGGCTGCGGGCGGTGGTCGAGGGTTCGGCGGCGGCCGCGGGCGCGGGCGGCGGCGGTGCGGCGGGTGGTGCGGTGAACCGCGGCGCGCCGGTCGAGATCCGTTTCCTGGACGGGCAGTTGCGGGAGTCGGCGGGGGACGGGCTGGTGTCCGCGCTGGAGACGGCGTTCCGGGCGTCGGCGGCGATCGGGCTGCTGCTGGGGCTGGCCGCGGTGGTGCTGGAGCTGCTGCTGAGCTCGGTGGAGCGCGGGCGGGCGCTGGCGCACCTGCGGACGCTGGGGCTCGGCGGGCGGGCCGCGACGGGGGTGCGGCTGGTCCAGTTGCTGCCGCTGACGGTCGCGGCGGTGGTGGGCGGCACGCTGCTCGGGCTGGCCCTGCCGTGGCTGCTCGGTCCGGCGCTGGAGCTGCGGGTGTTCACCGGGGGGCCGGGCGCGCCGGCGTTCGCCCCGGACTGGGCGGCCGTCGCGGCGGCGGCGCTGGGCCTGCTGGTGCTGGTCCCGTGCGCGGCGGCGCTGGAGGGGGTGACGGGTCGGCGGCGCGTCCCGCGGGTCCTCCGGTTGGGGGAGGGCGTGCAGTAGCGGACCCCGGGCGGGGTGGTGCGCCGCCGGCGCGCGGCCCCGCCCGGGGCCCTGTCGTGCTTCCGCCGTGCTTCCGCCGTGCGGGAGTGTCGGCGGCACGGAGTACCTTTCGCGGTGGAGTGTCCCTGATCGCGGGTGAGGTGTCCGTTGCAGCTGGCTCAGGTGGAGGGGGTCCTGGAGCGGATCACGTACGCCAACGAGGAGACGGGCTACACGGTCGCCCGGGTGGACACCGGGCGCGGGGCGAACGACCTGCTGACGGTGGTGGGGGCGCTGCTGGGGGCGCAGGTGGGGGAGAGCCTGCGGCTGTTCGGGCGGTGGGGTTCGCACCCGCAGTACGGGCGGCAGTTCACGGTGGAGAACTACACGACGGTGCTGCCGGCCACCGTCCAGGGCATCCAGCGGTACCTGGGCTCCGGGCTGATCAAGGGCATCGGTCCGCGGTTCGCGGAGCGGATCGTGGAGCGCTTCGGGGTGGAGACCCTGGAGGTGATCGAGAACGAGCCGGGGCGGCTGATCGAGGTGCCGGGCCTGGGCCCGAAGCGGACGAAGATGATCGCGAAGGCCTGGGAGGAGCAGAAGTCCATCAAGGAGGTGATGGTCTTCCTGCAGGGCGTGCAGGTGTCGACGTCGCTGGCGGTGCGGATCTACAAGCAGTACGGCGACGGCTCGATCGGGGTGGTGAAGAACCAGCCGTACCGCCTGGCGTCGGACGTGTGGGGCATCGGCTTCCTGACGGCGGACCGGATCGCGCAGGCGGTCGGCATCCCGCACGACTCGCCGGAGCGGGTGAAGGCGGGCCTGCAGTACGCGCTGTCGCAGTCCACCGACAACGGGCACTGCTACCTGCCGGAGGAGCGGCTGATCGCGGACGGCGTGAAGCTGCTGCAGGTGGACGTCGGCCTGGTGATCGACTGCCTGGCGGAGCTGGTCGCGGCGGAGGGCGTGGTGCGCGAGCGGCTGCCGGGGGGCGACGGGCAGGAGGTGACGGCGGTGTACCTGGTGCCGTTCCACCGGGCGGAGCTCTCGATGGCGGGCCAGCTGCTGCGGTTGCTGCGCTCCGGCGAGGACCGGCTGCCGTGGTTCCGGGGGGTGGACTGGCCGGCCGCGCTGGGCTGGCTGGCGAAGCGGACGGGGGCCGAACTCGCCCCGGAGCAGGAGCAGTCGGTGCGCCTGGCGCTGACCGAGAAGGTCGCGGTGCTGACCGGCGGCCCGGGCTGCGGCAAGTCGTTCACGGTGAAGTCGATCGTCGAGCTGGCGCTGGCCAAGCGGGCGAAGGTGGTGCTGGCGGCGCCGACCGGGCGGGCGGCGAAGCGGCTGGCGGAGCTGACCGGCGCGGAGGCGTCCACGGTGCACCGGCTGCTGGAGCTGAAGCCGGGCGGGGACGCCGCGTACGACCGGGACCGGCCGCTGGACGCCGACCTGGTGGTGGTCGACGAGGCCTCGATGCTGGACCTCATCCTGGCGAACAAGCTGGTCAAGGCGGTCGCGCCGGGCGCCCACCTGCTCTTCGTGGGGGACGTCGACCAGCTGCCCTCGGTGGGCGCCGGCGAGGTGCTGCGGGACATGCTCGCGCCCGGCGGTCCGATCCCGTCGGTGCGGCTGACCAGGATCTTCCGGCAGGCCCAGCAGTCCGGCGTGGTGGTCAACGCGCACCGGATCAACGAGGGCCTGCCGCCGAAGACCGACGGCCTGCCGGACTTCTTCCTGTTCGCCGAGGAGGACTCCGAGCGCGCCGCGGGCCTGACGGTCGACGTGGTGGCCCGCCGGATCCCGCAGCGCTTCGGCCTCGACCCGCGCCGCGACGTCCAGGTGCTGGCCCCGATGCACCGCGGCCCGGCCGGCGCGGGCGCGCTGAACACGCTGCTCCAGGCGGCCGTCACCCCGGCCCGCGAGGGCCTGGCCGAGCGCCGCTTCGGCGGGCGGACGTTCCGGGTCGGCGACAAGGTCACCCAGATCCGCAACAACTACGACAAGGGCCGCAGCGGCGTCTTCAACGGCACGGTGGGCGTGGTGACGGCGCTGAACGCGGACGACCAGCGGCTGACCGTGCTGACCGACGAGGACGAGGAGGTCCCGTACGACTTCGACGAGCTCGACGAGCTGGCGCACGCGTACGCGGTGACGATCCACCGTTCGCAGGGCAGCGAGTACCCGGCGGTGGTGATTCCCGTCACGATGTCGGCCTGGCCGATGCTGCAGCGGAACCTGTTGTACACGGCGGTGACGCGGGCGAAGAAGCTGGTGGTACTGGTCGGGTCGCGCAAGGCCATCGCGCAGGCGGTGCGGGCGGTGAGCACCGGTCGGCGGCACTCCGCGCTGGACCACAGATTGGCTGCGGGCTGAGTTCGAGGGGGTACGGTACGTTCAGAGGTTGTCTTGACGTGAAGAGATTTAGGGCGGAACCTGGTCCGTGCCAATGCCGATCTTGTCCGGTTCGCACCGGTGGCGGCGGCGGAGTTTGTAGGCCCCGGTCCTTCCCGGGGTCACCCCCGGGTGCGCGGCCGTCCTTCGGGTGGGGGATCGTTGAGACAGTCAGGGCAGTCGGATGAGGATCAATTTCGTCGGTGAGGAAGACGTGAGCGACAAATCGGTAGTACTGCGGTACCAGGACGGCGAGTACGAGTACCCCGTCGTCGAGAGCACTGCGGGCAACTCCGGCTTCGACATCTCGAAGCTGCTCCCGCAGACCGGCCTGGTCACCCTGGACAACGGTTTCGGCAACACCGCCGCCAACAAGTCCGCGATCACCTTCATTGACGGTGACGCCGGCATCCTGCGCTACCGCGGCTACCCGATCGAGCAGCTGGCCGGTGAGGCCAACTTCATCGAGACCGCTTACCTGCTGATCAACGGCGAGCTGCCGAACGAGGGCCAGCTCGCGACGTTCAGCAACGAGATCACCCAGCACACGCTGCTGCACGAGGACGTCAAGCGCTTCTTCCAGGGCTTCCCCCGGGATGCGCACCCGATGGCGATGCTCTCCTCGGTGGTCGGCGCGCTCTCCACGTTCTACCCGGAGAGCCACAACCCGTTCGACGAGGCGCAGCGCCACCTGTCGACGGTCCGCCTGCTGGCGAAGCTGCCGACCATCGCGGCGTACGCGTACAAGAAGGCGATGGGCCAGCCCTTCGTCTACCCGCGCAACGACCTCGGCTACGTCGAGAACTTCCTGCGGATGACCTTCGCCGTCCCGGCCGAGGACTACGAGCTGAACCCGGTCGTGGTCAACGCCCTGGACAAGCTGCTCATCCTGCACGCGGACCACGAGCAGAACTGCTCCACCTCGACGGTGCGCCTGGTCGGCTCCTCGCACGCCAACCTGTTCGCCTCCATCTCGGCGGGCATCTCGGCGCTGTGGGGCCCGCTGCACGGCGGCGCCAACCAGGCCGTGCTGGAGATGCTGGAGCAGATCCAGAAGGACGGCGGCGACGTCGACGCGTTCATCCGCAAGGTGAAGAACCGCGAGGACGGCGTCAAGCTGATGGGCTTCGGCCACCGCGTCTACAAGGCGTTCGACCCGCGCGCCGCGCAGGTCAAGGTGCTCGCCCACGAGGTGCTGGCCCAGCTCGGCAAGTCCGACGCGCTGCTGGACATCGCGCTCAAGCTGGAGGAGCACGCGCTCAAGGACGACTTCTTCGTCTCGCGCAAGCTCTACCCGAACGTGGACTTCTACACGGGCCTGATCTACCGCGCGATGGGCTTCCCGACCAGCATGTTCACCGTGCTGTTCGCGCTCGGCCGGCTCCCCGGCTGGATCGCCCACTGGCACGAGATGATCAAGGACCCGACCAGCCGGATCGGCCGCCCGCGGCAGATCTACACCGGCGTCGAGATCCGCGACTACGTGCCGCTCGACGCGCGCTGAGCCGACGGCCGGCCCGACCGGCCGCCAGGTGCCCGAAGGGGCCCGGTCCCGCCCTCCCGTACAGGGGGCGGGACCGGGCCCCTTCGCCGTTCCGTTGCTGCCGCGCTGGGGCGCACGGCGCCCGGGACGGCCCCGGCCCTGGGACACGGCCGCTCAAAGCGTTCCCAGGGGCCCCGGGTCCGGCCCGGTTGCCGTGCGCGAGGGCGGTCGACGAATCGACAGCCCGTCCGGGGCCCGCCGGAGCCCCGCTCTACAAAAGGTAAGACGTACCAGGGGGCGCAGAGTTACGCCAGGGGGGTGTGAGTTGCCTCTCTCCACTCTCCGTGTGCGTCCGCGCACCCGGACGGTCGACCGCATACCACACCGCACACCCGCCGCGCGGCGTCACCCACCCCGCTGCCGTCGCAACCCAGCGTGATAGGAATCGTGGCAATCCGGTACGGACCGCCTGCGAGCCGCGGCGCGGCGAACGGTCAGGGAGGGAGCGCGCAATGGCCAGGAACGTCGTCGTCACCGGTGGAGGCACCGGCATCGGGCTGGAGGTCGCCCGGCGCTTCGCCGAGGCCGGCGAGCGCGTGGTGATCGTCGGCCGCCGCCCCGGCGTCCTCGACCAGGCCGCGCAGGAGATCGGACCCCACGTCACCCCGCTGGTGTGCGACCTCGCCGACCCCGACGCCGTCGAGGCCGCGCTGGACGCGCTGCCCGCCCGGATCGACGTCCTGGTCAACAACGCCGGCAGCCGGGAGACCGTGCTCGGCGCCGGACCCCACGCCGTCCTGGCCCGCTGGCGCGGCGACTTCGAACGCAACGTGCTCACCGCCGTGCTGCTCACCGAATCCGTCCGCGACCGCCTCACCCCCGGCTCCGGCCGGGTCGTCACCGTCTCCTCCATCGCCGCGCTGCGCGGCGCGGGCTCCTACGGCGCGGCGAAGGCCTCCCTGCACGCCTGGAACCACTTCCTGGCCGCGCAGCTCGGCCCGTCCGGCATCACCGCCAACATCGTCGCGCCCGGCACCGTCGCGGGCACCGAGTTCTTCGGCCCCCGCCTGGACGACGCCGAGGTCGCGCGCCGCTCGGCCCGCACGCTGCTCGGCCGGATCGGCGAGTCGGGGGAGGTCGCGGCCGCGGTGTACTTCCTGGCCTCGGCGGAGGCCGGGTTCATCACCGGGGAGATCCTGCACTGCAACGGCGGGGAACTGCTCGGCCGTTGACGCCGGTCGCCGACGGTCCCCGGGCCCTCGGAGGGGCCCTCGGTCACCCGGCGGTGGGCCGGAACTTGCGCAGGCGCAGGCTGTTGCCGACCACGAAGACGGAGGAGAAGGCCATGGCGGCGCCGGCGATCATGGGGTTGAGGAGGCCGGTGGCGGCGAGGGGGAGGGC
>NZ_JBVHEH010000068.1:0-11714 GCF_055562955.1 Kitasatospora sp. NPDC015121
GCTCAATGCGTTTGCGATCACCTTCGAAGGACGCATCACCCTGAACGGTAACTAACCGACATCAAGGTCGGATCCACCGTTAATCGGACACTCCCCCTGGAGGTTGCCGGACGAGGTTGTCTGATCGGAATCGAACACGCCGTACCCGATGAGTGCTCGTGTGGCGTCCGTTCCGTTCGTGCGGTCGTAGATGTGCACATTGCGTGCAGTGATCGACGAGGACGGCCACGACGGACTGTTCGCGGCGATGGTGAGCTTGTTGGTCGCTGCGTCGTAGGACACGACGACACCAGTCAACTGCACTCCGCCTGCGGTGTACCCACTGCCCGATGCCTCATTGGTGATGTCGCTCTTGTATCGGTGCGCATCCTGATCAGGAGTGTGAGCTGACGTTGTGAGCATCGCATACAGGTTCGTCGCACCCGACACAATCGACACCTCCTTCGCGAACAAAGACTGAGAGAGTTTGCCGTACAGCTTGATCTGGGTAGTTGCCATGAGGGCTCCTTAGATGGTGACTTGCGAGTCAGTGATGATGAAAAGAGTTGCGGGATCGGGGTTGTCGAGGTCGTCGTACTCGTTCTGCGTGAGGGCCTGGATTCGGGTCACTCCCCCGCCGTCGCGCACAAACCCCAACGCGCCCGGTTCGGGTGGTGGGGTGCCGGCGTCGATCAACGGCCACAAACGGAAAGTCCCCGACTCAGCGGGGACTTCAATGGGGTAAAACTCGTGTGTTGGGTTGTATCTCGACCATCGGATCCCCACCCAATACGGGCCAGGATCCAACACCGGAGTCGTAAACAATCCAGTAGTTGGGTTCACAGGGACGGTGGTGCGTGCGGGTCCGAGGATCGCATCATGCGCCACACTGTCGCGGATGTCGCGGACAGTGAACACAATCTCCGCACCAACACCCAACTTCGCACCATCAGTCAACCGATCAGAAATAACAGGCATCGCTTCTCCTCATCATCCGACCGCCGGGGGCGTACCAGGATCGACAGTGCCCGGGTTCTCCACCTCGGACGAATGCTTCAACACACTCAAACCGGACCACTGCGAACCGCCGTAAAACCAGCGCCAGCGACCCGAAAACAAATCCACCCGAACCGTGTAACCAGCCCCCGGAGTCGTGAAGAACACGTTGCCCATCAACGTCACTTCGCCATCTCCACCATTGTTAGAGATAGCAACCATGTCCATCGAACGCCGGTAATACTCAGAACCGTTCGGAGCCTTCACAACGATGTCCAGATACACCTTCGCGGAACCAGTGAAACCCGTACTACGGGAACGGGTCTGCGCGAGAACCTGCCACAAACCCTTCGAGTCCAGGCGTTGAACTTTCTTGTTCGCCAGCGCTGGATCCGACACCAACGTCACACCGACACTCGGGCCGACCTGCCGATCAAACGACATCGTCCGCATCCCCGGATCATCCTGATCAATCGTGATGAACAAATTCTGGGACGCAACCCACGAGCCGTAACCGATGATGCCCTCAAGCACCTGCGCCCGGTTCTGTAGATCAAAGATGTAGGCGGCGTCTTGCATCGCTTTGTCGCTGATTGACTTCAACGGTCCGGGCCCGAAACCGCCGCCACCGAGGAACGCGTTCGCGATGTCGCCGAGCAGTTGGCCGATGTTCGCGAAGCCGGCGAAAATGTTGCTGAACCAGTTGTTTTTGAACGTCGAGACAATGTCTTGATCCCGAGGCTTACCGGGAGGCAACTTCTCCATCAGCAATCACCCCGCTCAGATCGACATCGACGCTCACGCCTCTGCACACGCACCAACACAACCGTCAAAATCAACACCGAAACCGCGCACCCCGCATACAAAACAATGCGGATCACATCACGCCCCGGATACAGCGAGTTCGACATCGACGACGCAGCGACCTGAATCAACACCAGGCACGTCAACACCTTCTCGGGCAACAACACCCGACCAACCTCGTTCGTCCACCACTTCGACCGAAACGCATAGATCAAAGTGAACGTGCACCACACCACCGTCAGCGCAACCAACAGCCAGTTACCGACTTCTCTGAGCATCATCGCCCTTCCATACTCAGCCGGAACAACTCACCGAAGTGGTTGCGCACCATCTGATCCTGAACACGCTGCCCGCGACGCTCGTGGTCCGGGCGGGCACGACGAGACGCCGCCAACCGCTTATCCACTTCTTCGTCCAGCAACCGTGCCTCGGTGACTGTTTCGTTCTCGGCGCGTTGACGCCGACGCCACCTCACGGCGCCCCCTGGGCTGACTCTTTCCGCCACTCCTCAAGCAGCCGCACCGACAACTCGGACGTAGCCGATAGCTTCGCGATGGTCTTGGCGTCCTCACCGTTCAGCGTCAACGCCTTGTCCAACGCCGACCGGAGATACGTGTTCGCCTCGCGCTCAGCATCCAACTGCTCACGATGATGAGCGCCGACGACGAGGACACCTCTCGCGATCATAAGGAAGACACCGACGACGAACCCGACGACGACACCACCCTCAATGGGGAGCGCGGAAAAGAACTCCCCCATCACCCTTGCTTGCGGTGTCGGCCGACGTACTCGTCGAGTTCCGAAGCCTGCTGCGGAGTGATCGCATTCGGCACCAACCACGCCGACACCGCAAACACACCCTGAATGCTGATCGCCAACACCACCTGCGCAGTACCCGAGATCGGCAACCCGACCAACAGCACCAGCACGTTAGCGAGCAGGCCAACGACGTTCGCGATCGTCTTGCGGTTCTGCTTCACGAACGGAATGTTCTGCACATAGGACTTGGCGAAGCCATCCAACCCGAAGTCTGCGGTCATCACTTGCCTGCTTTGATTGCCGCGGTGAGAGCGTCGATGCTCTCCTTCAGTCCGTCGATCTTGCCGACGATGTACGCGCCGTCTGCGGCATCCAGGACCGCGGCGCCACCGTGCGGGTACGACTCGGGATCAACCTGCCCTTCCGGCAAAGTGCGCGATCGGACAACACCGTTGATCCGTTCAGCCGCAGTCAGAATCGTCTTCTGCTGATCATCGTTGAGAGCCATGAGAAAACCTCCGGGGGTAGCAGGCGCAGCAGGTGCGCCATTGATTCGAGCCTGAATGTCTGCGCGGAACTTGTTCATATCCATCCCGCCGGGATCCCACTTGCCCTGCGCCGCACCAGCCCACTCCTTATGTCCGATCGCATGCGAAGCAGGCTGACCGACCTTCCGGAGGATCGCAGCGCAGCACCGCACATACGCGTCGTACTGCGCGGGCGACCAGCCCTCGGTGCCGTTGTTCTCCGCCTCGATACCGATGGTGCGTTCATTCGCGCCGTTCGTCGGTAGGCCCGGGTACGATCCGCTGCCGGCATGCCATGCGACACCCACACCGACGACAGTGGCGACACCATCTCGGGACAGGTGAATCTGCGAGCACAAGCCGAGGCTCGGATGGTTCGCGATGTAGCCGGGGTTGTTGCCGGGCGGGTTGTTGCCGGTGTGGTGTGCGACGACACCCCAAATGGTTTCCATGTCGCCGTGTCCGCGGTCTTTCCAGCCGGGGTATTCGACGACTTTGATTCCCTCGGCGCGCAAGACATCTGCGAGCCAGACGGGATCTCCTGTCCAGGTCATGTGTTTCTCCTAGGTTGAGTTGGCGATAGCGCGGATGCTGCCGAAGATCGTTTGGACCTTCTTCAAGACGCGCTCCCAGCCATCGCCGACAGTGATGGCGTCACCGAACGTGGTGACGGTCCGCATGCGGCCGTCTTCCTGCTCGGTGATCTTCACGTTCGACACGTGCTTCTCGATCACGACACCGTCATCCCAAACGGTCATGATGTCGCCGACCTTGTAGCGGCGCTCGAAGTGAACTTCCACGCCGTCGATCACTTCTACGTCTTCTCCGAACGTGAAGCCGCGGCCATCCGCGCCGCCCTCGACGACCGTCAACCGGATCGCCTCGGAACCGGAATGCGCCTTCAACGCGGCCTGTCCGACAGCGAACCCATCCAGCGACCACGCGGACGTGTTGTCGCCGAACGCTTCACCGCGACCCATCGGGCCGAGTTCCGCTTCAAGTTCCGGATCCCAGAACTGTTGGAACGCGAAGAACACATCATCGAACAGGTCGCCGATGATGTTGCCCAAACCGAGTCCAGGGAGGATCGCGTTCAAGATCAACTGCAACGCGAAGTTCGCACCCCACTCGATGACCTGATTCAGGATCTCGGGAGCCTTACCGCCGATCACCACACGTGTTGCGTCCGCAGTCTTTTCGACCCGTTCGATCCATGCGATCTGATCGCCGTCAGTGCGCCACTGATGCTCACGCCGATCCCGCTTAGCGTGCGTGTTGAACACGAAGCCGGGGTTCTGCAGCTTCCCCCACTCGGACGGATTCGTGAGGCCGAGGATGTTTCCGGGGTTGGTGAAGTTCAGGAAGTTGTCGGACGTGTAGTCCATGACGGATTGCAGCATCGAAAGGGTGTGAGTGTTGAACACGTGCGGGGACGGCAACCCATCGGCCGGCGTCCACAAGCTGATGGACAAACCGATCTCGTGCGTCTCCACGGTCTGCTTGAACAGTTCGTCGAGTTGGGTGAAGCGCGCTGACAACACCACCATGTCGTCGGGTGACTCGTGCACGATGTTCAGCAAGTCATCCAACGTGTCGATGTCGTCGAGGTCAGGCAGCTCGGGGGACGTTTTGCGGATCGGTAGAGCAGCCACGACAGGCGATCGGAGTCGTGTCATCACCTTCGACACAAACTTCTTGCACACCTGATCGGGTGGCCCCCAGTCAACGTCCTGCTTGCCGGTGATGTTCAACTGGAACTCTGGTGGTGTCGTGTTGTTCACCCACGCCAACGCCCGCAACAGCTTGAACAAGTTCGAAACGCAGGTCAGCTTGATCGTCAACCTGCCAGGCGGTCCCGCGACTTGAGCCTCCATAACCCGCCCATCCCACGGGATTCCATTGTGGCTGGTGCGGATGTGAATGACTTTCCGCCGCGGATGCGACAAATACGACGCCATCGGATGATCGCCACGAATGTAGATTTCCGCGGTGGTGGGGATCGCCCAATCCCACTCGAAAGTGGTTCCCGCCATGTACGCGCCGAGAGGCCGCCATGACATGGCATCTGGTGAACCGACCTCGATCCGGAAACCTTTGACCTCGGTGGTGTTGGGGCGCGGGTATCCGGGGAGGGCGACAGTCATCTAGAAGCCCTCCCTGAATAGTTGCGGCAGCGTCACTTTCACCGAGGTGTTGGTGTTGGTGCCGGTTCCTTGGATCGTGATGGGGACGGCGATTGGGCCGGCTGGGTTTCCGGGGATCTGCTTGTACCAGGCGCGAGCGATCCACGACCGATCGTTGCCGGCGCCGTCTTTGATGGAGAACCAGTTCGGGTCGGTGTTGATGGTCCACACGTCGCCGGCTGCGATGGTGGGCAGTGGGACGAGTTCGCCAGCCCAGCCGATCTTCGGCAGCGTGATGGGGCCGGTGATGACGATGTGCGGCCACACCGGCTCATCCGACTCCGATTCGATAGCGGCTGTTGCGAAGTCCGCGGCCTTGAATGTCTTGACGGCAGGTCGCTTGCGCCACCACGTCTCGTCCGACCGAAGTGTTGCCGGGTCGTTGAGCTGAACCCCAGCATCCTTCAGTAGGCGTATGTCCATCGGCCCGAACTTCGTCGACAACCTCACGTACTGGAATTTCTCGCCACCAGTTTCGGTGATCGACCAGAAGGTGTGTATTTCTTTGCCACGGCCCAATGAGTGCCGCCACAGCTTCCCGAGCCGCAACGCGTCAGCCTTCGGGACAGGTCCGACCTTGCAGTCCAACCCGATGAAGTTCGGCATGTCATTGCGGGCAACCCACGACACCCCAGCCTGACCCACATTCTTCTGGTCATCGTGCGTGAACTCGGCGCCCTCAGTACCCGTCGGTTCCGTACGAAACGAGACGGGACAGGCAGGATCGTTGAAATCCCAGACTGTCCCGTCTGCGCATTCGAGGACATATCGCCTACTCATATGCCGCCCTTCAGGATGTTGATGTTCGCCATGCCCGAGTCGCGGTCGACGTTCACCTCAGCTCGGATCGGCTCACGGTTCTTGATCGCCAACAGGATCTGTTCGAGGACCGGCTGAATTTCCTTGGTCGCGTTCTCGAACCCCTTCTCCAACTGGGAGGAAGAGTTGCTGCCCGTGTCGAATTGGCCGGTGAACTTACCGTCCGCATCGAAGCCACTGGCGAGCGCGAATGCTGCACCAACACCGAACGCCGCAGCGTTATACGCAGCAGCACGACGACCATTCGCCGTCGTCGGCACCTTCAACCCCGGCTTCTCCCCCACATAGCCACCGAACCCTGTGAGTCCGCCGTCAGCCATCGGCACCAACTCGTAACCGAACCGGCGTGCAGTCTCCCGAGTGATTGCGACTGAACGGGTGCGCTTCGACGGGGCGTGCGGAATGTAGGACTCTCCGCCTGTTCCCTTCTCCGCGAACCGAATCAAATCCGCACCATCGCTGTAGAGGCCGGCTTGGTCGGGGAGGTTCATTCCGCCGTTCTCGAACACCTTGAACCCGCCAGACCAGATCAGGTTCGGATCCTTCCCAGCAGCATCCGATGTACCACCAGCCGGCGCCGACGACGGAGCCGACTCAGGCGCCGAATACGACGATGACGATGTTCCGGGCCAGTTGGTGACGAACACCCGCTGCCCATCCGTCGCCAACGCAGCGCCACTGTCAGTAGTGCCAACAGTCATCTGACCGTTGCCGCGAGCATTCGACGCCGCGATGATCTCGTCCGCCTCAGCAGCCTTCACCGCATAATTCGAACCATCCGCAGTGCCCGACTGCTGCACCTTCTGCGCCGCCTCAGCTTCCGACATGCTGTTGTAGTCGAAGTCGTCGAGCTTGTCGTAAAACATGCCCGCCGCACGAGTCGGATCCTTCCGGTCCTCCAACGTGCCCCAACCACCGTTATCGCGCTGCTGCATGATGCCGGCGTTATCGCCATCCATGCCGTGGTCGAGGTTCTGCAAATCGGTTTCAGCGAGGGCGGTCATGACCGCGGCCTTGATGCCCTTATCGCTGATTCCGCGGCGCTTACCTTCCGCGATCACCTGATCGGCGATCTTCTCCCGCTCCGTCCGAGTATCCGGAGCAGCAGGAGCCGCATCCTTACCAGCACCCGACGGCGCACCCAACGGTTCCTTCGACGCCGCATGCACATGGTTCTCGTGCTGCTGCATCGTCGCCGCACCATAGAACGACGGATCGACGATCTTCCCGTCCTTGATGTTCCGAGTGAACCGCGGATCCGAGTAAATCAACTCCGCCAACTGCGACTGGTAGTTGTCGGCGAGGTAGTTCGCCCACGCCAACTGCTCATCGGTGTTTCCTGAGCCGTTGGAGTAGTCGACTGCCTTACCTTGGCCGTGGTAGTCGTTGGTGTCCCGATAGGACGAGGTGAGTTGCAGTCCTGGTGCGTGTTGGGATGCGATGCCGGTGAACGACTCGACGACACCACCGTCAGCCATCTTGATGGCGTCAGGTCGAACAAGCCCGAATCCGAAGCGGCGAGCCACATCCTGCAAGATCGCCTCCGAGCGTTTCCGCTTCGACGGCGCCCCCGGAATATAGGCTTCCCACTGCGTTTCACCTTCCGCGTACTGCACCGGCCCGAGCGGGGACTTCGTGTAGATGCCCTGCCCCGACCCTTGCTGAATGTGAGCGGTGTCGATCATCCCGTCCGCACGCGAACGAACACTGCCATCAGCCTGTGTGACTCCGAAGTAGTCCTGCGCACGCTGCGCCGACCATGCCGGGGCAGTCGAGTTCACATCCGCGATGCGCTGAAGCTGCATTTGGACAACAACTTCACGATGCCCATTCCGCATCAGCCAGTCTTCAAGAGCCCGCGTGGCTTCTTTAGTCTCGGCGTAAACCTCGACTTCACCGTCCGGAAGTTCCCTCGTCTTGATTCCCAACGATTCCAGATGCGCCATCGACTCGTCGGTCAATGCCTCGGTCGTGATGATCTTGCTGTCCGGAGTAGCTTCGATCTTTCCTTTCAACACGTCCAACTCGTACTTGGCTTCGGGCATACCAGGTTGCTCGATCGTGGTCCTCGCAAACTCGGGTGTCAGCCCAAGCGTCGCAAGGTAATCGACAGCCGCCTGATTGGACATGCCCGTCGCCATGACCTGCCCGAGAAGGGCGTCATAGTTTTCGTTGTACTGCCCAGTCAAAGCCTCGACCGTGTTACCCGCTTCCATACCCGTTCGGATCTGATTGCTGAGCGCATCGGCCATACCTCTCAGGCCGTCGTCCATCTTGACCTGAGCCTCATTGTTGCGATCGATCGAACCAGTCCAGTTCTCAATCTTGATCGCAGCACCATCAGCACCAACACCGATATCAGCGATCGCCTTGTTGACCTTCGCCGACTCGTCGTTGAACGCCGCCGACAGTTTCATATCCCCGGCGAACTCGTTGAAACGGTTCTGAGCTTGATCGACAGCAGGCACCAACGTGTTATCCACGAAATCGGCGCCCTGATTCAGGCCATTCTTGATGCCCTCACCAGTCTTCTCGGCAGCGTCAGCCATCCCATTCAGCTTGTCCGACAGGCCACCAACACCAGCATCGAAACCAGGAATGACCAGGCCAATGACGAAGGAAAGCTTGTCGAGGCCGCCGACCATGTCAGCGAGGGACCGCAAGATGCTGACCGACATGTCCGCGCCGGCACCCGCAAATTCGGCGAGCCCACGCATACCATCAGCAACGAACCCGAGCACAGCCTTCGCGCCCTCGAATGCACCATTGCCGACGTCGATGAAGAACTGGATCACACCGGCGCGGTTATTCGAGATGTTGTCGGCAAACTCCTTGATGTACGGGCCGAATGCCTGCGCGAGAGCAGCTTTCATGCCATCGCCAGCAAGTTCGATGGACCGCATCGCGCCTTCAACGGATGTCGAGGCGTTGCCGCCCATCACGTTGATCGCACGCCACGCCGCACCCTCGTAGTCGTTCATCGACTGGATGGCGGTATCAAGATCCATCGCGAACAGGGCTTCGCCAAGATCCTCTGCCTTCGTCCCGAATAGGGCCGTTGCAATTGCTGCGCGTTCCTGCTCATCGCCGACTCCGCGAAGTTTGTCCAAGACCTGCCCCAACGCTTCACGTGCACCCTCGCCGCCGCCTGCGATCTTCTTTCCCATTTCTTCGGCGTTGAATCCTAAGGTCCCGAATCCTTCGGCCATCTTGGCATTGTTCGAAATCAAATCCTGCTGGCTCAGCGCTACACCGTCCTGCTCATAAGCAAGATCCGCAAACGCTTTTGCGCTCAACTCGCTGCCATCGATGGCGCGAATACTGAACTCTTTCAACGCATCCGCAGCAGTGTCCGTGTCTCTTGCACCAGCTTTAACGGCCTGGGACATCAGGCCGATCGAATCAGCTCCGGTTAAACCAAGCTTACGAAACTGTGTTCCGTATTCAACAACCGTGTCGAGGAAGTCTTCGGAGTTGTTCAGCCCAAGCTGAGTTGCTTTTGTGAAAAGATCAAACGCGTCTTGTGCATCGACCGCAAACCCAGTCTTGAGTGCTTGCCCTGCGGCGCGAGCGACAGCCGGTATTTCTTCCTCCATAATCATGGACACGCCGTCGAGACTGTTGATCATCTTCTCGGCGTCACGTTGTGTTGCGGCTGGATCCAGGAGACCGTTGCGCAATGCGAATTTCGCTGTGTCCAGGTTGCCTTCGACGGACTCACCGAAAGCGTCTGCGTAGGACTCGCCCGCGGCGAGACCGAACTTCCGCGCCTGTCCCTCCGTGACACCAGTGCGCGCCTGAAACAGATCCTGCGTCTTCTCCTGCTCCATGCCCTCTTTGATGGCCGCAGCGAGCGCAGCACCAGCCGTCAAACCGATGACAGCGACACCAAGCAGCGAACCAGCGATAGGGCCAGTCGATGACGCGAGGTTGCCGATCGTGTCAGTGAAACCGGACAGGAAGTTGCCGCCAGCCTGATCACCGGCACCAGCGCCGCCGTCACCAGCCTGCCGATACAGGTCATCCAGGTCACCCTGAGCGGCCTGCAAATCCTCCCGAAGCCGGTTACCCAGTTCGATATCGTTCAGCGCACCAGCAGCTTGCCGTGCGCCGGCACGGATTTCGTCGATCCCACGTGCAGCGTCGCGGGCCTCGTTCAGGAGGCGGTCGTTCATGACGATGTCGTCGACTGACTGGTCGGCGCGTTGCGCGTTGCGTTCCAACTCTTGGATGCGTTGCGCGGCTTGCTGCGCCTGACGATCCAACTGCCGATTGATCTCCACAGCTTGCGCTGCTTCACCTGCGCGGGCAGCTGCGCGGGTGATGTCCTGGAAGCCGTTGCTGATCCGTTGTGTGGATTGCCGTGACTGCTGCTCGGATCGTTGGGTTCCCTGGATGAAGCGGGAATCGTCCAATGTCAGTCGGGCTACCAACTCCCCTACATCAAGCAATGGTCAGCCCTCCAGTGTTCAGGTTTTCGGTTTGATCGTGGCGAGGAACTCGGTGGCCTTTTCGAGGTCGACGAGTTTGCCGAGTTGCGCTAGCGCCCAGTGCGCTTCGCCCATATCGGCGGTGAAGCCGTAGTGGATGATCGCGGTGCGCCCGGCGTGGAAGATCATGGGCCAGGGCAGGTCGTCGGCGACCATCTCGTCGTAGACGCCGCCCGACCATTCTTCGGTTTCCGGATCGATCTCGGCGCCGAGGATTTTCAGCGCCTCGAACACCTGCTCTACCGGCGGTACACCTTCCGCGATGACCTGCTTCCGTAGCCGTGCAGCCTCGGGTGCACCAGGCGCCGGCACGGTGTACGTCTTCCCGCGGATCGGTAACTTCAGATCCGGGTCGAAGAAAGTATCCAAATCCTTGTAGGCCATCAGACTGCTTTCGGGTGTAGGGCGTCCCAGAGGTTGGTGCCGGGGGTGGATGCGTAGTGGTCGATGCGCAGTTTCAGCCACCGCCACGTGCGGGCGTTGAGGAGGCCGGATTCGATGTCGTGTCCGTTCGCGTCGAGGTCGAGTTCGATTGCGTGCCAGTGGTTGAGGACATCAGTCCACGGCCGATCTACGGTCTCGTCGACCTGTGTTTTGCCGGGTGTCGGGTTGTACCAGTCGCGGACGCCGGTTACTTCGTCGTACGGGCCGCCGCCAGGATCATCCGGTCCGTAGGTTCCCGGGGCTGAAAGATCTTGCGGGCTAGGGTCGCCCCCACTCTCGATTGGTTCGGGGGTGGGGGCAGGGGATTTCCCGCCAAGACGCCACCAGCCGACTCCCACACCTGTTGCGCCCGCTCAGGCCTCAAAACAAAGGCCATCGCAACGCGACCAGCGAGAACGATCTTCGGCCACGAAACACCGGCGTCAACCATCTCCTGATAGGTGTCACCGAGCACGTACATGATCTCGGCGCGTTCCTGCTCATCATCCAGCCGAACTTCTGAGCTCAGCAACATCATGATGTGCAGGCCTTGCTCGGCACTGCATGAGACCCGGAACTCGCGCCCACCGATAGGCAGGGTGAGTTCCGGGTCCATGAGTTCTGCGAGGTCACGCATACGGGACTGTCTGAATAACGGTGGATCCGGTCCTTGATTCAACACGCCGAGCTGAGCTTGGCGGGAAGGATCGACGATGACCGAAACACTTGATCCC
>NZ_JBVHEH010000069.1:0-11617 GCF_055562955.1 Kitasatospora sp. NPDC015121
GCTTTCTGCTGGTGTGGTGGTTTCCGGTGGAAAGCATCCTGGCGATGTCGGTGATGGCGGCGTCGAATCGTTCCCGTCCGCCGGCCGAGTTCAAGTGTAGGTTCTCGCGATCGGTGTCAGTTTCTCAATTTCGTGTCAGTTGTCTGTCAGCGGCGTGTTGGTTTCTCATTTTCGTGTCAGCACGAGTGAAGCTATGTAGGTGCCGCGAAGCGGTGAGGTCGAGGTCAGGTACGTGCAGGGCAACGGTGGTCCTGTCGCGACGACGGTCGCCGCCGCGGATCCGCTACGAATAGTGCGCGGTTTGCCGGTTCGACGAGTGCGAAGTCATCCTCGACGGAGGCATTACGCGGGCTGGTTCTGGTCAGCGACCAATCGTGACCACGTGCTCTACGAGAGCCGGTTGGAGCTCGATCGGCTGTGGTTGGCCGACTTCGCTCCGGGGGTAATCCGGATGGCGGCGCAACCGATGTGGATGTGCGGCTCGGACGGGACGAGCACACGTAGGCACGTTCCCGACATGCTTCTCGAACATGCTGATGGTGGGTTCACGGTCGTGGACGTCAAACCGGAAGAGTTCGCCCGCCGCGAGGAGGCGGCGCAGGTATTCGCCTGGACTGGGCGGGTGTGCGCCTCGCGGGGTTGGTCGTACGAGGTGTGGACAGGCGCGGACCCGGTGGTGCTGGCGAATATCCGGACCATTGGCGCCGCGCGCAGAACGGGCTCGATAGATACCACGACCGTGGCGTGCATCGAGGCGGTCGCCGTGACCGGAATGACGATCGACGAGGTGGTCGCGGCCGCAGACACGCAGCGGGGCCGCATCGCTGTGCTGGCGAAGTTATGGTTCAGGTCGTGGACGGCGGATCTTACGGTACCGCTGTCCGGGCAAACGGTCTTGACCTGGTGAGAGGACGACTTTATGACAGAAATCCTCGATCTCCGTCCTGGGATTCGGGTCTGGTTCGGGGGCGCCTCGTGGGAGGTCGTCGCCCTCCATGGTCTTGAGGTGACGCTCCGGTCAGGGCCGTCGTTGCAAAGGGTCGCGGTCACCGAAATCACTGCCCACGCTGTGGCAATGGCCCATAAGGACGACTCCTTCGATCCCACAGCGGTGGTGCTGTCGTCGCTGACGACGTCGCAGCGCCACAAGCTCGACGTCCGAGCCGGGCACGTGCGCAGCGCGCTCGCCGCGGTCAACGATGACGGGACCAACCTGGAGTCGGTGCTAGCGGCCAAGGCGAAGGAACTGGATGTCTCGGTGCGCACGCTCTACCGCTGGATCGCGGGCTTCCGGGCATCGGGGGTCGCCGGGTTGGCCGACACCCGCATTCGCAGCCGATATGCAGTCGGCGTGGACCCGCGGTGGGACGCGACGCGTCTTCAGGTGCTGGACGACTATGTCGAGGCATCCACGCCGACCATGGGAGTTGTCATCGACGCGGTTGTCCGCAAGTTGGAGGCAAGCTTCGGCCCGGGAACGGTGCCGCTGCCCAGTAAAGCCACTGCTTACCGGCGTCTGAAGGTGCTGGCGAAGGGACGGCATGCGTTCGGCAGTGCAAAGGGACGGCGGTCGGTGGCCGATCGTCCGACCGGTGTGTTCGGTCGGCTCCGTGCCACCCGGCCCGGCGAGTACGTGGTGCTCGACACCACGCCGCTGGATGTGTTTGCGATGGAGCCGATCACGATGCGCTGGGTCGGGGTGGAGTTGACGGTGGCTATGGACCTGTTCACCCGCTGCGTGCTCGGACTGCGGTTGACCCCGGTGTCGACGAAAGCGCAGGACGTCGCGAACGTGCTCTACCAATGCATCACCCCAGACCGCCAGCGGGACGACGGCGGGTGGCCGTATCACGGGGTTCCGCGGAATCTGCTCGTCGGCACCGAGGAACCCGACGGCGTCTCCCAGCAGCGGGTCGGCGACCTCCCTGCCTGTTTACCGGAGGCGATCGTGGTCGATCACGGCAAGCAGTACCTGTCCGATCACGTGATCGGGGTCTGCGCGCGGCTCGGGATCACGGTCCAGCCGGCGATCCCGCACAAGCCGACCGACAAGCCCACGGTCGAGAGATTTTTCCGCACGCTACGCGAATCCGTGCTCCAGCACCTGCCCGCCTACAAGGGCCCGGATGTGTACTCCCGCGGAAAAGACGTCGAGGACAAGGCGTTCTACTACGTCAGCGAACTCGAGCAGATCATCCGCGAGTGGGTCGGGTCGGTGTATCACCGCACCCAGCACGACGGGTTGTGTGTGCCGGAGATCCCGCGGGCCGAGTTCTGCCCGGCCGAGATGTTCGAGATCGGGGTCGCGAAATTCGGGTGCCTGCTGTTACCGAGCAGCCCGGACTTGGCGTACGAGTTCCTCGATGTGCGGTGGCGGATGATCCACCACTACGGGGTGGAGGTCGACGGGCTGCGCTACGACGGTGCCGGGCTGAACCTGTATCGCGGCACCCGGTCCCCGTACGGCGGTGTGCACGCCGGTAAGTGGCCGATCTTCGTCGACTCCCACGACGTCCGGCACGCCTACTTCCAAGATCCGGACACCAACGCCTGGCACCAACTGGTGTGGGAACACGGGGCGTGCCTGAACCAGCCGTTCAGCGCCGATGCCGTCGACTACGCCAAACGCGTCAGCATCCGCGAGCACCGCCACCTCGATCCGCACCGCGCCGTGCAGGACCTGCTGCTCGCGTGGAGCCGGGAGGAAGTCGAGACCCGCCGCGACCGCAGCCTGGCCCGGCGGCTCAGCGCGCAGCGGCCCACCCTCGACGGCGAACGGACGTCCGGTGCCGCGCCGGACGGCGAATCCGTGCGGGAGGACGCGTCGCTGCCCGGGGTCATCGATCTGCTCGAGCACCTCGCCCAACGCTCGACGAGCCCGGTCGAGCTTCCCGACGACCTGGACGTGTTCGAGCAGTACTACGCGCAGCGGCCGGACGAGGAGGTATTCGGGGTGTTCGACGAGTGAACCGATGGGCACGATGGTTGGCGGACAACGGCACCGCCCGCTACCAACTCTCCCGCAAGAAGGGATGGGATGCGTTCGTGCACTCCGCACCGCGCGAGTCGTTCGACGTCCTCACCCGCACCGAAAAGACCCGGCTCAGCGGTGAGGAACGGGAGGACTACAACGAGGCCCGGATGGTGTGGAACGCGAACCTGCCGACGATCAAGACCAGCCAGCTGACCGCCGCGTACTCGGTGATCGATCAGGTCCTGGCCTCCGGGCGGCGGGACGGGGACAAGCTGCGCGGGTCGGTGGTGATCGACGCCGAACCCGGTTTGGGGAAGACGACCATCGCCACCCGGTACGCCCGCGACTTCCACCGCCGCGCCTACCGCCGGGAGGGCCCGGTCACCTTAGGTGGGCATCAGCGGTTGCCGGTGGCGTTCGTCCCGCTCAGCGCCGGCATCACGTTGAAGGGTCTGAACCAGCAGATCCTGCGGTTCTACGGCCACCCCGCCGTCGACCGGGCGTCGACCTCCAAGCTGGGTGCGTTGGCCGTCGACTGTGTCACCAGCTGCGAAACCCGGTTGGTCGTGCTCGACGACCTGCACTTCGTGGACTTCAAGCATCGCAACGGCATCGAGGTGTCCAACCACCTCAAGGGTCTGGCCAACGAGATGGCGGCGACGTTCGTCTACGTCGGAGTTCAGCTCGCCGAGAAGCGGTTCTTCGATGAAGGGCAGCTCGGGGAACAGGCCGCCTACGCGCAGACCAGCCGCCGTGCCACCCGCTGCCCGGTCGCCCCGTTCGCGGTCGATACCGATCCGGGGCTGCGGAGTTGGATCAGCCTGCTCCGCACGTTGGAGGGGCACATCAAGTTGGCCGACGCCCACGAGGGGATGCTCGTCGAGCAGGCGAAGGTGTTGCACCGGCGCACCCAGGGCCGGATAGCGTCGCTGACCAACCTCATCGACCGCGTCTGCTACCTGGCGATCGCCTCCGGCACCGAGACGATCACCCCGGAGTTGATCGCCGCGACCACCATCGACAATGCCGGCGAATCCGCCGCCCGCACGGCCTGACCCCACACCTTCCACCGCGCCCCCGGCGGCGCGACTGAGGCCGATTCCCGGCGGTTACGACATCGACCGCTGGCCGATCACCGTCCCGATCCGCCCCGGCGAGGCCATCCCCGGATGGCTGCTGCATTTCGCCTCCCGGTACCAGCTGTCTCCGGCGCAGTTGTTGCGGGAGTTCGGCTTCACTTCCCGGCCCGCCACCGTCGACCGTGTACTGGACCAGGTCGCCGAGTGCTCGCGGGAGATCACCTGGTGCCTCGGCCTCGCGCCGCGGGCCTTGTCGCCGGCATTGTGTGGTTGGCCGGCCGAGGCCTCGCTCGGCCGCTACCTCGCGCACCGCCGCGGGATCCGGCACCACTTCAGCGGGTCCCGGTTTTGTCCACGGTGTCTCGCCGAGCCGGACTGCATCTGGCAGAGGCAATGGGCGCACCCGTTGCTTCCGATCTGCCTGCGGCACCGACTGCGGTTGCAGACCCGGTGTCCCGGTTGCGGGCAGGTGCCATTCTCCGACACCACCTGGCTCGGCAGCCACGGCCCGCCATGGCACTGCCCCCAACGGTGTCCGCGCGAGAGCGCCGATCGGAAGGTGCGTCCGTTCTGCCGGCACGACTTGCGCGACGCCACCGTAATCGAGGCCAACGACGACCTGTGCACGGCCCAGCGGTATCTGACCGCGCTGGCCGAGGCCACCGACATCGACGATCCCACCTCCCGATACGACAGGACGGCCGCGACGACCCGATTCGAGGCCTTCTGCGACCTCGCCGCCGACAAAGTCGGCATCGAGGCCCTCGTCACCCTCGGCGCCCATCAGGAGCGTCAGCAAATCCGATGAGCACAGGACAGTCCACCCAGTTCGTGGCTGACCCGAAGTTGAAGTTGGTATTCCCAAGTTTGTGTCCCAAGGACACGCGGACGGTAATGCTGCTCAACGCCTGCGATACCCGCAACGCTGCGGGCCGGACCGCCCGCAACACAGATCCCGCCCGCCCCGTTTTGGTCGTTCTTGGAATAGTCGTTCAGCTGGCGGGGCGGTCTGTCACTGTGACCGAGATCTGCTGGATCTTGCCGCCGCGGAGCACGGTCAAATCCACTCGATCGCCCGGGTCGACGGCACGGAGCGCCGCGATGAAGTCCTCCGCCGACTCGATGTCGTGGCCGTTGACCGCGGTGATGACATCGCCCGGCCGGATACCCGCGGTCGCAGCCGGACCGAGCGGGACGACCTCGAGGACGACGACACCGTCGGTGCGGTCGACCGCCAATTGTTCGGCGATCTGCGGTGTCAGCGTGCCGGGCTGAATGCCGACGTACGCATGCTGGGCAGTTCCCGAGGCCAGCAGTTGATCTGCGACGTCGACGACATCCGCCGCGGGGATGGCGAAACCCAGAGCCACCGCACCCGCCGACGGGGGAATGTAGGCCTGGCTCATCCCCACGACCCGCCCTTGTCCGTCGATCAGCGCACCCCCGGAGTTACCCGGCGAGATCGCGGCGTCGGTCTGAATCAGGTCGACCAGCGGCGCCCCGGTGGAGGCCGACCCGGGGATCTGACGGTGCAATCCGGAGATGATGCCCGAGGTGACCGTGGCCTCGAACCCCAGCGGACTGCCCACGACTACGGCGAGCGCGCCGACCTCTGGCAACGCTGTCTCGAACGTCGCCGCAGTCAGATCGGTGCGGTCCGCGTGAAGGACCGCGACGTCGGTCACGCGATCGACGGCCCGCACGTTCGCGGACACCTGTTGCCCGTCCGCGAAGGCCACACTCACCTGCCGGGCACCCTCGACCACGTGGGCGTTGGTGACGATGGTGCCGTCGGTCTTGTAGACGATGCCGCTGCCCACACCGGACCCGGTAAGCACCGTGACGACCGAGGCCTCCACCTGCCGGACCAGTGCCGGCAGGTCCACGGCAGGCCCGGCTGGGGGCGTCGAGGTGGTGGGAGCCGAGGCGCCGCATCCCGCGAGGAGGGGGACCGCGATCGCGACCAGCGGCACCCAGATCGAGGAACGTACGGTCGACGGAACGCGCATCAGCGACCGGTTCCGTACGACATCGGTCTCCTACATGCACCTACTGCGAGTGGGCCCACCAGATCAACATACCCCTGTCTCCTCCCGTGGTCCGCGACTCCCGACCCGCGTCACATGCTCATAGAAATCTACATCGACGATTGCGGTGCGCGTGCCTCAGCTGCTGCGGCGACGAGTCGTATATTGTTGTACTACTTTTATTTTCAAGACCGATATGCCTGTTTCGGCCCGATTCGCATGCCGTACTGTGCAGCCGAGCCTGCGCCTACCGGTTCGGCGTCCGGTCGGGCAGTCAACCGGTTGAGCTCACGAACGGCCCAACCGCAGGAATCGGACTTTAGTGACTTCACTGTACGAGCTGATCCGACAGCTGGAAGAAGAGGATTCGTCACTGGTTTTCTTCTGCACCAAGCGATTAGGAACAGCCGCTGGGTCCTGATCCTCTACGTGAGGGTGAAGACTCTCACCCATTTCTTTCGGCTGCTAGGGTCTTGGTAGCGGGAGTTCTACTCCGAAACCCCAGTCCATCGACGCCGAGGGGGCGTGATGTCAGAGTCCAGTGGCGGAACCTCCGCCGTAAGTCCACACCCACCTGCTCGCCAGGTGATTGCGACATTCGACACCTATGCCGACGCCGAGAGCGCCGTCGACTACCTCTCCGACCAGCATTTCACGGTAGACAAACTGGCCATCGTCGGTCGCGACATCGAGCTGGTCGAGCAGATCGTCGGCCGATTGAACTACGGCTGGGCCGCTCTGCGCGGCGCCGCCGCGGGCGCGCTGACGGGTGCGCTGTTCGGCTGGATCTTCGGGTTACTCGATTGGGTTCAGCCGCTGCTCACGGGCCTCGCGCTCGCCTTCTACGGGTTGGTATTCGGTGCCGTTGTGGGCGCTCTGCTCGGCCTGCTCATGTATGCGCTGCAGGGCGGCCGGCGCGACTTCACCTCAATCCAGTCATTACAACCACGTCACTACGAAGTCCTCGCCGATGTCGAGGTCGCGGACGAAGCCGTCCGCTTGCTCACCGGCCGGACCGATCGAAAGGAATGAGTCATGGCGACTGCTGTGGGTATAGACCTGGGCACCACCAACTCGGTCATCGCAAGCTGGCAAGGCGGCGAGCCGGTGGTGATCTCCAATGTCGAGGGAGCGCGGACGACGCCGTCGGTGGTGGCGTTCACCGAGAGCGGCGAGCGCCTGGTGGGTCAGCTTGCCCGACGGCAGGCGATCTTGAATCCGAAGGGCACGATCTACTCGGCGAAACGCTTCATCGGACGTCACTACGACGAGATCTCCGAGGAAGCCAAAGCGGTCAGCTTCGACGTCGTGCCGGGTGACAACGGTGAGGCCCGCTTCGACGTGCGCGGCAAGAAATACGCACCGGAGGAGATCAGTGCCCTCGTGCTGCGCAAGCTCGTCGACGACGCGAGCAAGTTCCTCGGTGAGAAGGTCAAGGAAGCGGTCATCACCGTTCCGGCCTACTTCAACGACGCGCAACGAAACGCCACCAAAGACGCCGGCCGGATCGCGGGCCTCGAGGTTCTGCGGATCATCAACGAGCCGACCGCTGCGGCACTCGCGTACGGCATGGACAAACAGACCCACGAAACCGTACTGGTCTTCGACCTCGGCGGCGGAACCTTCGATGTGAGCCTGCTCGATGTCGGCGAGGGAGTGGTCGAGGTTCGTTCCACGGCCGGCGACTCCCACCTCGGCGGCGACGACTTCGACCGACGCCTGGTGGACTACCTCGCCGACGAATTCCAGCGCGCGGAGAACATCGATCTGCGCAAGGATGCGCAGGCATTGCAGCGCCTCTTCGAGGCCGCGGAGAAAGCCAAGGTCGAGTTGTCCTCGGTGACCCAGGCCCAGGTAAACCTGCCCTTCGTCACCGCTGACGCGAACGGTCCCAAGCACCTCACCACCACGATCATGCGATCGAAGTTCGAGGATTTGACTGCCGATCTGGTGGAACGCTGCCTCGACCCCGTGAAGCAGGCGATGAGTGACGCCAAGGTCACCGCCAACGACATCGACGAGGTGATCCTGGTCGGTGGTTCGACACGTATTCCTGCGGTGCAGGCGCTGGTTCGCCGGCTCACCGGCGGCAAGGACCCCCACATGGGCGTCAACCCGGACGAGGTCGTGGCGCTCGGTGCCGCAGTCCAGGCGGGCGTGCTCAAAGGCGAGGTCTCCGATGTGCTGTTGCTCGATGTCACCCCGCTGTCCCTCGGCGTCGAGACGCAGGGCGGGGTGATGACCAAGATCATCGAGCGCAACACGACGATCCCGGCACGGCGCAGCGAAGTGTTCTCCACGGCGGAAGACAATCAGTCCGCCGTGGACGTCGTGGTGCTGCAGGGCGAACGCGAACGTGCGGCCGACAACCGGGTGCTCGGCCGGTTCCGGCTGGAAGACATCCGCCCCGCGCCACGTGGCGAGGCCCAAGTCGAAGTCACTTTCGATATCGACGCCAACGGCATCCTGAACGTCACCGCCCGCGACAAGGACACCGGCAAGGAACAGAGCATCACGATCAGTGAACAGGGCAACCTGGACCAGAGTGACGTCGAGCGCATGCTGGCAGAGGCCGAACGGAACCGGGGTGAGGACGAGGCGCTGCGCAAGGCGGTCGACGCACGCAACGCGCTCGATTCGGTTGCCTATCAAGTGGAACGGCGACTCGCCGAACTCGGTGACAGTGCCCCGCCGCATGAGAAGGCGCGGGCCGAGATGCTGATCGCCGACGCCAGGAAGGCGGTCAAAGACGGTGCTTCACCCGCGGAGGTTCAGCCACTCACCTCGGAGCTGCAACAGCTGCTCTACGGACTTGTGCCGGACCAGTCGGACGACGGCCAAGCAGGCGGCGCTGATGCTGCGTCGTCGGATGACGACGACGTGATCGACGCCGAATTCGATCGAAGCTGAGGCACACGATGGAAAGGTCTGCAGATCATTCGACGACCGAGCCGGCTACCGACGGTACCGACGGGGATCAGACCGAGACGGCGCCTGATCGCACCGACACGGGGGCCGAGTTGGCTCAACTCGAGGATCGTTGGCGCAGGGCCGTCGCAGATCTGGACAACCTGCGCAAGCGGTATGCCAAGGATCTGGATCGTGAACGCGCCGCGGAAGTAGCGAAGGTTTCGGCGGCGTGGCTGCCGGTACTGGACAATTTGGAGCTTGCGCTGGCCCATGCGGGCAGCGATCCGCAGGCCGTCGTCGAGGGTGTGAAGGCGATCCGGGATCAGGCGGTACAGGTGCTCTCACGGTTCGGCTTCGAGCGCCACGACGAGGTCGGTGTGCCGTTCTCCCCGGAGCTCCATGAAGTGGTCAGTGTGGTAACCCGACCCGACCTTCCGTCCGGGACCGTGGTCGAGGTCTTGCGCCCGGGTTATGGAGAGGACGGGCGACAGTTGCGGCCCGCCGCGGTGGTCGTCAGCCGCCCCGAGGGGTGAGCACCGATGGCCCGTGACTACTACGAAGTACTCGGGGTCCCGCGGGGCGCCGGCACCGACGAAATTCAGCAGGCGTACCGCAAGCTGGCCCGCAAGTACCACCCCGATGTGAACAAGGATCCCACTGCGGAGGACAGGTTCAAGGAGGCCAACGAGGCCTATCAGGTGTTGTCCGACCCGGACACCCGGAAACGCTACGACCGATTCGGTGACGACTTCCGGCGTGTGCCCGAGGATTACGACGAACGGGTCCGGGCAAGCGCCGGTGGGTACGGCGGCGGGTTCGGCGGCGGCGGGTACGGCGGTGGGGGCGGGGGCAGAAGGGTGCACTTCGGTCACGGTGTCGGTGGCGAGGGCGGCGTCGACTTCGAAGACCTCTTCGGGCAGATGTTCGGCGGAGGCGGTGGGTTCGGACCGATTCCCGGCGCCGATCAGGAAGCGGAACTGGAACTGGCTCTGGAAGAGGCGTATCGGGGCGGAAAACGCACTCTCAGACTGGACGGACGGCAGTATGACGTCGACATTCCGGCCGGTGTCCTGGACGGCCAGCGAATCCGGTTGGCCGGGCAAGGAGGCCGGGGCAACGGTGACGCGCCGCCTGGGGATCTGTACCTCGTGGTGCGGATCAAGCCGCATTCACGGTTCCGCGTGCAGGGTCGGGACATCTACGTCGATCTGCCCGTATCGCCATGGGAGGCGGTTCTCGGGTCGACAGTCGTCGTTCCCACCCCGGGTGGCGAGGCGAAAGTCAAAGTGGTGCCGGGCTCGTCGACTGGTAGGAAGCTGCGCCTGCGCGGAGAGGGAATGCCGAATCCGCGGGGCGCCAACGGCAACCTCTACGCCGAAATCAAGGTGATGGTTCCGTCGAAACCGACAGCACGTGAACGCGAGCTGTTCGAGCAGTTGGGCGCCGAATCGAACTTCGATCCGAGGAAAGAGACATGAGCACCCCGACCCCGGTCACTCAGTACGTATTGGTTCGCCGTGCCGGTTTGTCGCCGGATGCCTTCGCCGAACGTACCGGGCTGCACCCCGACCTGGCACGAAAGCTTGTGGCTCTCGGACTGCTCGACGCCCACCGCTACGCCGGCGGAGAGATGTCGTTCGAACCATCCGAAGTGGTCCACGCCGCCCGCATCCAACGGCTGCGGACCGGCCTGGGCCTGAACTACTCGGCAATCGGGCTCGTGCTCGATCTGCTGGATCGAATCGAGAAACTCGAAGCAGCTTCCCGCAGAAGGAGGACACCCCCATGGACACCGGCAGCCTGACTGAAAAGTCACGAGAAGCCCTGCAGGAAGCCCAGAACGTCGCGACCAGAATGGGCCACACCGAGGTCGACGGAGAGCACCTGCTGCTCGCGTTGGTCGATCAGCAGGATGGGTTGGTACCCCGACTGCTCGAACAGGCCGGCGCGAACGTCGATGCCCTGCGATCCGATCTGGATCGTGAACTGTCGCGTAGGCCGAAGGTCAGCGGCCCCGGCGCGACACCCGGTCAGGTGACGATCACCCAGCGCCTGGCCAAGCTGCTCGACGCCGCAGAGCGGGAGGCGAAGCGACTCAAGGATTCCTACGTGTCGGTGGAGCATCTCGTGATGGCCCTCTCCGAGGAAGGATCGGCCAGCGCGGCCGGTCGGGTCCTCGCCAGTCACGGGGTCACACGAGACGCCTTCCTCACAGCGCTGACGAAGGTGCGCGGCAATCAGCGTGTCACCTCGGCCACCCCGGAGGGGGCGTACGAGGCATTGGAGAAGTACGGGCGCGACCTCGTCTCCGAGGGGCGGGCAGGCAAACTCGATCCGGTCATCGGCCGAGATGCCGAGATCCGCAGGGTAACTCAGATCTTGAGCCGGAAAACGAAGAACAACCCGGTGCTGATCGGCGACCCCGGTGTCGGTAAGACCGCGATTGTCGAGGGTCTCGCCCAGCGGATCGTCCGCGGCGACGTGCCCGAGGGCCTACGCGACAAGACGATCTTCTCGCTCGACATGGGTTCTCTGGTGGCCGGTGCGAAGTACCGCGGCGAGTTCGAGGAGCGACTGCAGGCCGTGCTGTCCGAGGTGAAGGCTGCCGAGGGGCGCATCCTGTTGTT
>NZ_JBVHEH010000070.1:0-10876 GCF_055562955.1 Kitasatospora sp. NPDC015121
AGCGACGCGCGCGGGGGGGGGGGGGGGGCGCGGCGGGGCGGGGGGGGGGGGGGGGGTGGGGGGGGGGGGGGGGGGGGGGGGGGGGGGGGGGGGGGGGGGGGGGGGGGGGGCGCGGGGGGGGGGGGGGGGGGGGGGGGGCGGGCCCGGCGGCGGGGCGGGGGGCGGGGCCGGGGGGGGGGGGGGCCCCCCCCCCCCCCGCGTCCGGCGGCGCCGGGTCAGCGCCGGGTGGGCGCGGGGGGCCGGTGGTCGGGGTCGTGGACCTCGCCGACCAGCTCCTCCAGCACGTCCTCCAGGGCGACCAGGCCGAGCTGGCGCCCGTCCGGGTCGACCACGGCGGCCAGGTGGGCGGCGGCCCGGCGCATCGCGGCGAGCGCGTCGTCCAGCGGCAGGCCGGAGCGCAGCACGGTGATCGGCCGCCACAGCCGGGCCGGGACCGGCGTGGCGAGGTCGTCGGCCTCCAGCGAGTCCTTGAGGTGCAGGTAGCCGAGGACGGTGCCGTCCTCGTCGGCGACCGGGAAGCGCGAGAAGCCGGTGCGCACGGCCAGCCGCTGGATCTCCTCGCCGGTGACCTCGCGGCCGACGGTGACCAGCTGCTCGGGCGGGAGCAGCACCTCGGTGACCGGGCGGCTGCCCATCTCCAGGGCGTCCTCCAGGCGTTCGCGGCGGCTGTCGTCGAGCAGCCCGGCCTCGCCGGAGTCGGTCAGCATCAGCAGCAGCTGCTCGCTGGTGGCGACCGAGTCGACCTCGTCCTTGGGTTCGACCCGGAACAGCCGCAGCACGCCGTTGGCGAAGGCGTTCAGGAAGGCGATGAACGGGGCGAGCCAGCGGGCCAGCCGGTCCAGCGGCGGGCCGAGCCAGAGCGCGGCCTTCTCCGGGCCGGCCAGCGCGAGGTTCTTCGGGACCATCTCGCCGACCACCATGTGCAGGAACACCACGATGCTCAGCGCGACGGCGTAGCTGAGCGGGTGCATCGCCGAGTCGGGCACGCCGAGGGCGTGGAAGACCGGCTCCAGCAGGTGCGCGATGGTGGGTTCGGCGAGCGCGCCGAGCAGCAGCGAGCAGACGGTGATGCCGAGCTGGGCGGCGGCCAGCATCGCGGAGACGTTGGACAGCGCGTGCAGCACGGTGCGGGCGCGCTTGTCGCCGGCCTCGGCGAGCGGTTCGATCTGGCTGCGGCGCACCGAGATGACGGCGAACTCGGCGCCGACGAAGAAGGCGTTGCCGAGCAGCAGGAGCAGCGAGAAGGCGAGTTGCAGGGCGCTCATCGGGTGCCGTCCTGGTCGTCGTGCTGGTGGTCGCGCACGCGCCGGACCTCGACCCGGCTGGTGCGGTGCCGGTCGACCGCGGTGACGGTCAGCTCCCAGCCGGGCAGGTGGGCCCTCTCGCCGACCGCGGGGAGCTTGCCGAGCAGGTCGGCGAGCAGGCCGCCGAGCGTCTCGTACGGGCCGTCGGGGGCGTTCAGGCCGATCTTGGCGAGCTGGTCGAGCCGGGCCCGGCCGTCGGCGTCCCAGACCGGCAGGCCGTCGCGCGGGGCGAGCGGGCGCAGGTCGGGGGTGTCGGCGGGGTCGTGCTCGTCCTGGACCTCGCCGACCACCTCCTCGACGATGTCCTCGATGGTGGCGACGCCGGCGGTGCCGCCGTACTCGTCGACCACGACGGCCATCGGTTCGCGGCCGCGCAGCAGGTCGAGCAGCCGTTCGGCGGGCATCGTCTCGGGCACCAGCAGCGGCGGGGCGGCCAGGTGGCGGACCTTGGTGTGGTCGCGGCGCCCGGCGGGGACGGCGAGCGCGTCCTTGAGGGTGACGGTGCCGGTGACCTCGTCGAGGCTGTCGGCGTACACCGGGAAGCGGCTCAGGCCGGTGGCCCGGGTCAGGTTGAGCACGTCGGTGGCGGTGGCGTCCTCCTGGAGGGCGGCGACGTCGATCCGCGGGGTCATCACGGACTCGGCGGTCAGCTCGCGCAGGCCCAGGGTGCGGACGAACAGCGTGGCGGACTGCTCGTCCATCACGCCGGCCTGGAAGGAGTGCCGGGCCAGGGCGACGAGTTCGTCGGCGGTGCGGGCGTGGCCCAGCTCCTCCTGCGGTTCGACCCCGAAGGCGCGGACGATCCGGTCGGCGGAGCCGTTCAGGAAGGAGATCAGCGGCCGGCAGGCGGCGGAGAAGACCCGCTGCGGGCCGGCCACGGCGTAGGCCACCTGGATCGGGCGGGAGATCGCCCAGTTCTTCGGGACCAGTTCGCCGATCACCATCTGGATCACGGTGGCCAGCACCAGGCCGACCACGACCGCGGTGCCGCGGGCCGCCGACTCGGGCAGGCCGATCGCGGTGAACACCGGGCCGAGCAGGGTGGAGAGCGCCGGTTCGGCGAGCATGCCGACCACCAGCGAGGTGATGGTGATGCCGAGCTGGGCGCCGGAGAGCTGGAAGGACAGCTGGTGCAGGGCCTTGGAGAGGCCCTTGGCGCGCCGGTCGCCGGTGGCCGCGGCGCGCTCGACGGTGCCGCGGTCGGCGGTCACGAACGCGAACTCGGCGGCCACGAACAGGCCGTTGGCGAGGATGAGCAGGAAAGCCGCGAGCAGCAGGAGCCAGGCGGTGGTCATCGGGCCGCCCGCCTTCCCCGGCTGGAAACGTGCGCGGCGGCGCGGGTACTACCGGACGGATCGTCCATCGAGGGGAGGTGTCACTCCTCAGGTCGCGGGTGGACGCGGGGAGCCCGGTTCTCGGGTGGGCTTTGCCGCGGTTTTACCAGCGTAGACGATACCCGAACGCTTCTCGGAGCCTGTTCGACCCGTCCTTCCGGGGCGTGTCAGGCCCGGGGCGCCCGCCGGGGCGGGTCAGGCCCGGGGCGCGGCGTCGGCGTGCTGCTGCTCGACCAGGTCGCGCAGGGCGCGGGCGGCGGCGATCGCCTGGGCCCGCCCGCCGCCGGGCTGGATGCCGACGGCGGCCAGCGCGGTGCCGTCCGCGAGGTCGAGCATCACCCAGGGGTCGCCGGCCTTGAAGTTCACCCGGACCACCTCGGCCCAGGAGAGCCGGCGGCGGCGGACGAAGTTGACCACGGTCAGGCCGTCGGCGTCGGCGACCACCTCGGGGCGGGCCAGCACCAGGCCGACCGCGGCGAACAGCAGGCCGGAGCAGACCATCATCACCCGGTCGTTGACCTGCCAGTTCGCCGGGAGCGCGACGGCCAGCACCACGAACAGCACCACCAGCACGGCGCTCAGGGTGTAGAGCACGACGCGGTTGCGGCGGGGCGCCCAGGTGACCGGCAGGACGGTGGTGGTGGCGGTGGACACGGGTGGCTCCAGGGTGGGGCGGGGGCCGGGGGCGCCGGTCCCCGCCCGGTGGCGGGTCGGGGTCAGATGCGGCAGGCGTGGATGTTGGTGACCAGGATGGCGCGGGCGCCGATCGCCCACAGGTCGTCCATGATCCGCTGGGCCTCCTTGCGGAGCACCATCGAGCGGACCGCGACCCAGCCCTCGGTGTGCAGCGGCGAGACGGTCGGCGACTCCAGGCCGGGGGTGAGGGCGACGGCCTCGCCGACCTTCTCGGCGCGGATGTCGTAGTCCATCAGCACGTAGCGGCGGGCCACCAGCACGCCCTGCAGGCGGCGCAGGAACTGCTCGACCGAGGCGTCCTCACCGGCGCCCTTGGGGCGGATCACCACGGCGTCGGAGACCAGGATCGGGTCACCGAACACCTCCAGGCCGGCGTTGCGCAGGCTGGTGCCGGTCTCCACCACGTCGGCGATCACGTCGGCGACGCCCAGGTGCACGGCGGTCTCGACCGCGCCGTCCAGCTTGGTGACGGTGGCCTTCACGCCGTGCTCGGCGAGGTGCTGCTCGACCAGGCCGGTGTACGAGGTGGCGATCCGCAGGCCCTCCAGGTCCCGGACGCCCGCGATCGGGGTGCCGACCGGCTTGGCGAACCGGAAGGTCGAGCCGGCGAAGCCGAGCGCCAGCACCTCCTCGGCCTCCGAGGCGGAGTCCAGCAGCAGGTCGCGGCCGGTGATGCCGACGTCGAGCCGGCCGGAGCCGACGTACACGGCGATGTCGCGCGGGCGCAGGAAGAAGAACTCGACCTGGTTGTCCGGGTCGACCAGGACGAGTTCCTTGGCCTCCTTGCGCTGCCGGTAACCGGCCTCATGGAGCATCTCCGCCGCGGGACCCGAGAGCGAACCCTTGTTGGGGACGGCGATGCGGAGCATGAGTGGCGAACCCTTCGCGTTGGCGATCAATGGAGGCGTGCTTAGAGGTACTTGTAGACGTCTTCGAGCGTCAGCCCGCGGGCGATCATCATCACCTGGACGTGGTAGAGGAGCTGCGAGATCTCCTCCGCCGCCTCCGCGGGCGACTGGTACTCGGCGGCCATCCAGACCTCGGCGGCCTCCTCGACGACCTTCTTGCCGATCGAGTGGACGCCCTGCTGCACCAGCTGGGCGGTGCGGGAGGTCTGGGGGTCGCCGGTGGCGGCCTTCTGCTGGAGCTCGGCGAAGAGCTCCTCGAATGTCTTGGAAGCCATGATGGGCTCACCTTACGGGGTGCGGGCTGACGGACGGTAAACGGTTCCGCACCGTGGACGGTCCGGTGGACGGCCCGACGGTGGCGGAACCCGCTGACGGCCGCCGGCTACCGGCGGGGGCCGAGCGCCCCGCGCAGCGCGGCCGCGGTGGCGACGGCGGCGGTGACCGCCTCGTGGCCCTTGTCCTCGGCGGAGCCGGGCAGGCCGGCCCGGTCCAGCGCCTGCTGCTCGTCGTCGCAGGTCAGCACGCCGAAGCCGACCGGGACGCCGGTGTCCACGGTGACCTGGGTGAGGCCGAGGGTGGCGCCCTGGCAGACGTAGTCGAAGTGCGGGGTGCCGCCGCGGATCACCACGCCCAGCGCGACCACCGCGTCGTAGCCGGCGTCGGCCAGCCGCTTGGCGGCGACCGGCAGTTCGAAGGTGCCGGGCACCCGCAGCTCGGTCGCGCCGTCGACGCCGAGCTCCTTCAGGGCGCGCCGGGCACCGTCCAGCAGGCCGTCCATCACCTGCTGGTGCCACTGCGCGGCGACGACGGCGACCCGCAGGTCGGCGGTGTTCTCCAGGTTCTCCGGGGACAGGACGGGGGCTCCGTGGCCGGCCATGGTGGTCTTCTCTCTGTTCGTCGTTCGTCGTTCGTCGTTCGGTGTGCGGCGTTCAGCGTGCGGCGCCGGGCGGTGCCGCGGGGGTCACTTGCCGTCGTCGTCGAGCCACGGCAGGTCGTGGCCCATCCGGTCGCGCTTGGTGCGCAGGTAGCGCAGGTTGTGCTCGCCCGCGGCGGTGGGCAGCGGGCGGCGGGCGGCGACCTTGAGGCCGTGGTCGGTGAGCGCGGTCTGCTTGGCCGGGTTGTTGCTGAGCAGGGTCAGCGAGCGGACGCCGAGGTCGGCGAGCACCTGCGCGCCGATCGAGTAGTCGCGGGCGTCGGCGGGCAGGCCCTGGTCGAGGTTGGCGTCGACGGTGTCCAGGCCCTGCTCCTGGAGCTGGTAGGCGCGCAGCTTGTGGGCCAGGCCGATGCCGCGGCCCTCGTGGCCGCGCAGGTAGAGCACCACGCCGCGGCCGGCCTCGGCGACGGCCGCCAGCGAGGCCTGCAGCTGGGGGCCGCAGTCGCAGCGCAGCGAGCCGAACACGTCGCCGGTCAGGCACTCGGAGTGCAGCCGGACCAGGACGTCCTCGCCGCCGGGGATCCGGCCGTCCGCGTCCAGGCCGCCGGCCACCAGGGCCAGGTGCTCGGTGCCGTCGATGGTGCCGCGGTAGCCGACGGCGGTGAACTCGCCGTGCTCGGTGGGCAGGGCGGTGACGGCGGCGCGGTCGACGTGCAGTTCGGTGCGGCGGCGGTAGGCGATCAGGTCCTCGATCGAGATGATCGCCAGGCCGTGCTCGCGGGCGAAGGCGTGCAGCTCGGGCAGCCGGGCCATGGTGCCGTCGTCGTTGACCACCTCGGCGATGCCGCCGGCCGGCGGGAGCCCGGCGAGCCGGGCCAGGTCGACGGCGGCCTCGGTGTGGCCGGGGCGGACCAGCACGCCGCCGTCGACGGCGCGCAGCGGGAAGACGTGCCCGGGGCGGGTCAGGTCGGCGGGCCCGGTGCCGGAGCTGGCGAGCAGCTTGACGGTGCGGGCCCGGTCGGCGGCCGAGATGCCGGTGGAGACGCCGTCGCGGGCGTCCACCGAGACGGCGTACGCGGTGCCCTTGCGGTCCTCGTTGACCTGGGTCATCGGGGGCAGCTTGAGCCGGTCCAGGTCGGGGCCGGTCATCGGGACGCAGATCACGCCGGAGGAGTAGCGGACGGTGAAGGCCAGCAGTTCGGGGGTGGCGGCGGAGGCGGCGAAGACGATGTCGCCCTCGTTCTCGCGGTCCTCGTCGTCGACCACGATCACGGCGCGGCCGAGCGCGATGTCGGCGACGGCCCGCTCGACCGGGTCGAGGGCGAGCGGCTGGGCGGCGGACGCGGGCTCGGACGCGGGCTCGGGCGCGGTGCTCATGCGGTGGCTCCCTTGACGGGCGGGGCGGACGGGGCGGGCCGGGACGCGCGGGCCTTCGTCCACCAGCTGGCCAGCCCGGCCAGCACCAGGACGAAGTAGACGGTGAAGGTGAGGGCGGTGAAGGTGTAGCCGTGGTGGTACGCGTAGGGCACGCCGACCAGGTCGACGGCCAGCCAGGCGAACCAGAACTCGACCCAGCCCCGGGCCTGGGCGTACATCGCGGCGAGCGTGCCGACGAAGATGTAGGCGTCGAACAGCGGCGCCCAGGACAGCTTCGGGACGGCGTGGAACAGCGCGGCGACGGCGGCGGTGCCGGCCGCGGTGCCGAGGACCAGCAGGGTCCGCTCGGGCCAGCTCGCGAAGCGGACCTCGACCCGGCCGGTGTCGCGGCGGCCGCGGTTCCACTGCGCCCAGCCCCAGACCGAGGCGACGATGACGATCGCCTGCTTGCCGATCAGGCCGGGCACGTGGCCGCCCCAGAACGCCAGGATCAGCACGGTGCCGGCCAGCAGTTGGGCGGGCCAGGTCAGCACCGAGCGGCGCCAGCCGAGGGCCAGGCCGGCCAGGCCGATCAGGTTGCCGGTCATGTCGGCCACCTTCACCTGCTCGCCGAACGCGGTGAAGGCCAGCTCTCCGAACGAACTCACTTGGTTCCCCCCAAGGTGTCGGGCAGTGCGCGGGTGTCGAGCAGCCGCTCGACGTACTTGGCGAGGACGTCCACCTCGAGGTTGACGGGCTCGCCGACCTGCTTGGCGCCCAGCGTGGTGAGCTCCAGGGTGGCGGGGATCAGCGAGACGGTGAACGAGTCGAGGGCCGCCTCGACGACGGTGAGGCTGACTCCGTCCACGGTGATCGACCCCTTCTCCACCAGGTAGCGCGAGATCGGCTGCGGCAGGGTGAAACGCAGCACCTCCCAGCGCGGATTCCCGTCCGCGTCGAGGTCGCCGGGCTCCCGGGAGAGCAGCGTGCCGGTGGCGTCGACGTGCCCCTGCACCAGGTGGCCGCCGAGCCGGGCGCCGAGCGCCATCGCCCGTTCCAGGTTGACCCGGGAGCCGGGGCGGAGCACGCCGAGGCTGGAGCGCCGCAGCGTCTCGCGCATCACGTCGGCGCTGAACTCGCCGTCGTGGTGGTCCAGTTGCTCGTTGTCGTCGAGGACGGTCAGACAGACGCCGTTGACCGCGATCGAGTCGCCGTGCCGGGCGTCGGCCGTCACGAGGGGGCCGCGCAGGCGGATGCGCGAGGATTCGCCGATCTCCTCGATGGAGACGACCTCGCCGAGCTCTTCGATGATGCCGGTGAACACCCGGGTTCTCCTCGCGCTGCTAGGGCGCGGACTCCGGGGCGGCTCGTGGGATCCGACTGCGGACGTGTGCCGACGGGGCGCACCCGGGACGCACGGGCGTGGGCCGCCCGGCACGGGTTCGCTGCCGTCCTGCTCGCACCCCGGCCTCGGGTGGCCGTGGTGGTGACACACTTCGTCCGCCGCGCACGCCTCCCATCCGGACTTTAACCGTCGGTCCAGGAATTTCACCTGGTCAACCGGCCGCTGGCTGCGGACGGGTCGCGGACTGTAACCGCCGGTTCGGATTTTCACCGACCCCGGAGTGCGCTGAACGTCACTTCTTGACTGCACCGACATTCTTGCACGCGCGGGCACTCCCTCCGCAAGGAACGCGTCCTGTGGCCTGGTTCACTCCCGGAGCGCACGGTGGGAGGGAATAGTTCTCCGCACGGAGGACTCCCGGCCGAGGAGTTGAGCCCCGATGGCGATGTTCATGGACGTCCACCACGGGATGGCGGGCATCACCGCCGAGCAGTTGAAGGCCGCGCACGAGGCGGACCTCGCGGCGCAGGGCGAGGAGGGCGTGGAGTTCCGGCAGGCCTGGGCCGACCCGGACTCGGGCACCGTGTACTGCCTGTCCTCCGCCCCGACCCGGGAGGCCGTGCAGCGCGTGCACGAGCGGACCGGGCACCCGGCGGACGAGGTGCACCCGGTGCCACTGCAGGTCTGAGGGCCCCGTCGGCGGCGGTGTGAGCGGAGGTAGCGTCGGGTGCACGCTGGAGGTACGGGTCTGCGGCCGCCGCGCCGGACAGGGCATAGGCGGAACTTTGAGCAGGCATAGCTCCGGCTTATGACGACATAAGCCGGAGCCCCGTACCGGCCGCGCCCGCCGGCCGGGAGGCTGGGCGGTACGCGCCCCGAGTCGAACAGGAGTACCTGCCCATGCCCCGCCCCGTCCGGGTGGCCATCGTCGGTTCCGGCCCCGCCGGGATCTACGCCGCCGACGCGCTGCTGAAGTCCGACCTGGCCGCCGCCCCCGGCGTCTCCATCGACCTGATCGAACGGCTGCCCGCCCCCTTCGGCCTGATCCGCTACGGCGTCGCCCCCGACCACCCCCGGATCAAGGGCATCGTCACCGCCCTGCACCAGGTCCTCGACAAGCCGCAGGTCCGCCTGCTCGGCAACGTCGACTACCCCGGCGACCTCTCGCTCGACGAGCTGCACCGCTTCTACGACGCCCTGGTCTTCGCCACCGGCGCCGAGGCCGACCGCGACATGGACATCCCCGGCATCGAGCTGGACGGCTCGTACGGCGCCGCCGACTTCGTCTCCTGGTACGACGGCCACCCCGAGGTGCCGCGCACGTGGCCGCTGGAGGCCGAGCAGGTCGCCGTCCTCGGCGTCGGCAACGTCGCGCTGGACGTCGCCCGCGTCCTCGCCAAGACCGCGGACGAGCTGCTGCCCACCGAGATCCCGCCGAACGTCCACGAGGGCCTGGCCGCGAACCGCGCCGTCGAGGTGCACGTGTTCGGGCGGCGCGGCCCCGCGCAGGCCAAGTTCTCGCCGATGGAGCTACGCGAACTCGACCACTCCCCCACCATCGAGGTCGTCGTCGACCCCGAGGACATCGACTACGACGACGCCTCGATCGCCACCCGGCGCGCCAACAAGCAGGCCGACATGGTCGCCTCCACCCTGGAGAACTGGGCCATCCGCGACGTCGGCGACCGACCGCACCGCATCCACCTGCACTTCTTCGAGAACCCGGTCGAGGTGCTCGGCGCCGACGGCAGGGTCGTCGCGCTGCGCACCGAGCGCACCGCACTCGACGGCACCGGCAACACGGTCGGCACCGGCACCTTCCGCGAGTGGCCCGTCCAGGCCGTCTACCGGGCGGTCGGCTACCGCTCCGACGAACTCGCCAAGCTGCCCTTCGACCCCCTCAGCGCGACCGTCCCGCACGAGGCCGGCCGCGTCCAGGAGAACGGCGCCCACCTGCCCTCCGTGTACGTCACCGGCTGGGTCAAGCGCGGCCCCGTCGGCCTGATCGGCCACACCAAGGGCGACGCCAACGAGACGATCGCCTGCCTGGTCGCCGACCACGCCGCCGGCCTGCTCCGCCCCGCCGCCGAACCCGCCGAGGACGCCGTCGTCGACTTCCTCCGCGGCCGGGGCGTCGACTTCACCACCTGGGAGGGCTGGCACCACCTCGACGCCCACGAGAAGGCCCTCGGCGCGGCCGAGGGCCGCGAGCGGGTCAAGGTCGTCGACCGCGTCGCCATGCTGGACGCCTCGCGCAGCGAGCGGTCCGCGGAGCGCAACAGCGCGGCGCGGTAGGCGCGCGGGCGGGACCAGCAGCGCGGGGGCGGCGGTCCGCCGGGCCGGACTCCCCCGGGCCGGCGGCTCCTAGACTGGGCCGGTGCCGAAGACCAGTGCCGCCCCCGCCGCCGACGACCGCACCCGACAGCGCCGGGCGCTGGTCGCGGCCGCCCGCGCGCTGCTGGTGTCCGAGGGCGACACCGCCGCCGTCACCCTCACCGCCGTCGCCCGGCGCGCCGGCCTGGCCCGCACCAGCGCGTACCGGCACTTCGCGAACCGGTCCGCGCTGCTGGCCGCCGTCGTGCACGAGTCGACCCGGGCATGGACGGAGCGGACCGCCGCCACCGCCGACCCCGCGCAGCGGGTCGCCGCGTACGTCCGGGCCCGGTGCGAGCTGGTGCGCGACGGCGAGCACCGGATCGCCCGCGCGCTGGCCGCCGCCCCGGCCGGCGACCGGGACGCGGCGGCCCTGCGCGAAGCCGCCGAGGAGGCGCACCGCCGCCTGCTGTCCCCACTGGTCACCGCCCTCACCGACCTCGGCGACCGGACGCCGCTGCGCACCGCCCGACTGCTCCAGGGCCTGGTCGACGCCGCCGTCACCGCCCTGGAGTCCGGCGCCCCGCACCGTCCCACCACCGAGCGGACCGCCGCCCTGGCGCTGGCCTCGCTGGCGGCCCTGCGCGAGGTCTAGATGTACTGACCCGTGAGGTTGGTTACGCGGCTGGCGGGTGGTTTGCCTGCGAGTGCGGTGTGTCCGCGGTGGTGATTGTAGGTATGGAGCC
>NZ_JBVHEH010000071.1:0-9418 GCF_055562955.1 Kitasatospora sp. NPDC015121
TCCTCCACGTGACACAGCAACCAGAGCGGTAGCCGACAACTAACTGAATTAGTTACCGGACGGTACCAATCGTCCTGTTTGCCCGCCAGCGCGCCGACTCCGCCATCTTGGATTGAGGGTGAACTTTCGGTAACAGATATATATCGACAGGCTTATCATCAGCAAAAAGGACCTAGGTCCCACTATGAGCAAGGTCACGGTTTGAAGGTAAGAAGAACTCTCAGAAACGGTGTGGCAAACCGAACTGAACCCACGTTTCGTGGGCCTCAGGGCAGTTGAAGGCCGAAAGTGCGGACATCAAGCCAGTGCACGTACTTGAATATGCAACCAACAGGCACTACTTGGCAATCGATCGCAATCAAGACACCTGAGCGGGGCCTAGGAGCGCAACTCTGCATGGTTCACGCGGAGATGTTCACTTCGTGGTCGGCGCGCACTTGCAAGACCCACTTGCGTCGCACCGTTAGCTTGTCAATCACTGATACGTGCAGACGACGCGCAGAAGTAGTACGCATGTACGAGAAAGGGCTCTGACCAAGACCGCAGTCCTTGATCAGAGCCCTACCAACTCGGAGTCGAAAGTTATGCCGGTTCTCTCATGATGCCGAGATGCCGTGCAGTCCCGGACACCCCAGGAACCTCTTGCACAGGCGACCAGGTATTCAGCCCGTCCGTGCTGTCGGAGTAGAGATACTTACCTTCGGTATAGGCGTCGAGATAGATCCGCCAGTCGCCGCTCGGCAACTGAACTACGGCCGGACCTTCGACAAGCGAACCCCAATTCCCTGGCGGCACAAACGAATAAGGTCCCGTCACCGAAGGAGCGACCGCATGCTCGACGACCTTCCTCGTCTCGTTCTTGGTGAACGCATGATAGGTCGATCCGACTTTGACCACGGTGGTGTCGATGTGGTCCGCACCGATCCCGGCGAGCGGAACAGGCGGGCTCCACAACCGGAGCGACGGTTCCAACGCCGTCATCAGATACGGCACAAATCCTCCACCGGTCGACATCGACAGGATGACGTTGACACGATCGCCGTCCACAAACCATTCAGGCGCCCAGGCCTTGGTGACGAATGGTGACAGCGACGGCCCGTCGCTGAAACCAGCCGAACCCGAGAAGCCCGGCGGGCTCGCAGAACCGGTGCCATCTCCCGTACCAGGCATCAAGGCGCAGCAAAACGGAACCGGATAGTTCCCCAGCGGTGTCCAATTGATGCGGTCGCTGCTGCGTGCGAAACCGATGTTCGCCCCACCACCCGTCGTGTAGGTGAGGTAATACAACCCGTCTGTGTTCCGGAAGATGCTCGGATCACGCACGAGCCCAGACGGCGGCCTGTACGCCGACTGCTGGACGAGTTGAAAGCCGGTGCCGTCAGCCGACTCGTAGACATCCATGTCACGGTCGCTGGCATTACTGAACGCCACCATTGTGTATTTCCAGTCAGGCGGCGGCGCTGCGCTGCTGGCAGGGGCTGCGACCAGCAACCCCGCGACGACGAGGATCACCAGCGACACAACAGAAAGGCCGGTCCGTTTTGTCGGAATCACCGATGCAGTATGTATGACAGCCGGCCCACCATGGGTAACTTCGGTCGGAGTTAGAGCAGGATCGTTACCTGAGGCGATTCGCCTTGTTGTGAGGACGGGGACGCCGGCAAGGTCAGCCGTTAGCATCACGCCATGGAACTTGGGGTGCATTTCGCGCTGTCAGACAGCGTGGCAGCGGAACTTCTGGACGCACGCGGCGACGACGACAAACTCGGCGCAGTGGTCGAGGACATCGAGGAGACGGGCCGATCCGAGTTCTCGTGCGACACGGACAAGGCGTGGGATCCGATCCTGTGCGCCCTCTCCAGCACGGGGTACGAGCGCGTGTCCGAGAACTGGCCGGCCTACGGCGTGATCTTGGGGGACGACGACCTCAACACCGACACCGACGACCAACTCGTCACCTACCTGGCACCCGATCGGGTCGCCGAAGTCTCCTCGTACCTGGCGGAAATCACCGAATCCGAGTTCGGCGTGCGCTACGACGCGATGCCGCTCGACGACCGCAACCCGGAGTACGGTTCCGACGAGCGCGGGTACGCCTGGGGCTGGCTTCAGGAAGTGGCGGACTTTTTGCAGCGCGCGGCCCGAGAGCGTCGCCACGTGGTATTCACCGTGCGGTTCTGACAGTCGAGAGCCCACTGCCGAAGCAGCGCGCCCTCGAAGAATGAAAGACCGCTTGACAGTGGCGCTCAACTGCGGAGGACCCTCTGCGCGGGTTCTTGCTCTGACAATTCCTGTGCCGCAGCGTTTCTGGGTGACCGAGTGCGTGTCCTTCTCGCAGCCAGACCGAGCAGTAACGGAAACGTAACGACAGCCCGCGCGCTTCTCTGGCATTCACGATCTCGACCAGCAGTTTCACTGAAACAGTTTATTTTTCAACGGATTTCCAGTAGTGAGCTGCATCTCAAACCAACCCAGTGGATTGCTCATTGTTTGCGACATGGCGTTGACTGTTACCGGAAGAATCAGACAAAGTGGCCCGTGGAGGCGCAACTCGAGTGGGCCACCGACGAGGGAGAAGCCGAATGACGCACCTACGCAAGATGATTACCGCGGCCGCATTGATACCTGCCGGTATCGCAGCCATCGCACTCAGCGGCGCGGGCGCAGCATCAGCTGTTACTCCGATCGCCGACAACGGGCGCATCGGCGTGCAGCTGAACCAGGGTGAGACGGCATTGTTCGGCCAGCTCAATGCCGGCGCTGCGATCGAAAGCATCACTAACTCCACCCAGATCGGCGTGCGCCTCGCACCAGGATCGCGCTTCGAGAGCGGCCCCAACGTCGTCTGGGGACGTCTCGACCAGTTCGCCAACGAAGCAGCCTCCCGTGGTGGAGAAATTTCTCTCGGCGTACTCAACCCGGCGAGGGGTTCACAGCAGTTCTTCTTCATTCAGAACTGGTAATACCCTCCGCCGTCGAATTGATGCTTCGCTCTTCCTGTGGCGGGGCGGAGTATTTTTCGTTTCCCGTGGCCACGTTCGCCGCCGAGTGTTGAACAGGCGACGTTATCCCGGACGACTTTTGCGAGGACTGCAATCGGGCACCGATGTGTGCGGGAATTCCCTGTGCCGCTGCGTAATAACGCATCCACAACCGACCCCTGAGGCGAACGAATGAGCTGGACTCGAAAAGAGATAGCGATCATCGTGACCGCCACCGCGGTCGGGCTGGTCGCCGTCCTGGTGGTCGGGGTCAATCTCGCCGCCTCCGTGGTGTAACGGGTGCTGCCGTCATATGAAGCGGTCGCCGAAACCAGCCAACGATTGACCGACACGGATATGCAGTTCCCGGAGATCGACTGCACGCCAGTCGATTGGCGCGGCGACATCACCCGTCAAAAGAGGTATGCGGAGGGGGTGATGGCCTGCCTGGACGAGATGTGGAGCCCCGCTGTCGACAGAGAATTCAGAGGCGGCAACCTCGTGACACCTCACGTCGACATGCGCCTCGAAGGCGACGATGCACCCATCCTCTGCGGAGAAGGCGCAGACGTCTATGGGATCAGTTTCTACTGCCCCAGAACCCAGACCATCCGCATCTGGACGTACGACAGTTTCAACGAACTCGACCTCGTCAGAGTCGCCACCCACGAATACGGACATCACCTTCAGGAGGCGATGGGGATCGAATCGCAGCTGTCGTCATTGGCCGCGCGGGAAAACGATCACCGCGAGGTGATGTTGATGACCAAACGCCTGGAAGCTCAAGCTGAATGCCTGTCCGGCGTCAGCGCCAATCTCATCCTGCCCTACCTCGCCGAACTGTCAGTACAAGAAGACGCCATCGACATCCCCGGCGAAGACCCCGAAGACACCCACCCGAGTCAGGCCAACAACAGAATGTGGTTCAACCGAGGGATGCAGGAGGGACTCAGCTCCTGCGACACGTGGAACGCACCGGAATCAGAGATTCGGTGAATACGTAACGCGGCCTGAGTCCATTTTTGGGGGCATCGATAGTCATTCATTTCGGACGGAACTGGGGCGGTGGAGTGGTTGCGAGATTGCGGGAAGTCCCCGACAAGAACGATCATCCCGCTGTCAAAGGTTGGATCCAGCTCTCGAAGGAACTGCAGCGACGTCGCTCTACGCCGACGCGGACCTCGTCGACGGCGATCTTGGCACGATCGGACACGAAAAAGCCCCTCACCTGTATGAACAAGTGAGGGGCATCTGCGGAGGCAAGTGGATGGCATTCAAACTTAACTGTCCAGACGAGGCGGATGCTCGAAAAATGGGATGACCTGCAGAGTTGAGGTGAAGAGGGCTACCGCTCGGGATGGCGCTGACCGCTACTGGACCACTTGGGCTGCGCGAAGAGCTATTTCGAGCCACCGGTCATCCTGGTTGCTGTACAGCTTGCGCCATCCGGGCAGGTGTACGCCGCCATGTGGAAAGTACTGTTTCCCATGGCATCCCGCTACAAGCTGTTCGGGTACGCGCGAGGGTCGTATTGAGGACATCACGTCAAAGCGCTCTACGCGCCGGCTCAGGTGTTGACCTGATTTCCGTCAGAATCGGTATCTCGTGCTTGGCGGTCAGTGTCTTTGTAGTGCAGTTTGTCGTACCTGTTTACCGGAGGTGCATCCTTCTGCTCGCGGTAGAGCGCCCGTGTCAGCCAAGCACCGAAAACATCGTTGAATCCGGTGGGATGCCTTCGCGTGAGGAAGGGGGTCCACCACCACGCCACGAACACAGCAGCGAAACCGCACAACAGAACAGGTCCGAGAATCGACCGCTGTGGGGCTGTGAGCCAGGCGAAAACGATGGTCAGGATCGACGAACTCCAGTAGATCGCTCTCGCATGACTGCGGTACATCATGTAAGGCGTGGATACGATCATCGCCACAGCCCCTGCAGTGATTGCACAAATTCCACAAACGGTGGTCATGATGTCGCTTGTAGGGAGATGTGTTGTCGGCATGCAGGACGATTCTGTTGGAACCAAAGACCGAGGAGCGCGACAGCGGGAAGCTGTTGGCTCTTGCCGTGTCCAGGTTCTGAATCCCGAGCGGCCGTCGAACAGGATATGTTGCTCACGCTGCCCGACGTTGTTGTCGACGCCATCGTTGGAAGAGGATCTGCACGACGCGAGCGGCAATGAAGACAATGGCGGCGATTGACGCTCCGAAAACGAACGCGGACTCGGAGAAGACCATGAACAGCACTGCGGGAACTGCTATTGCGCCGAGTACGGCGAGCGCAATCATGTCCGGATTCTTCATGAGGCCGCTTTCTGCTCGGTGGTGTCTTCTGTGATCACGTGGTGCACGATTTCCTCCGGGAGTGCGCTCGTCTCACCCGTCCATCCTCCGCATTCGAGGCGTAGGTAGCCGTCTTGAAAGGGCGAGGCTTCGGTGATGATTCCCGGTCCTACCCGGTAGAGCGACGATCCGTGCGAGGTGTTCTCGACACGGACACCTGGCTTGAGCACGAGGTCGAGTGCGTAGCGCCCGCGGGCGGAGGTTTCGATCTTGTCAATATCGGACCAACGCAGATATCCGCTGTAAGCGCGGCCGAGTTCCATCCGCATGCCATCGCCGTCAATATCGATACGAAACCGTCCGACGTACCTCAGGGGAGAGAGAATGCTGGCACCGATCGATAAAGCGCCGAGCACCAACCACCAATTCGAATTGAACGAGCTACCTCCGGATTTGGTCGCATAGTTAAGACCGACACCGACGAAAGACAGAGCACAGGAGACCAACGCCGACCACAACCACAACGCCGATGCCCACCGAGTTGCGGCGGTCATGGTGAAAGTGCGGCCTTGACCTATTTCTTCAGAGTTCGTCGCGGGTTTAGGAGGAAGGGCCACAAACGTCACTAGCGAAATGCAGCACACAGCGCCGCATGCCGCAGCAAATGCCCCCAATCCGAAAACCGCATTCGAGGACGCCTCGTACATCACGATCGCACTGATTGCGAAGACAACGACACTGACAATGAACGCGAGGAAGCCCAGCTCGCCGCGTTTCTGGGTCCATTGAGCATGGAGGGTGCGTGTAAGTTCCGTCCTCGAAGTCATCGAACTACCTTTGCTTCTATCCGAGCTCGTCATCTAGTCCCAGAACTTCGATATCGCCCACGCCGCAGCATAGCCAGCTGCCACACCAACGGCGACCGCGACCACCACGGGGGCGGCACTGACAGCAAGCACTGCGCCACCGACAGCTGCCGCTGCGACGGTTCCTCCCACGTTGGTGGCGACCGATTCGGCGACACTAGGTCCGTTTTCTGATGTGAGATCGGAGGCTATCGCTGCTCCTGTGACGATCCACCCAAGCGCAGGGATCGGTTTCGCGAGGCCCTTCACACCATTCACTGCCCCTTGCCACACGGCGCGTGTCGTCGACACGTTCGGCGCTCGCGTCGCAGTGGCTCGTTCTGCCATTTGCCCCGGGGTATCAACAATTCCACCGATCACGTTGAGTGGACCGAATTGAGTAGTCCAATTCTCGTCGGTCGATGGCTTGCCCTGCGGTGACGTTCGGGGAGTCATCGAATTCGGTGCCCCATCGCCGGTGGTGCCGGGTTTGATCGGGACATTGCCGGTGAAACCGTCCGGGACGTCGCCGTGCGCTGCAGCGAGTTGGTTGGCCGCTTGCTGCTCCGCGCTGACGGATGGCTTTTGAGGTGTCGTGCGCGCTGTCATCGAATTCGGTGCCGACGTATTCCCGCCAGTGGTGTCGCCCGCATTCGTGTTCCCACTGTTCTGCGGACTCGCGCGCGAAGTCATCGAGTTCGGCGCACCCGAAGTGTCTGTACCCGAAGGGACCTCGCCGTGCGCTGCAGCGAGTTGGTTGGTCGCTTGCTGCTCCGCGCTGACGGGCGGCTTCTTCGCGCTGGTGCGCTGGGTCATCGAGTTCGGTGCCGACGTGTTCCCACCGGAAGTGTTGCCCGAATTCGTGTTTCCACTGTTTTGCGGTTTCTGCGCGCTCGTGCGGGAGGTCATCGAATTCGGCTTGGGTGCGGCGGTGTTCGTATTCTTCTGGACTTGTTTCGAAGCGACAGAGGTGGGTGCCTTCGCCTTCTTTTCCGGCGGATCAGCCAAAATCGGATAGGCGGTCGCTTCGTCGGCGTACACCGTCTGAATCAGGCGGCCGTCGCGCACTTCGTAGTCAGTCGGAACAGGATTGCCGTTGGCGTCATACGCCCACGGAGCTGCCACCACCGAGACGGGGTTTCCGTCCGCGTCGAAGACGGTGACTGAGCCGTCCGGATCAACGCTCATATGCCCGCCGGGCGGAACCTCGACGGGGATTTCCGCTTCGTGTGAGGACGTCGCGTCGTGGATGAGGAAGAACGTACGACGTCCCCCGCCCGGTTCGGTGACCGTGATCTTCGACTGGCCACCCTTCGCATACGCCATGAGCGGTGAGGCGAGGGTACCGACTGTCTGGAAGAGGATCGATTCCGGCGTACGCCCACGCAACGGTATGCGTGGGCCGAACGGTGAACGACGCCCACGTACCCCGATCCCGCCGGCAGTGAACGCAGCGGCACCGACCAACACGAGTTCGAGGTAACGGTCACGGCCGTCGCCTTTGTCGAGCCCCGAGGTCGTGACATTCGGAGTTGATTCCGATTGCCCGGGAGCACTATTCGGCGTCGACGCGGGCACTGGTCCGGGACCACGATCAGTGGTCGATGCGGGTGCGGTCGATCCAGCGGGTTGCGATGTGGTCGGTGCAGGCCCGCTGGTGGTCGTCGGAACCGGGATCCCTGCAGGGTTCTCGATGCTCGATGGTGTCGGGCTATTCGGTTGTCCAGGCTGTTCCGGTTGCGCCGCACCTGGCACGGGAACAATGGGGGTGCCATTGTAGGTGGGGAAGTTCGTCGGAGCGTTCGCTCCGACGTTCGGGCCACCGCCCGGAGCCTGTGCACCCGGTAGTCCGACGGTGGTTGTCGGGGCGGCCGTCGGGGTGGTGGTGGGTGCGGTCAGGCACGGGTTGATGTACTCAGGCGGGATCGGAGAACCAGGAGGCAGTGACGCGATCAGATTCAGGTAGATCTGATGATCACGTGCCCGCACCGCCGCACAGTCCTCCGCTGGTCCCGCAGTCGCAGGTGCGGCGATCAGTGCGATTCCCGCACCGACGGCTCCAGCTACTCCAGTCATCAGCGCTCCGGTGGCAAGTACTCCCGCGATGGACCTGCGCAGCTTCAGCACGGACTTCACCGGCGATCACCCGTGTTCGACTTCTTCCGCGCCTCGGCGATGAGCTTGTCCGCGCCCCACCAGAACACCCGGCCCGCGATCGACATCCACAGAAAGAACGCCAGATACACCAGAATCGTCCCATAATCAGCGGCCCACCCACCGAGACGTCCGATCACCGCGAACGCCGCAATCAACAATGCGAGACCGAAGACGGTGGCGATCACGGCCTTCGATGTTTCGCTCAGCTCACTGTCGGGGTCCCAGTCGTCGACGTCCGCACTTTGACCACTGTGCACTGTGGCCGGCGGCTCCGTCATCGGGCGGGACCGAGCGTGTTCAGCGTTGCGGATGGTCATGACAGAAACTCCAAACGGCGGATAGGTGAAGTGAAACAACGAGATCGGCGGCAGCAGTCAGGGGCCGGAGTTACCGGCCCTAGTTCAGTTCCAGTGCTGGTAGGTCTGCACGATGTAGCCCCCGGTGACGGGGCTGTTCGGGTCGGACACGTAGATGTTGACGTAGCCACCCGGATGCGCCGCAGCTTCGGCGATCACGACCCGATCGGGGGCGCTTGCCCTGCCATCGACGTTGGTGATGACCGAACCCGGAGCCCGGCCAACCCAACGTTGCGAGCCGGGAACAATGTTCGCGATTGCATCGGGGATCGGGCTCGCCGCCAGTGCTGCGGTCTCCGCATTCGAGAGCGAAAGCCCGATCCGACCCTGCTCCGGCTGCACGATCGGGGTAGCAGCCGATGCCACGCCCCCGCCGATAACACCGACGAGGGCGATACCTGCGGTAAGCGCTCCGGCTGTGGCCAAGGTACGAATCTTCATGAACTTCTCCCGTGATGCTGATTGATGGGCAAACCCGTGACTCGGGCCTCGTGTGACGGGGTGTGCGAGGGCATGGTGGCCTGCGCAGAGTGGGTTGAGAATGCAGCGCTGACGACGGCTGCTCGGGGTTAGAGCCAGGTCGGATCGGAATACACGAACAGGCTATTGTCCGAGGTTGCAGTTGAGACGGCGAGTTGTGCGTAGGAGCGGATCGTCACCGGCCCCATGCACGCATCAACCTTCACGTGCACGTTTTCTGCCGTGATCGACGCCTTCGACGACTCGAGATCCTTCTTCCCCAACGGAATCGTCGTGATCGTGCCCGGCGCAATCGTCGACTGAATACTCGGATTCAC
>NZ_JBVHEH010000072.1:0-9384 GCF_055562955.1 Kitasatospora sp. NPDC015121
CCGATGATCAGCCGATGGACCATGCCACGGGCTCGTACCCGACCCCGCCCCGGCCCCCCCCCCCCCCCCCCCCCGCCCGCCCCCCCCGGCCCCCCCCCCCCCCCCCCCCCCCCCCCCCCCCCGGGGGGGGCCCCCCCCCGGGGCCCCCCCCCCCCCGGCCGGGCCGGGCCGCCAGCGGGCGGCCCGGCCCGGGAGACACGAGAGGAGAACCGGGGTGCGGCAGCAACCGGTCCTGGAAGTCCGGGGGATCCGCAAGGAGTTCCCCGGGGTGGTGGCGCTGGACGGGGTCGACTTCCGGCTCTTCCCCGGCGAGGTGCACGCCCTGATGGGGGAGAACGGCGCCGGGAAGTCCACCCTGATCAAGGTGCTCACCGGCGTCTACCAGTCCGACGGCGGCGAGGTGGTGCTGGCCGGCGAGCGGGTCCGGATCACCGGGCCGCTGCAGGCCCAGCAGGCCGGCGTCAGCACGGTCTACCAGGAGGTGAACCTCTGCCCGAACCTGTCGGTCGCGGAGAACATCTTCATCGGACGCGAACCCCGCCGGTTCGGCCTGATCGACTGGGCGGCGATGCGCCGCCGGGCCGCCGAACTGGTCCGCGAACTCGACCTGGACGTCGACGTCAGCGCGCCGCTGAACAGCTACTCCATCGCCGTCCAGCAGCTGGTGGCGATCGTCCGCGCGGTCGACGTCTCCGCCAAGGTGCTGATCCTGGACGAGCCGACCTCCAGCCTGGACCGCGACGAGGTCCGCCAGCTCTTCGCCGTCATGCGGCGGCTGCGCGACCAGGGCGTGGCGATCCTGTTCGTCTCGCACTTCCTCGACCAGGTCTACGAGATCTGCGACCGGATGACCGTGCTGCGCAACGGCCGGCTGGAGGGCGAGTACCTCACCAGCGAGCTGAACCAGGTCGAACTCGTCTCCCGGATGATCGGCGCCGAACTCGCCGGACTCGACCAGCTCGGCGGCGGCAAGCGCCGCGAACGCGCCGCGCCCACCGGCCCGGCGTTCCTGCAGGCCGACCGGCTCACCCGGCGCGGCGCCGTCGAACCGTACGACCTCGACATCCGGCCCGGCGAAGTGATCGGCCTGGCCGGGCTGCTCGGCTCCGGCCGGACCGAGGCCGCCCGGCTGCTGTTCGGCGCCGACCAGAGCGACGGCGGCACGCTGCGGATCGAGGGCGCGGTCACCGCGCTGCGCGGCCCGCGCGACGCGATCGCCCGCGGCATCGCGTTCTGCTCGGAGAACCGCAAGACCGAGGGCCTGGTCGGCGAACTGACCGTCCGGGAGAACATCGTCCTCGCGCTCCAGGCCTCCCGGGGCTGGATCCGCCCGCTGTCGCGCACCGCCCAGGACGCCTACGCGCTGAAGTGGATCCGCGCCCTGGACATCCGCCCCGCCAACCCCGAGGCGCTGGTGCGCAACCTCAGCGGCGGCAACCAGCAGAAGGTGCTGCTGGCTCGCTGGCTGATCACCGACCCCAAGCTGCTGATCCTGGACGAGCCCACCCGCGGCATCGACATCGGCGCCAAGGCCGAGATCCAGAAGCTGGTGGCGAACCTCGCCGAGGACGGCATGGCGGTGCTGTTCATCTCCGCCGAACTGGAGGAAGTGCTGCGGCTCAGCCACCGGGTCGGCGTGCTGCGCGACCACCGGATGGTCGCCCAGCTCGACAACGACGGCGGGCTCACCCCCGAGCGCGTCATGGCCACCATCGCGAGCGGAGCGCACGCATGAGTGAGCGGAGCGAGCGAGTCATGGACAGGTGCGCGTGGGCGAATGCCTCCGCCGAGCGCAGCGAGGTGGGCGCATGAGTACGGCAACAGCGGCGAGCCCGGTGAAGGCGGTGGTCCGCTCCCGGCTGTTCTGGCCGGCCGCGGTGCTGGCGGTGCTCCTGGTCGCCAACCTCGCCTTCACCCCCGACTTCTTCGCCGTCCGGCTCCAGGGCGGCCACCTCTACGGCTCGCTGATCGACATCCTGCACTTCGGCGCCCCGCTGATCCTGGTCTCCCTCGGCATGACCCTGGTGATCGCCACCGGCGGCATCGACCTCTCGGTCGGCTCCACCGTCGCGATCTCCGGCGCCCTGGCCTGCCTGCACATCAGCGAGTCCGCCGACCCGGGCAGCCTCGCCACCGTGCTGGGCGCGATCGGCATCGCGCTGGGCACCGCCGTGCTGCTCGGCGCGGTCAACGGGCTGCTGGTCGCCCGGGCCGGGGTCCAACCGATCATCGCCACCCTGATCCTGATGGTCGCCGGCCGCGGCGTGGCCCAGCTGATCACCGACGGCCAGATCATCACCGTCACCAGCGACCCGTACAAGCTGATCGGCGGCGGCTACTGGCTGACCATGCCGTTCGCGATCCTGCTCAGCGCCCTGGTGGTGCTCGCCACCGTGCTGCTGACCCGCTCCACCGCGCTCGGCCTGCTGCTGGAGTCCGTCGGCGGCAACCCGGTGGCCAGCCGGCTGGTCGGCATCCGGGCGATGCGCCTGGTCGCCCTGGTGTACGTGTTCAGCGCGCTGTGCGCGGCGCTGGCCGGGCTGATGGTCTCCTCCAACGTCTCGGCCGCCGACGGCAACAACGCCGGACTGTGGATCGAACTCGACGCCATCCTCGCGGTCGTGCTCGGCGGGACCTCGCTGAACGGCGGACGGTTCTCCATCGGCGGCACCGTCCTGGGCGCGCTCATCATCCAGACCCTCTCCACCACCGTCTACACCATCGGCATCCCGCCGGAGACCACCCTGGTGTTCAAGGCGTTCGTGGTGATCGCGGTCTGCCTGATCCAGTCGCCCGCCTTCCGCGCCAAGCTCGCCGCCCGCGGCACCCGCACCCGGCGCCCCACCCGGTCGCACGCCGCGGCCCCCACCAACCGGGAGGTCGGCGCATGAACGCCCACGCCCTGCTGACCCGCCTGCGCGGGCAGATCCCGCTGCTGGTCACCGCGGTCCTGCTGGTGTCGATGTTCAGCGTCGGCTCGGCGCAGTACGAGGGCTTCTTCTCCGGCCAGGTCGTGCTCAACCTGCTGATCGACAACGCCTTCCTGCTGGTCGTCGCGGTCGGCATGACCTTCGTCGTGCTCACCGGCGGCATCGACCTGTCGGTCGGCGCGGTGGTGGCGCTGTCCACCATGGTCTCCGCCTGGCTGGTCGAACAGCACGGCTGGCCGCCGCTGCTGGTCATCCCGCTGGTCCTGCTGACGGGCACCGCCGGCGGCTGGCTGATGGGCTGGATCATCCACACCTTCGAGATCCAGCCGTTCATCGTCACCCTGGCCGGCATGTTCCTGGCCCGCGGCCTGTGCTACACCATCAGCGTCGAGTCGATCTCCATCACCGACCCGCAGTACACCGCGATGGCGCAGACCCGGATCCCGCTCGGCGACCTGTTCGTCTCGCCCAGCGCGCTGATCGCCCTGCTGGTGGTCGCCGCCGGCTTCGTGGTCCTGCACTACACCCGGCTCGGCCGCAACGTGTACGCGCTCGGCGGCAGCGAGCAGTCCGCCCTGCTGATGGGCCTGCCGGTGCGGCGCACCAAGACCGCCGTCTACGCGATCAGCGGCTTCTGCTCCGCGCTCGGCGGCGTCCTGCTGACCTTCTACATGCTGTCCGGCTACGGCCTGCACGCGGTCGGCCTGGAACTCGACGCGATCGCCGCGGTCGTCATCGGCGGCACCCTGCTGACCGGCGGCTCCGGCTACCTGCTGGGCACCCTGCTCGGCGTGCTGGTGCTCGGCCTGATCCAGACCGTGATCAGCTTCCAGGGCACCCTCAGCTCCTGGTGGACCCGGATCGTGATCGGCGCCCTGCTGTTCGTCTTCATCGTCCTGCAGCGCCTGAGCACCGCCCGCCGGCGCTGACCGCCGGGCCCCGCCGCCTGCGCCGCAGGGCCCGCGGGCACCGCCCCCGAACCCCGCCGGGCCGACCGGCCCGCCCGCTTCTCGCCGGGCGGCCCGCGCGGGTTCCGTCCGCGCCCTCCCAACAGGCGAGGACGGGACACCGGCCGGCCGCCGGCCCGCAACGGCGCGGAGAGCGCCGGCGGCCGCCACAGTCCACCCCCACGCCCCACCCCATGCCAAGGAAGAGACAGTGAGCTTGACTTCCCACCACGACCGGGCGAACGAGCCGGAGGGCTACGTCGTCGGCGTGGACTTCGGCACCCTGTCGGGGCGCGCGGTCGTGGTCCGCACCAGCGACGGCGAGGAGCTCGGCAGCGCCGTGCACGCCTACCCGCACGCCGTCATCGAGGACCGCCTGCCCGGCACCGGCCGCCGCCTGCCCCCCGACTGGGCGCTGCAGCACCCCGAGGACTGGCGCGAGGTGCTGCGCACCGCCGTCCCCGCCGCGCTGGCCGCCGCCGGCGTCGACCCGGCCGCCGTGACCGGCATCGCCACCGACTTCACCGCCTGCACCGTGCTGCCGACCCTGGCCGACGGCACCCCGCTGGCCGAGCTGCCCGCCTGGGCCGGGCGCCCGCACGCCTGGCCCAAGCTGTGGAAGCACCACGCCGCGCAGGGCCAGGCCGACCGGATCAACGCGCTCGCGCACGCCCGGGGCGAGAAGTGGATCCACCGCTACGGCGGCAAGATCTCCGCCGAGTGGCAGTACGCCAAGGCGCTCCAACTGCTGGAGGAGGACCCGGAGGTCTACGCCGCGTGCGAGCGCTGGATCGAGGCCGCCGACTGGATCGTCTGGCAGCTCACCGGCGCGGAGTCCCGCAACACCTGCACCGCCGGCTACAAGGGCGTCTTCCAGGACGGGGCCTACCCGTCCGAGGAGTACCTGGCCGCCCTGCACCCCGACTTCGCCGACTTCGCCCGCACCCGGCTGGAGCACCCGGACGGCCTGGCCGCGCTCGGCTCCCGGGTCGGCTCGCTGACCGCCGAGGCCGCCGCCTGGACCGGCCTGCCCGAGGGCATCGCGGTCGCCGCAGGCAACGTCGACGCGCACGTCGCCGCGCCCGCCGCGCAGGCCGTCGACAACGGCAAGCTGCTGGCGATCATGGGCACCTCCACCTGCCACGTCGTCAACGGCCCCGCCCCGGCCGACGTCCCCGGCATCTGCGGCGTCGTCGACGGCGGCATCGCCGAGGGCGCCTGGGGCTACGAGGCCGGGCAGTCCGCGGTCGGCGACATCTTCGCCTGGTGGCTGCGCCAGGGCCTGCCCGCCGACTACCTCGCCGAGGCCGAGGCCAACGGCGAGGACCCGCACCAGCTGCTCACCCGCAAGGCCGCGACGCAACCCGTGGGCGCGCACGGCCTGGTGGCGCTCGACTGGATGAACGGCAACCGCTCCACCCTGGTCGACCACCACCTCTCCGGCGTCATCGCCGGACTCACCCTGGCCACCCGCCCCGAGGACGTCTACCGCGCCCTGCTGGAGGCCACCGCCTACGGCACCCGCACCATCGTCGAAGCCCTGGAGACCGGCGGCGTCCCCGTCACCGAGTTCGTCGTCACCGGCGGCCTGAAGAAGAACGCCCTGCTGATGCAGATCTACGCGGACGTGCTGCGCCGCCCGGTCTCGCTGGCCGTCTCCGAACAGGGCCCGGCCCTCGGCTCCGCGATCCACGCCGCCGTCGCCGCCGGCGCCTACCCGGACGTGCGGGCCGCCGCCGCCGCGATGGGCCGCGTCCAGCGCCACGCCTACCTGCCCGACCAGGCCCGCGCCGACGCCTACGACGCCCTGTACGCCGAGTACCGCCTGCTGCACGAGCACTTCGGCACCGGGGAGGACCTGCTGCTGCACCGCCTGCGCGCGATCCGCAACACCGCGCTGAGCCACGCCGCCCCGAGCCACGACAGCGAGGACTGACACCCCATGAGCGACACCATCGACGCGCTGCGCCGCCAGGTCTGCGACCTGCACCGGGAGCTGGTCCGCTACGGCCTGGTCGTGTGGACCGCCGGCAACGTCTCGGCCCGCGTCCCCGGCGAGGACCTGCTGGTCATCAAGCCCAGCGGCGTCGACTACGACGCGCTGACGCCCGGCAACATGATCCTGTGCGACCTGGACGGCAACGTGGTCGAGGGCGGGCACGCGCCCTCGTCCGACACCGCCGCGCACGCCTACGTCTACCGCCACCGCCCCGACGTCGGCGGCGTGGTGCACACCCACTCCACCTACGCCAGCGCCTGGGCCGCCCGCGGCGAGCCGGTGCCGTGCGTCCTGACCGCGATGGCCGACGAGTTCGGCGCCGAGATCCCGGTCGGCCCGTTCGCGCTGATCGGCGACGACTCGATCGGCCGCGGCATCGTCGAGACCCTCGACGGCCACCGCTCGCCCGCCGTCCTGATGAAGAGCCACGGCGTGTTCACCATCGGCAAGGACGCCCGCGCCGCCGTCAAGGCCGCCGTGATGTGCGAGGACGTCGCCCGCACCGTGCACGTCTCGCGCCAGCTCGGCGAGCCGCTGCCGATCGCCCAGGACGACATCGACCGCCTCAACCACCGCTACCAGAACGTCTACGGCCAGCGCCCCGCTGCCCAGTGAAGGAGAACCACCAGTGACCGAGGTATTCACCGGACGCGAGATCTGGTTCCTCACCGGGAGCCAGGGCCTCTACGGCCCCGACACCCTCCAGCAGGTCGCCGAGCAGTCCCGGCAGGTCATCAACCAGCTCGCCCGCACCGGCCTGCCCGTGCGCCTGATCTGGAAGCCCGTCCTCACCGACGCCGACGCGATCCGCCGGGTCTGCCTGGAGGCCAACGCCGACGACGCCTGCGTCGGCCTGATCGCCTGGATGCACACCTTCTCCCCGGCCAAGATGTGGATCGCCGGCCTCGACGCGCTGCGCAAGCCGCTGCTGCACCTGCACACCCAGGCCAACCGCGACCTGCCGTGGGCCACCATCGACATGGACTTCATGAACCTGAACCAGGCCGCCCACGGCGACCGCGAGTTCGGCTACATCCAGTCCCGCCTCGGCGTCGCCCGCAAGACCGTCGCCGGCCACGTCAGCGACCCCGAGGTCGCCCGCCGGATCGCCGCCTGGTCCCGCGCCGCCGCCGGCCGCGCCGACCTCGCCACCCTCAAGCTCGCCCGCTTCGGCGACAACATGCGCGACGTCGCCGTCACCGAGGGCGACAAGGTCGAGGCCCAGCTGCGCTTCGGCGTCTCCGTCAACACCTACGGCGTCAACGACCTGGTCGCCGCCGTCGACCAGGCCGCCGACGCGGACGTCGACAAGCTGGTCCAGGAGTACGAGGAGCGCTACCGGCTGGCCCCCGAACTGCGCGCCGGCGGCGAGCGCCACGACGCGCTGCGCTACGCCGCCCGGATCGAACTCGGCCTGCGCGGCTTCCTCACCGCCGGCGGCTTCGGCGCCTTCACCACCAACTTCGAGGACCTCGGCGGCCTGCGCCAGCTCCCCGGCCTCGCCGTGCAGCGCCTGATGGCCGACGGCTACGGCTTCGGCGGCGAGGGCGACTGGAAGACCTCCGTCCTGCTGCGCACCCTCAAGACCACCGCCACCGGCCTGCCCGGCGGCACCTCCTTCATGGAGGACTACACCTACCACCTGGAGCCCGGACGGGAGTTGATCCTCGGCGCGCACATGCTGGAGGTCTGCCCGACCATCGCCGCCGCCACCCCGTCCTGCGAGATCCACCCGCTGGGCATCGGCGGCCGCGAGGACCCGGTCCGCCTCGTCTTCGACGCCGCCCCCGGCCCCGCCGTCGTCGTCGGTCTCGCCGACCTCGGCGACCGCTTCCGCCTGGTCGCCAACGAGATCGACGTCGTCGACCCGGCCGAACCGCTCCCCAACCTGCCCGTCGCCCGCGCCGTCTGGCAGCCCCGCCCCAACCTGCGCACCTCCACCGAGGCCTGGCTCACCGCCGGCGCCCCGCACCACACCGTGCTCACCAGCGCCCTCGGCACCGAGGAGCTCGACGACCTCGCCGAGATGCTCGCCACCGAACTCGTGGTCATCGACGCCGACACCACCATGCGCACCTTCACCCGCGAACTGCGCTGGAACCAGGCCTACCACCGCCTCGCCCAGCGCCTCTGACCCCCGGCAGCGAGGAACGACGACGCCCGTCCGCCCGCGGGCGTCGTCCGCTTTCCCGGCCCGCCCGCCCAGCCGCCCGTCCGCCCGTCCGCCAGCCCGCCCGCCCCCGCTGAACGGAGCCTCCCGTGCCGTCCGGAGCACCCGCCCCCCTCAGGATCACCCAGACCGACACCGCCACCCTCCCCGACGGCCGGCGGATCACCCGCTGGACGTTCGGCGCCCCCGGCGGCGTCACGGCGGAGGTGCTCAGCCTCGGCGCCCGCCTCGAAGCCCTGCACGCACCCGACCGGGACGGGCACCGCACCAACGTCGTCCTCGGCGGCGCCCACGTCGCCGACCTGCTCGGCGACGGCGCCTACTTCGGCGCCACCGTCGGCCGCTACGCCAACCGCGTGGCCGGCGGCCGGCTGCCCCTCGACGGCACCGTCCACCGCCTCGCCACCCAGGACACCGGGCACACCCTGCACGGCGGCCCCGACGGCTACGCCACCCGCCTGTGGGAGGGCGAAGCCGTCCAGGAGGAACAGCGGGTCGGCGTCCGCCTGCGCCTGCACAGCCCCGACGGCGACCAGGGCTTCCCCGGCGCGCTCACCGCCGAGGTCGGCTACCTGCTCGACGCCCACGGCGAACTGACCATCGACTACCGGGCCACCACCGACGCGCCCACCGTCGTCAACCTCACCAACCACGCCTACTTCAACCTGGCCGGCGAGGGCAGCGGCACCGTCCTCGACCACCTGCTGCGCGTCGACGCCTCCGGCTACCTCCCCGTCGACGCGGAGCTGATCCCGCTCGGCCCGGTCGAACCCGTCACCGGGACCCCCTTCGACCTCCGCGACACCCACGTCCTCGGCGACCGGCTCGCCCTGCGCCACCCGCAGCTCGACCCGGCCGGCTCCGGCTACGACCACACCTGGGTGCTGGACGGCACCGGCCTGCGGACCGCCGCCGTCCTCACCGACCCGGCCAGCGGCCGCCGCCTGGAGTGCCGCACCACCGAACCCGGACTCCAGGTCTACACCGGCAACCTCTTCGACGGCACGGTCACCGGCCGCTCCGGCCGCCCCTACCGGGCGCATGCCGGCATCGCCCTGGAGACCCAGCACTTCCCCGACTCCCCGAACCGGCCCGACTACCCCTCCACCGTCCTGCGCCCGGGGCAGGAGTACCGCTCCACCACGGTCTACCGGTTCACCGCCGGGCGCTGACCGCCGCCCCCGACCACCCGCAGGACGCACGAAAGGACCCGACCCCATGAGCGACGCATTGAACCGCCTCGGCGAAGAAGGCGTGGCGATCTGGCTCGACGACCTGAGCCGGGAGCGCCTGAACTCCGGCAACCTGGCCGAGCTGGTGCAGGAGAAGCACGTCGTC
>NZ_JBVHEH010000073.1:0-9168 GCF_055562955.1 Kitasatospora sp. NPDC015121
TCGCTCGACCCGACAGGCAAGGGCCAGGCACGATGGATAACGAGGTGGAAGCCCGCTCTGAACGCGTTTGCGATCACGTTCGCCGATCGTTGGCCGGGATCGGAAACTTACTGATGGAAATCCGCCGAAACACCGTTAAAGAGATAGACCCTGCGTCCGATTTCCACGCGATGCGTTCGTCCGGGTGCTGTTCGGTGATGGTGGCGTCGAATTCTCGTGTTTGTCCGGCTATTTCGAGGATCCACTGTGTGTGCACATCGTCGGTTTGTCGAATTTCCCGTACTCCGGACATGAAGTGCAGGTCGGGACGGCCCGTGTTCAGATGATGAGGTTCGAAGCGTTTCGTTTTCAGACTCGCAATTGGGGTCAGGTTTCTGGCCACCTGTCGTATGCGGGCCATGATTCGCCCGAGCCGGTCGTTGTTGACCCGTCCGGCGGCCTCGTTGAGCTGTAGAGCGGATATGTGCAGTGCGTTGTCAATCGAGGCGTTCTCGGTGTTCGTTGGGTGTCATGCCGGTGGTGTCGCGGAACGCTCGGTAGAAGGTGCGGGGGTCGGAGAATCCTGTTTGTCGAGCGATGAGGGAGACGGGCCGGGAAGGGTATTTTCGTAGTAGGTGCTGGGCGGACTGGATGCGCGCTGCGCGGAGATATCCCATGACTGTGTGGTCGGTTCCCTGGAACAGGCGGTAGAGGCTGCGGCGGGAGAGTCGCATCGCGGTGGCGATGCGTTCGGCGTCGAGGTCGGGGTCTGCAAGGTGGGCATGGATGTAGGCCAGAACCTGATCTCGTCGTAGGAAGGCGGGTATTTCGGCGGCAGAGCGAACCGGTGTGACGAGACTCAGTAGTGATGTGGCCAGTGAAGAGGCGTGAGTCTCGAGCTGTGCGGCGCCGTGGGGATCGCTGTCTTGGTGTTGGGCCAGTTGGGTGAAAAAGGCTGCGACGGCGGACATCGCTCCTGCACAGCTCATGGTCGTGGCCAGGATGTCCGTGGTCCGGTCGATGCCGGCGAGCGCGAAGGCTCGATCGGCGGGCACCTTGACGATGACCTGTTCGTAGGGTGCATCGGCTCGGAAAGCGAAGGGCAGGGAACTGTCGTAGATGACCATGGATCCTGGCGGGACTACTGCAGTGTGTCCGGCCTGTTCGATGACGCAACTTCCGCGCGTCTGGAATGTGGCGAACAGATACTCGTCCTGTTCCCGCCCTTGGGCGATTCGGCTGCGATTGCGGTGTGTCTGCTCGGCGGTGGCTCGTTTCGTGGACAGAGTGAAGTTCGTGTATCGGCCGAGACGGACATCGCCGTAGAAGTCGGGGTCGGCGGGGTCGGTGCTGACGTCGACGTAGGCATGGCGCCGGGCCTCTCGCCAGTAGTCGATGACACCGTCGTCCGGCGCCCGCGAGGTCGACAACGTTTCGAAGTGTGGCAATGAGGGCTCGTCTGCATCAGCCATGGCCGGATCACCTGCCTTTCGGATACCACTGAGTTTACTGAGCCGCGCGGGAAAGTCCTGCGGGTCGGGGAGAGAGCGAGCCGGCCCTGTGTCCGCCAGTCGGGGGGCGATCACAGGGCCGGAAATCTACGCGTGCTGCAAAACGCTCAGGCCGTGAGCATTCCGTGCTGTATTGTGCTGAGACCATGAGCTTTCCGTGCTGGATCGTGCTCAGGCTGGAATCATTCCGTGTGGGTCGATGATGAACTTGCTCGATGACCCCTGATCGAAGGTCTCGTAGGCGGCGGGTGCTTCGTCGAGGCCGATGACCTTGGTGTTGAGCATTGCGCTCAGATACGGCATGCGGTCCCACAGGATCGACATCATCAACTCGCGGTTGTAATGCATGATCGGTGCCTGCCCCGCGGACAGGCGCGGTGACTTGATCCAGGCCTTGCCGAATTCGAGCGGGAAGATGCCTTCCTGTTCGGCCTTTGTCGGTGCCAGAGGGTCGGGGCCGTAGACGCCGATGACGCCGGTGGCGCCGCCGGCACGGGTGGCTTCGAGGACGTCGTTGATGGCACCTGCCGGCTGAGGCTGATTGGACTCCGAGCCGATGCCGTGTGCTTCGGAGCCGACATAGTCGACGCCACAATCGACTTCGCGCTCACCGAGGATGGCCTCGATCTGGTCGGGCAAGGGGATGTCCTGGCTCAGGTCGATGGTCTCGCAGCCGTTGTTCTTGACCAGGTCGAGTCGGTCCTGATAGTAGTCGCCGACGATGATGCAGGATGCGCCGAGAAGGCGTGCTGCTGCTGCGCCGCAGCGTCCGACCGGCCCGGCGCCGGCGATGTACACCGTTGAACCTGGTTTGGCCCCTGCCTCGATGAGTCCGTGAAAGGCGGTGGGAAGGATGTCCGAGAGCAGGGCAAGATCGAGGATCTTGTCCATGGCCTGGTCCTTGTCCGGGAAACGGAGGAGTTGGAAGTCCGCGTACGGGACGAACAGGTATTCGGCTTGTCCGCCCACCCAGTCGCCGAGATTGAAACCGTATGCGCCGCAGGAGACTGCAGGATTGACGGTTTCACAGACATCTGTGCGGCGAGCTTTACAGTTGCGGCATCGTCCACAGGCGACGTTGAAGGGGACCGAGACGAGATCGCCTTCTTTGAGGAACTCCACGTCGGAGCCGACCTCGATGATCTCTCCGGTCATCTCGTGGCCCATGACCATACCCTGGGGGACGGGGAAGGACCCTCGGTAAATGTGCAGGTCGCTGCCGCAAATGTTGGTAGCGACGATTTTCAGGATGACGCCGTGGGGCGCTTTTCGTCCGTTCGGCATCTCCAGCTTGGGGAAGTCGAGTTTCTCGACCTTCATGGTGCCGGGGCTCTCGAACACCACTGCGCGGTTGCTGTCTGCCATGCTGTCGCTCCTAACCTGGGGGATCCCTGCACGCTGCGATTCGGGACCCGGTTGTGGTGGCGTGGCCACCGGGGGACCTTTCGAACGTATGCGCACGTGGCGATACGTGTCAGTGACCTTGCGTGTCAACTGAGTGACGATGTGTGCCAGGAGTGCTGTGGGGTCTGCCGCAAGGCTCCCTTCCTTCGTTATGGTCACCGGCATGACAAACCGTTCCGAACATCTCGCCGAGGCCGATGATCGCTGGAGGCAGGGTGTCGTGGTGCGGGGAGCTCGGCAGAACAATCTTGCCGACGTCGATCTCGATGTTCCTCGAGACCGTCTGGTGGTGTTCACCGGTGTGTCCGGCTCGGGGAAATCCTCGCTGGCGTTCGGGACACTGTTCGCGGAATCGCAGCGGCGCTATCTGGAGTCGGTGGCACCGTATGCCCGTCGGCTGATCGACCAGGTCGGTGTACCCGATGTCGACGTCGTCGAGGGACTGCCACCGGCGGTTGCACTGCAGCAGCACCGAGGCATCGGTAATGCTCGATCGAATGTCGCCAGCGTGACGACATTGGGCAGTCTCGTGCGGATGCTCTATTCCCGTGCCGGGTCTTACCCAGATGACCAACCGATGCTCTACGCGGAGGACTTCTCGCCGAACACCGTGCAGGGCGCATGTCCGACCTGCCATGGCATCGGGCGCGTCTACGAGGTCGATGTCGACAAGATGGTCCCCGATCCCACACTCAGCATCCGGGAGCGCGCGATCGCTTCGTGGCCGCCGGGCTGGCCGGGTGGCAACCTTCGCGACATCCTGGTGTCACTGGGATACGACGTCGACTCTCCGTGGAAGAAGCTGCCGAAGAAACATCGCGACTGGATCCTGTTCACCGAGGACCGCCCCACCGTTCCTGTGTACTCGGGATTTACCCCGGCACAGACTCGGCGAGCGATCAAAGCCGGAACCGAACCCAGTTACGAGGGCAATTTCGTCGGCGCCCGGCGGTTCGTGCTCGATACCTTCGCGAACACCAAGAGCTCGATCGTCAAGAAGCGGGTCTCTGAGTTCGTCACCAGCGAGGTATGCCCGATGTGCCAGGGCAAGCGGGTCAAGGCGGAGGCGCTCTCGGTCACCTTCGAGGGCCTGGATATCGCCGAGTTCGCGTCCTTGCCCCTGGCACGACTGGCAGAGATCGCGCGCACTGTTGTGTCCAGCGACTGGCTACCCGAGGCGGCAGGAGAAGCTCTCGACGAAACCCGACGAGCCGAGGCCACGCGACGACGTGTCGCATCGGGAGGATCGGCGCACACCGCCGCTCCCGACGTGCGACGCACCCCGAACGTGTCAGCGGAAAAACAGGTGGCGGCGCGGCGCCTGCTCGACGACCTCCTCGAAAGAATCCAACCCATCATCGACCTCGGGCTGGGATATCTGTCACTGGACCGGACGACGCCCACACTCTCCGGCGGAGAGCTGCAACGACTGCGCCTGGCGACGCAGCTGTCCTCGAAGCTGTTCGGCGTCGCCTACATCCTCGACGAACCTTCGGCGGGACTGCACCCCGGCGACTTGACGGCGCTGCTGAGAATTCTGCACGGACTTCGTGAGCGAGGAAACAGCGTCCTCGTCGTCGAGCACTCCCTACCCGTCATCCGAGAAGCGGACTGGCTGGTCGATATCGGTCCCGGTGCCGGCGAGAACGGTGGACGCGTGCTCTACAGTGGAACACCCGCCGGGCTGGCCGACGTACCGGACTCGGTCACCGCACGCTATCTCTTCGACACGTCGGAGCAGGTGCGCCGCCAGCGGCGTACCCCCCGCGGGTGGCTTCGCGTCGAAGGCGTCGAGCGCAACAGTCTCCGCGACCTCACCGTGTCTTTCCCTCTCGGGGTCTTGACCGCGGTCACCGGAGTCTCCGGTTCGGGGAAATCGAGCCTCGTCAGCCAGGCTCTACCAGCGTTGATCAACGCTGAACTGGGCCGGCCCGCCGCGCCCGATGCCAACGTCGAACCGCGCGACGACACCGATCTGCTGCTCACCGGAGATCAGGGCGCGGTCCGCGGCCGCATCGAGGGCACCTTGGGAGGGCTCCGTCGGGTGGTCGCCATCGATCAGCGCCCTATCGGGCGCACACCCCGATCCAATGTTGCAACCTACACCGGCATGTTCGACCACATCCGCAAGCTGTTCGCCGCAACACCTGCGGCCAAGAAACGGAACTACAAACCGGGGCGGTTCTCCTTCAATGTCGCCGGTGGCCGCTGTCCGACCTGCGAAGGTGAAGGCTTCGTGATGGTCGAGCTGCTTTTCCTGCCCAGCGTCTACAGTCCGTGCCCGGACTGCAACGGCACTCGTTACACGCAGAGCACACTCGAAATCACCTGGCGGGACCGCAACATCGCCGACGTTCTCGCGATGAGCATCGACGAAGCCCACGCCTTCTTCACCAGTGAGAACGACGTTCTTCGCTCGCTCACCGTCCTACGCGAGGTCGGGTTGGGTTACCTGCGACTCGGACAACCCGCCACCGAGCTGTCCGGCGGCGAAGCTCAGCGTGTCAAGCTGGCATCCGAACTCCAGCGTGCTCAACGCGGCGACACGCTCTACATCCTCGACGAGCCCACTGCTGGGCTCCACCCGTCCGACAGCGACAGACTGCTCGCTCACGCGCAGGGGCTCGTCGACGCCGACAACACCGTCGTCATGGTCGAACTCGACATGCGCGTCGTCGCCCAGGCCGACCACGTCATCGACCTCGGACCGGGAGCGGGCGCCGACGGCGGACGTATCGTCGCCACCGGTTCCCCCGAGCAGGTAGCTGCCACTGCCGACAGTGCGACTGCCCCCTATCTACGAGCGGCGCTGGAAAACACAGGCGCCGGCACCACACAACACTGACCTGACCGCGCACCACCGCCTGGACTGAACGGCGATAAGGATCAACTAGCGATGGCACGACAGGCACCGAAACCCCAAGGCCTGCGTAATCAGCTCTCCAACTCTCTCCGGCCTCTCTCCGGCGTGAGTCCGGCTCCGCGGTGCTGCTGCTGGTGGTAACCGTGACCGCCCTGCTGTGGGCAAATTCGCCGGCTTCGGACGCGTACTTCGACCTCTGGCATCAAGGCGCCGGATTCGAACTCGGCCCGGTGGCGTTGCACATGAGCCTTCACCATTGGATCAACGACGGGTTGACGGTCGTCTTCTTCTTTCTGATCGGGCTCGAGGTACGCCAAGAGTTCGCCCACGGGTCATTACGTGATCGAACCCGCACTCGTATCGCCGTGATCGCCGGAGTCGCGGGGGTGTGTCTACCCGCCGTCATCTACGCCGTGATCGTCGGCAGCGGAGACAGCCTGCAGGGTTGGGGGGTGGTCGTCGGCACCGATACCGCCTTCATGCTCGGGGCCTTGGCGCTCCTCGGGCCCGCACGATCAGGCCAACTGCGAGTGTTTCTCCTTACCGTCACGGTGGTCGACGACTTCCTCGCGGTGTCCATCATCGGATTCGTATACAGCGAAAACATTCGCCTGATTCCACTGCTCGTTTCCCTGGCATGCCTGACAGCATTGTGGCTACTCGGGCGGGCGCGACAGTGGCGAGCCGCGCCATACATTCTCGTGGTGATCGTGCTGTGGTTCAGCACGATCGAGTCGGGTGTTCATCCCTCGCTTGCCGGAATGGTCGCCGGCCTTCTGATTCCCGCGTACCCGACACAGCGGCACAAGGTGGAGGCGGCTCCAGAACTGTTTCGTGACTTCTGGCAGTCTCCGAGCGCCGCATCAGGTCGTGCAGTGTCACGTGGACTGGCCAAAGGCACAGCCGTCAACGAGCGGATACACGAATACCTCCGGGTACCCACCGCGCTGATCGTGGTACCGATCTTCGCTCTCGCCAACGCCGGCGTCGACCTGCGTGGCGGACTGCTCGTCGAAGCGTTCAGTGCCCGTGTGACCTGGGGAGTTGTGCTTGGCCTGGTTCTCGGCAAGCTCCTCGGCATCGGAGCAGCCACATACATCGCTGTCCGACTCGGAGCGGGCCGATTACCGCAGGGGGTCGGCATGGGCAGTGTGATGGGCGGATCTGCGCTATCGGGGATGGGATTCACCGTATCGCTGCTGATCATAGGTTTGGCTTTCGGCACATCTCCCGAACTGGCCGGGCAGGCGACCGTCGGCGTGCTCGTCGCCATGGTGCTGGCTGCAGTACTGGGTGCGGTGATCTTCCGCGTGGCAGCGACCAAGCTGGGTGAGGCCGAAGCCGATCTCCCCATCGTGCTGGAACCTCCCGTAGATCCCGAGATCGACCACATTCGTGGACCCGAAGACGCCCAGCTGACCCTTGTAGAGTTCGTCGACTTCGAATGTGGATTCTGCGCACATGCCACCGGAGGATGGGACGACCTGCACGTCCACTTCGGCGACGATCTGCGCTACGTGGTCCGTCACCTACCGCTGGTGGACATCCATCCGCACGCACTGGTTGCCGCACATGCAGCAGAGGCCGCCGCACGGCAGCACATGTTCTGGGAATGGCTGGACTTCGTGTTCACCCGCCAGAACGCGCTCGCGCGAACCGATCTCATCGGCTATGCAGCCGAGATAGGACTCGACGTCGACCAGTTCGTCGCGGACCTCGACAGCGACGCGGTCGCCGAGCGCGTACAACGTGACATTTCCAGCGCCCAGTCCAGTGGTGCCCGAGAAACACCGACCTTTTTCGTCGAAGGCTGCCGAATAATCGGAAGCTATGACGCGCGCACCCTCACCAAAGAACTCGAGCACAGCCGCCGAGGCGCTCGCACGTCCCTGCAGTAGACGCCGGAGAGTATCGCCCTCAACGGCACCGTCCTCAACGCCCGACGACTTCGCTCGGATTCCCGATGTGATCGAGACGCTGATCGCGCGAATCAGCCGTCTTCCCCAAACCGTCACCTGCCGCACGTGGTCAGAGAACGCCGACGAAGACGAGCCAGTGGACTGCCGCACGGAATGCGGCAGCGAAGGGCGGGCCGACGAACAGCTCCAAATCCAACATCAACGACGGGGATTCATCGGCAGTGCCCACCGGGCCGGCACGGAGCGTTGTCTCGGACCGCAGACACGCACATCCTCCGGCATGAGCCCGGAAGACACACGCGACCAGATCAGCAGAAAGTTCATCGTTGATGTCTCCTCGCCGTTCCGTGCTCGTCGGAATGCGTGGCGCCGGGACTCGAGCTCGTCCTGAACGAGTGCCAACCGGATTTCGTCGCATCGAGTCCGATCCTTCTGCTCAGCGAGCCGGGCAGCTTCCTCGACCAGCTCGGAATCCGTCATTCCTCGCCTGACATCCTTCACCGCAAAACCTCTCGAATAGTTCGTTTCGGTGTGGATACCCAATTACCTGGCGATCAACAGACTCCGACCGGCAGCCCGCGACGTCGGATGGTCGCTAGGTGATCTCAGTGTCGACGCCGTCCAGGTTGCTGCAACTTCGCCTATTTAGATGGCGGAACTATCCTCGCGGCGTCCTACGGCTCGCGATCAAACCAGTCATCGACGTGCCGCAGTGATCGCTGCGGCACCCCGCGGTGCCGCCATGGCCTTCTCCGAGCACTACGACACCATGCCTCAACAGACCTACACGTGGTCGAGTTCGATCAAACCCGAAGCATCACAGCAAAACCCGAACTCGGCCAAGTTGCGCACCTTCTTGGAGTCCTGAGATCGGTCACCAGCTCATGAATAGCCGCACCGTCCCACACATGGCAGCAGAGGAGAAGGACTGAGACTGTGAGCACCATCGGATACACCGGTGTCTTAGAACAAACCCCGAACTGCAGCAGTACGCACTCCGCCAAGCCGGAGCGATCTGTATCTTCACCGACTGCGAATCCGGCTCGAAAACGCAGCGACCCCAGCTCGCCGAACGCCTGAGCTACCTACGCGGGAATGGCGGTGTCGTCCTCGTGGTCTGAACTCGACAGGCTCGGACGATCCGTTTGTCGCCTCATCGGCACGTCCACATTCTTTGCGAACACTGCTCCGTATTCCGTTCTTTCGCAGAAGGATTCGGCACAACCACCGGCGGGGTCGTGAATTCTTCTCCCGCATCATGGCCGCTCTCGCCCAAAGGTGGGCACCACATGATCGTCGAATGCGCTCACGCCGGCCTCGAAGCCGTCCGGCGCCAAAGCCGACACGGTGCCCGCCCAACCGTCATGACACCCGAACGTACCGAACGGGCCCGCTCCGGGAGTGTTTCTTAAACGGTGTTTCGGCCCGACACGCTGGGTGAATGCCCGGCGAGAAGGGTGCCGTGATGACGACACTGGATGATGTGACGAAG
>NZ_JBVHEH010000074.1:0-8865 GCF_055562955.1 Kitasatospora sp. NPDC015121
TCGCTCGACCCGACAGGCAAGGGCCAGGCACGATGGATAACGAGGTGGAAGCCCGCTCTGAACGCGTTTGCGATCACGTTCGCCGATCGTTGGCCAGGATCTGAAACTTACTGATGGAAATCCGCCGAAACACCGTTAAAGAGATAGACCCCCGGCACCGAAGAATTGCCCACCGTGTTCGCGGATTTCCTCTCCGATGCGCACCACCTGGCCGACGCGTTGGGCGTCGATTGGGAAGAAGCCACATGCAATGGGGAGGGGCATTACACCGCCGAGTTGTACGGCGCCGAGTAATCGGGGCACTGACGGTCGGACAATCCACGGACGTTCGGCCGGCAGTCCCCGGCACCGGGAGTCTCAGGGGCGGTGGTTGCAAGGAGATGAATGGATGTGGGACTGGTACCGGTTTACATCCCAATTCGGTATCATGATGGTTATGAGTACGCAGATCGCGGTACGGCTACCCGAGGACATCGTGGCGTTTCTCGACAGTGAGGTCAGCGGTGGGCGTGCGAAAAGCCGTGCTCAAGTCGTGCTTCGAGCGTTGGAGCGTGAGCAGCGTCGACAGTTGGCGGTCCGCGACGTGGAGATCCTGTCTGACGGCGCGGGTAGCGATGTGAATATCGCTGCCGCGCACGGGAAGAAGAACTGAGTGCGCCCGATCCACGAGGCGCAACTCGGAGATCTTTGTCCGGTGTTGGTCCTGACGAGGGAATTGGTTCGGCCCCACCTGGGGACGGTCACTGTTGCCCCCATTCGTTCGAAGGGGCGGGGGTTGTCGACCGAACTGAGTTTAGGTGAAGGCAACGGCGTCGAGGACGGATCTGTTGCCGACTGCGACGGGGTGACGACCATCCCCGTGTCGGCACTCGGTGCGAACCGAGGATTTCTCCTGCCGGCTCAGGAAGTGTTGTTGAGCAGGGCGCTGCGATCAGCATTCGATCTCGAATCATGAGGAAATCAGCAGCGAGGATGGGGGAGAGATGGTGGTGAAGAAGTGGGAGCAGATTCCCCTGTTCGACCTCGATCCTCCTCCGGTGCCCGAAGTTCATGGCGAAGGTTCTGAGCTCGATTCTGAACCAGCTCTCTTCGGGATCGAAGACGCCACGGCGCCGGATCCCGATGCTGACGTGATGGATGCCCGTGCGCCGATTGCGGAGGATCGTGTCGCCGCGGAACCAGAGGTCGAACCAGTGGCAGGCGAAAGCGCCCCCATAGCGCGGCAAGGTACGGACTCGTCACGGTCTTCGGATTACAACACGGAAACAGTTGTGCCCCAAAGCGAGCTCACTGCTGAGGTGGATTCGGAACCCACCGAGGCATCTGAACTCGACGCAACCGAATCGGGCACCCTTCCTCCCGCCAGCGAGGCAGCAGACGGCCACGCCGTCATTGTCACAGCAGCCGGCACCTACACACCGTCTGGCCACACACTCACCGGCCCAGTCGATTCCATCGAAAAACTCGACAAACTCATCAGATGGGCAACGCTCACCCCGCTGGGCGCACCGGCACAGATCTGGATAGTCGGAATCGAAGCTTGCGAAATGCTCGGATGGATCATCGACCCAGGCAGCGAAGACGATGTCGACGACATGGAAATCCTCCGCACCCGCGCTGCCGAAGAACTCACCGCGATCCTCCACGCCACGCTGACCCCCATGCTGACCGCAGGATGGGAACTGCGCGGAGAACCCGGCCACGTCGTTCACCTCTCCCGCACCACCGGGAACTTCACATCCATGGTCGACATTTTCATCGAACCCTATGTATGGACCTACTGGAACAAAGACTTCGGATGGGGCAATCGCGTGGGAGACATGGGAATTCTCGGATCACCCACCGCCGGAACCTACCTCCCCGACGACGACCTCCCCGCTGCGCAGGAACTGGGACGCCGACTCGCCTGGTGCGCACAACACCTCGGCGTGCTACCCGGCCCCACCCCCGCACGCACCGGCGCCGCCATCGTCGACAAGATCAAACGCGACCGCACCCGCAGCGGTAAAGGAATCGTCGTCACTGTCGGTGGACCGGTCCCACCGCTGGACGGCGAACCCCGCGGAGATCTCGAACCTGCCGCCGGTTGGACACGCATCCCGGACCTCGAAGAAGTCTCCGACGCAACACAACTGGTATCGATAGACCAACGAGCGGCGTACCTCGCTTCCGCTGGCATGCTCGAATTCGGCTACGGAAAACCTCGACATCTTCGCGGCGAGAACGCGCTCGACGCTGCGCGGCAATCGAAAACCCCGTTTGGGCTCTGGCGTGTAACCCTCCCACCGGGTGACATGCTGGCGCTCCCACCCGCTCTACCGTTGCCTCACCCACACATGCTCGCCGACCAACCTGTGCAGACCTGGATCACCACCGTCAGCCTCGATGCACTTCAAACGTCCATCGCCGATGGCGGAATCGGCGCAGAACTCGACGACCTCGACATCGCAGAAGCATGGGTCTACCCCGAACAGGGACGGGCCCTCGACAAGTGGGCGAAATTCTTGCGAGAAGCCCGCAAAGTTGCCGTCGACACAGGCGACACAGCAATGAAACGGTTCATCGGCGCCTGCTACAAGGGTTACATCGGCCGAATGGTCAACCCCGACATGTGGACCGCCAAACAAATGCAACACCACCACCAACCGCTCTGGCGAGCAGCGATCATCGCACACTGCCGCTGGCGAGGCCGCCGCGTCGCGATGCGCATCGCACGCGAAACCGGGCGTTGGCCACTGCGCACCGTCACCGACTCCTGGGTCTACCCCCTGCCCCCGGGCATCGACATCGCAGACGAGAGTGACGCACTCGGGAAAATGACTCTGGAAAAGAGCGCCCCGCTCACCGAAAACATAACCGTCATGCTGACCGACGCACGCGACACCCACGAGATCAACCTCGCACTCAAAGCTGCGTTCACCGACGAAGATGAAGGAAACATATAGTGGCCCTGCATCTTCCGAAACCGCGATCAACCAAACCCGCACAGAAGACCGTCGGCTTGGACGGACTCAACGTATCCGTCTCGACAGCAGCGACCAGTGGTGTCGAAAAATCGAAATCGGTCAAAAGTGGGGGATTGGCCGGACTCACCAGCAAAGTCTCCGTACGCCAGCTCCGTACCGAAATCGGTAAAGAAGGCCTACGGCAAGCAGCTGTCGACGCCGGGAGAAAGCCACCCTCTGACCGAACACTGCGCCGCTGGGCGCAGCAAGGACGAATCCCGCACCCCGACGTCACCGAACGTGCACAACGGCGAGCCGCCATCGAACGCCTCGGCGGAATCGACGCTGTCGCAAAGAAAATCGGCCGTTCACGATCAGGGGTCTCTCGCTACCGTTCCGGGGAAACGAACGAACTGCGCGCTGACGCGAAAAAGAAACTCAAAAACGTCAAAGCTCGCGACATCATGGACCGCGCCGGCGTCCTACGACCCGACGGGCAACCCAAAAAGGCCACCATCCGAGTCCGCGGGGGAGTGTCCGTCCGCAACGGTTCCGAAGAAGGTTACGACTATCGAGTGCGTACCCTCGATTTCGCGAACTCCGACAGCCCCTTCAGTCTCGACGAAACACGAGAACTCGCCATGGCTTTGGCCAACGACGATCATGCCCGAGTGGTTGCCATCCTCGAACGTCACGCCACGATGGATTACCCGGAAAACAAGGGATTCGACCAGTACGGCGACACTTTCGGATTTCACTTCGATTCCATCGAATCCGTCCACATCGACTGGACATAGAACTCCCCCTGCTCCTCGACGCACCGGGCGGGACCAGGCATCGCGTTCGCAGACCCTCGTGCGAAACACCGGTAGCGATCTCGGCACCAGAGGATATGTCGGCCAGGTTCGAAAATCGAATGGCGCCTCTCAGCCGGAGTTGTCAGGTTTGACGGGCAGTTGGGAGTCGAGTTCGGAAACAGTGGCTTCCACAGCTGCCGCGATCTCGTCGTCGGTAGGGACGAGATCGCGAACCTGGGAGGGGAGAGTCTCATAGGTGTAGTCGGCTACGGCGAGGGGTGCAGTTGTCCCGGCAAGTGAATACCGGACGACGTTGTCGTTGCGGCCGGCGCAGAGCAAGATTCCCACAGTCGGGGCGTGGATGTCCTTGTTGCGGAGGTTGTCGTCGATCCACGAAACATAGAAGCCGAGCTTCCCGACATACTCCGGCTCAAACCTGCCTACCTTCAACTCGACGACGACGAACCTCGCTTGCACCCAGTTGAAGAACAGCAAGTCGATATAGAAATCCTGATCACCGACCTCGAAATGGTACTGGCGTCCAACAAAAGCGAACCCGTGTCCCAGTTCGAGGAGGAACTGCTCCAGCCGACGCATCAGCGCGGACTCCAGCTCCCGCTCCGCGACACGTTCGGTGATGTCGAGAAAATCGAAGACGTACGGGTCACGCACCAATTGCTGAGCGAGATCGGAATCCTCGGCCGGAAGATGGTCCTGAAAATTCGACGGTGCCGCACCGATCCTGCGCCGTAAACCGCTGTTGATCTGATTTTGCAGCACATTGCGCGACCACCCGTGTTCAGCAGCCGTTGATGCATACCAGTCGCGGTCGGACTGGTTATCCAGCTTGTCGAGCAATACCGTCACATGACCCCACGGCAATTGGCCAACAGGTTGTTGGCCAATTGCATCGCGCCCCCAGATGCTCGCCATCTGCCGCATGTACTTCAGATTGGTCCGCGACAACCCACGCATGTCGGGAAAGGCCGATCGAAGATCGACGGCGAGCCTGTCGATCACCTTTGAACCCCAGCCCTCGGCCTCTTGACGCTGCACAATCGCGTGCCCTATGTCCCAATACAGACTGAGCAGTTCGGTGTTGACGATTCGGGTGGCGCGAACTCGCGCTTGCCGAACTTGCGACTTGAGATGGTCGAGAAGCTGGGCGTAGTCGGCGGGCAGTTCGGCTGGAGCATTCACCCATCCATCTTTACCCAGCGCTGCTGGGAACGCCCACCGGACATGCCCCCACTGGACACCTCAGCCCGCAGGAACGGCGACTCGGGCGTGCGCGCTAGACGCAGGATCACCCGGCCCTCGCACAGCTCAGTTCTTCACAGGGCGCATTGATCGGAGTGAATACGTCCAGCACCATAGCGGCCCTCACCTGAAATCGGGCGCGTCAGGCCTGTCCGCGCGCGGACAGGTACATCGTGTTCGCTGGTAGAGAAAGGTTCTCATGCCGTTCCTAGGTTCGACCATCCACCGTCCGGTATGCATGCTGATGACGGCAACAGTCGTCGCAGCCTCCATCGCTTTGATGTCGCCGGGCATCGCGTCCGCCCAATCAAACGGATGCTCGAAGACTTTCAACCTGTTCATCCCCGGAACCTGGGAAACCGCAGAAGATGCCGATCCCTCGATCCCGGTCGGTATGCTAAAACCGATCGCCCACAGCATCGCGGACACGAACGGTAGCGCGGCACAGGTCCACACTCTGCCGTACATGGCCCGAGCCTTCGACAACGGAAAAACCTACGCAGACAGCAAATCTGATGGTTTGACGAGGCGGGTCCGAGGAGGGTTTCCTTTTCAGCCCGCATCTCAAGCGTGACGCGTTCGGCGTTGCTCCCACAGATCCGTCGGGGCACGTGCGCCAGTTGGTAGGCAGCATGATCTACGCCTCCACGTTCGCCTCCTGGAAATTGCACAGCCCAGGAGCGTTCCTATACACGCTCATCCGTGATGGCGAAGCCGGAGGCGTACCGAATATCGGGACCGACTACCCGATGCTCGAGACCGCAGGCACGATCAAAGTGGTACCGAGCGGCCGAAGCGGCAGCTTCAAAATGGTTTTACTCCAATCCGACATTGCCGAGTCCGCACTGTCGATCATCGACTCCCGAGGGTCCCGAAACCGAGGCGAGGCGGGCAGCCTCCAGAGCTTGGGCAACCAGCGGGCCTACAGTCACGTCGAGCGGGAACGCGCCAAGATTGCCTCCGAGGCTGAAATTAACGGCCACGAGGAAGCGCGACTCATTGCGGCGCTGCGTGACGTAACTTCAGGCGGTGCTTTCGGTGTCTGACGACGAACTACCGATCAACGACGAGGTCCAAACCACGGAAGGTGCGATCGCCTCCTCACCCAAGGCAGACCAGGAACCGCAGCGGTCGGCAAGCAACACTTGCGATCAACACCGATTACCACTGAAGCTGAAGAGACAGGAACGGCGCAAGTAGGAACGCGCGACACTGTCGAGGCGCCTAGGGGCGACCTGCCGGATGATTCAGCGGTGTCGTCCCGGTCAGCTAAGCGCCCGGTGCAGAAGGGTGGTCGAGGAACGGACCCGGGCGCGGACCTTGAACGTCGAGTCGGCCGTACCGAGTTCAACGACGGTGCTCTGGTCAGGCTGCGTGTGCCAATCCGCGTCGACGCGGATTCTGGACGTGATGTTCTCACCGATATAGACGTTCTCGCGGTCGACGTCGACGGACGTCTGCGGATCTCGCGTTCGATACTCGAGTGTAAGAGCGGCAAGGGCCAGTCTGGCGAGCCTGACCGGCTCCTGTGGCTCGCAGGCCTTCAGCAGTTTCTCGGTTTTGAGCGCGCTGTTCTCGTGCGTCAGACAGCCTCACGCCGCGGCCGCGGCCTCGCCCGGCCACTCGGTCTCCGAACTCTCGACGTCGCGACGCTTGCCGGCCGCGAGGCAGCTCATGCCTGGCTGCCAGCGCGATTCGGTCACCTCGAGGGCGACGAGTGCGCGGCCGCTGAGCTCCGCACCGACACGCAGTTGAAGGGCTAGCGCTGCAGGGTATGCCAACTTACGTCGCCTGGCAGGTGACGGAGGTTCTCGACGAAGGTCAGCCTATTCCCGACCACGCGGTGCAGTTCGCCAAACATCTTATGTCAACGACACACGAAAGTGTGCTCGAACGCGTCGGTTTCGAGCACACACTCATCGACACAGTGGAGGGGGGCGGGCCTGAAATCGTAGTGCCACCTTGGGCAGTGCAGCAGTTCGCTGCAATCGGCACCCCTGCCGAGTTGATCGAGAGAATCGCCGCGGCCCACGCGGCTGGAGCGGACTCATGGTCTTGCTCATTCACCGGAACCCCTCAAGAAACTGCTGCAAGCATGACCCGCTTCGCCGAGCAAGTTATGAAGCCATTGCGTTCCCACATGGCCGCGTAGCGAATACCGAAAAGGACTTGATCATGGCAGATCTCAATCGAGACGTAATTGAGCGACTGTTGGACGCCAGTGCGGAAAGTGGGCTGGCGGGCGTACTGGCGTTATCTCCAGAGAATTTCGCGTATCTGGCTGGTTTTGCTGTCCCCTCACAGGAACCGCTCCGGTGGCGCCACGCGGCCGTGGCAGTCAACACCGACGGCCGAGCAGCAGTGCTGTGTGTCGACATAGAAGAAACCACTGTGCGTCACAGGCTTCCCGACGTCGATGCTTACGTGTGGCAGGAGTTCGAACAGAACGCGGTGGCCGTGATGGCTCAGATGCTTCGTGAGCTGGGTATGGAGAGCGGGAGCATTGGGGTCGAAACGGACTACATTCCCGCTAGAGATTACGAAGAGCTGACTGCCGCGCTTCCGCATGCCCAGCTACGGAGCGCGGAAAGAATGTTTGCGCTCCTGCGAATGCGGAAGAGTCGCCGGGAAGTGGAGTTGATCCGTGAACTGAGTCGCACAATAGATGCGGCCCTGGCCACCGCATTTGCGTCGGTGCACGAAGGGAGCTCGGAACTCGATCTCGCCGGAGCTGCCGTGGCGGCGCTTTCGCCGGCGGAGTCGACCGCGAACGCGGGATGGTCACCGCCAGCGGTGCCCGCAGCCATTTCCCGAACGTCCGCGCAACAGAACGACAATTAGTAAACGGAGATGTTGTTCGACTCGAACTGTTCGGGGTGAGCGGGCCGCCTCGACGAGGCCGTCGAGTTGTTTCGGTTCCGGATGATGCCCTACATGCTGTACCTGGCGCGCGGACGAGACCAGTTCAAGCCTGCGTGCTCAGTCCTGCTCGACAGCGACGGTGCTGGTCAGGAAGCTCGACGACAGATCCTCAAGGGTGGAGCCAAGGGCCGTCCGACCGTGACAAAAGATTTGAATGATGACCTTCTCTTGCTGCGCCCCGAAGCCGGAGTCGTGCCGTGGCGCCGTCCGTCCATCCCAGGTAGGACCGAAACTGATACGGGAGACCTTGAGGAGTCAGATCTTGGTTGGGTGGCCTAGTTTTGGACCGGGTGGTCTCAATCGATCGTTGAGTTGGTTGGGTGCCAGCTGGGTTCGGGTCGATCGTTCGGCGGTGCCGCGGCGGGTGGGGGTGTACACGCGGTAGGTGATGATGGTTCTCTTTCTCCGGCGGTCTTTCACTCCTGCGTGAGTGGATCTGTCCCGGATACCGTTGGGGCGGAGCGTAATCCGCTGGTCGCTGCGGTGGTGTTGTTTTGTGGTTGGCGGCGGCGGGTTAGGGCGTGTCCGTCGGAGCTTGGCCGCGGTGGTGAGGAGGTACCGTTCGGCGGCGGCGTAATCGGTGGTCCTCTTGCCGGAGGCGCTGGTGGTGCGGGTGATCAGTTCGAGGTAGCGGCGCCGAAGCGCGCGGGCGTCGGGTTGGCCGAGCAGGAATTCGGTGGCGGCGACGACCTCTGGACTCGGCGCGGTGTGTGTCGCTTTGGCGGGGGTACGCTTTTTCTTCGCGGTCACCGCGTGCTCGCTAGGTGTTGTGGGTATGGACGTTGCTGACGAGGGATTGAAGTAGACGGGCTGGTCCTCGGCGTAAGAATGGGAGTTGCGACATAGCCGTTCTCGACCAAGAAGGACCAGCCCTGTGACACACCGTAATGCTCCACTCACCGTGGAGGGAAGACGACGCCTGATCGAGCGCTGCCAGAGTC
>NZ_JBVHEH010000075.1:0-7296 GCF_055562955.1 Kitasatospora sp. NPDC015121
CTCAATGCGTTTGCGATCACCTTCGAAGGACGCATCACCCTGAACGGTAACTAACCGACATCAAGGTCGGATCCACCGTTAATCGGACACTCCCACGCATACAAGTGCAACCTTTCAGAAGGGGTGCTGGTTAGGCAGCGGCGATGGTGAGGGTGCCGCCGGTGAGGCCGGTGCCGTCGCCGGTCACGGTGCCGCCGGGGACGGTGATGACGTACTCGCCAGCCGAGCCGGTGACCGTGAAGTCGGCGGCCTTGTAGCCGTCGTCCAAGGCGACGAGAGCCGTCTTCACTGTGGCGTTCGTGGCGTTGAACGCGATGGTGTCGGTGGTCTGGCCGTTCCAGGTGAGGGTGAAGGTGCCTGCGGTGGCGCCACCGAGATCAACGTTGAACACCTGCGCGCCCGAAGGAACCAGAGGCTTCACGATATCGCGGGGCTTTCCACGACCCGACAGAGTGAAACTGAACTCCTGCAACGCATTCGTGTCACCCGCAGCGCTGTCCGTCCACTTGACGGTAGTCTCCGCCTCGTACGCGTCAGGCAGATCATCACGTCGGTAGATGCGAGCAGTGACGATGTTGGCGGTGCCGGTCTGGCGGCCCTTCTTGCGGAGGAAGTTCTGACCTGGATCGTCAACGAAGCCGGCGGTGTTTTCACCCTTGCGCTTGCCGCCGCCTTCGATGCGGAATGCGAGGCCGGTGACGATCTGCGACGCGAAACCTTCCGAGTCGATGTCGGAATCGTCCTGCTCGGAACCTTCGAAGATCGGGGAGACGGAGGACAAGCCGCGCACTCGGGTGGGTACGCCGTTGATGTCGACTTCGAGGATCCAGTCGCGTGCGAGTGTGGATGAAAGTGACTGTGTGGGTGCGGTCATGGTGTTGCTCCTGGGTTTGTGGTGATTGTGTACGAATCGGGGCGGGTGTAGCGGTTGCTGGCTTCCAATGCGGCAGGGCCGCGGATGTGGCGGCGGCAGGACAGAATGTTGACGCCCGCCCACACGGTGTTGCTGCGTTCGTGGAGGGTGTCGTCGATGGCGCGGAACACTGTGTCGGCCATGCGTTCAACTGCCCTCACGTCGAGGCCAGCAGCCCGGAAACGTATTTGGACGTAGTAGTCGGGGGTTGCTTCGTCCTTCGATCGGTCGTCGTTGTAGACGTTGATGAAGATCGCGTTGTCGGGTTTGTCTCGGAGTTGCCCGAAGAACACCACTGGCAGTGCGCCAGCTGGGTAGGTGGTGAGGTTCGGGTCCCAGCGTGCGAGTCCGAGGTTGGTGAGGTGTTGGGCGAGGGCTTCGAGGAGTTCGACGGTGTCCGGTGCCCGAACGAGTGTCATCCCGCACCGCCACTCTGTTCCCACGCAAGAAACTCAGGAGCCTTGAGGACAGTGTCAAATGCTTGATCACCGCATCGCTTACAGGTGTACATATGGTGAAACGATTTGGCGTCACTTGTGACCGCTGTGCATACGCGCTCGAAGTGCTCACATGCGGTCATCCGAGTTGCCTCCGTATCGCTTCAGCGAGGATCTGCCCGACAACTTCCCTCGTTGCGATGCACGCGTTCTCGAGGTACTTCGCCTCACCATCCTGATGGTGATAACCGAGTTCCTCGTGCTGCCTTATCGCATACGGTCCGTCGAAGCCGACAGCAGCTTCCAACCCCTCAGCCGCAGTCGCCGCAGTGTTCCGCAGATACCCGGTCTCTTTCGGTGCCCGTTCGATCGCTTCCTGCTTGATGACTTCAGCGGCAGCGTGCAAGCCGTCTGTGATGGCGGAGCGGACTGGCTCGATCGGAAAATTCAGGGCAGTACTCATGCAGCGATCACCTCGTCCAGGTGCTCAGCGAGAGCGTCCACTGCATCTGCCACCAACAAGAGATCGCAGGGAACCATGAGCGCCTCTGTGATGACACCTACCGTCATCCGGATGCCAATCTCAGCGACATCCAAAGCGGCCACACGCTGCTCGTAGGTCATCGCTCGCAGTGCCTCAACTTCGGTCATGCCACGCTCCTAGGTCAGATCCACGCTGTAGAAGTTGGGGGTCAAACCGTTGCCGTCGTCATGGCGTTGCTCCGCCAACACCACAGCCGTGCGTCCACCGAACTCGGGTGGAAACGTCACCAGCGAGCCGACAGGAATCAGTGCAGTGTTGACATGCATGCTCACGCGGGCCTCCGAGATGACCTCGGAACCATCAGCAGCCTTCACGAGTTTGCGTTTGGTGGTGATCTTCCCGAGCACAGTCACAGCCGGATCGAACGCCGGCTCGTACGGGCCTTCGCCCGCATGCCGCTGCACCGAAACCGGCCACACAAACCACGCCTTCGCGATCTGATCAGCCACGCTCATGACGATTGCACCGCCGACGACGCCAACCCCGCCAACCGCAAAATCCGCAACGCACCAGGCGCCAAAAACTTGAGCGCATTCATCCGATCCGGAGCCGTCAAATACGTGTCATACGACAACGACGCACCATCAATCGCTGTCGTCGTCAACCGCGGCTCCTGACCGCCGGCACCCTTGATCGGATCATCACCCGACGCCAACCACGCATGCACTTGCGCGCACGTCGCTTCCTGCATCGCCTCAGACAGATCATCGTCCGAGGGTTTCCCGTTCGGGAGGGTGTCGTAGATGTCGCACTGGCATGCAGTTCCGACAAGGCCGGATGCTTCCCGCAGCATTGCAGTCAACTTCGCGGGGGCAGGTTCAGGGGTTTCCCCCATCCAGGTTTCCAGCTGATCGGCGGTCGCATAGACGAGCACGGTTACTCCTTCTCCAAGCCGATGACCGTCTTGACGGTCGCGACATCGGCCCCAGCCGAGAACAGGGAACCGGACGCGTCGCGCCGCAACTGCTCCACGATGATGCAATCCGGAAAGATCTGGACACGGCGTGTACCCGAAATGGGGATGCCGAGGTGTTCAAGTGCGGCCATCAAGTCCCGTCGCTTGAACGTGGTGGGTAGATCAGACACGGATTCTCCTCGGGGTGTTGATGGTTGGCGCGCAGACCATCTCGGTCATACCGAGATGTTTATACGCTGCTGCAAGGGGGAAAGGAACCCGGCGGTGAACCCCTCAAGCGGTCTTAACGTGGGTCTATGAGCCGTTGCCGGGCACGTAGAAACGCACCAACCACCAAGCATTTGGTCCCACCAGCCCCGAGCCGCACAGGAAGGCGACCCGGGGGTGGGCATCAGGTGCTACTCGCTCAAACCACCAACAGCGTCAGTGGTTTCGGGTTTCGCCTTGGCCGATGGCCGCTTGGCGACAGGCTTCTCGTTGACCTGAAGTTCACGCACCGCCTCAGCCAACTGGTTCAGCTTGATCGTGAACCCAGCCTCACCACGAACGAACTCCGGTACCTCGATCACGGCGTCACATCCAATACCAGCTTGACGGCACGCTTCAGCGACTTCGTGGAAGCCGGATCGTCGTAGTCGTCGGGATCGGTCACGACGCTGATTCCGAAGAACGTGTCGAAGATCGAGCGGTTAACCATGTGCGTGGAGTCGTAGTCACGAATCCAGCGCAATGCGATGCCGGCGTACGAACCGGACGCGGTATCGACACCACCCAGAGGAGTGGCGGGGACGCGGTACACCGACTGGAAAGCGGTCTTGTGGAACGCGAACGCCTCGTTGGGGTCGATGCTGTTGCACACCACGATCGGGAAGCCGGCGATGTTGCCGATGGTCGCGTTCCGGAGGGCGTTCGAGTCACCGGACTGGTCGAACTTCTTGAACTGGTCGGACTTGAGGATCGACGCTTCCACGTTCGTGCCAACAAGAAACACTCGATCAGCCTGCGGAACGTGGTAGTCGTTGAGCACACGGCGTGCGTCAACAGCAGCCTCGTAGAACTTGCCCTCCGCGATCTCCAGGACCGAACTCGTGGGGTACGCGGCCCCACGAATGGTGGTGGCGATCTTGTCCTCGACGCGCTCCGCGACAGAACGAGTCTGAGGCAGGGTGACCTGCTCGGTGAACTGATCGATGTCGAGAGTCAACTCTTCGTCGGTCAGTTCGATCGCGTTGTACGGGTGGGTGTCAAGCTTCACGTCGACCTTGAACTCGTTCAGGTCGGAGATCTCGATTGCCGCGGTCTTGTTGCGCCACGGCTTGTCCTTCGCGACCGTGCGACCGGGGATGCGGATCGACACAGTGTCGTTCTTCGGGGACCGGCTGGAAAAGTGCCGCGACGCATCAGAGGCGATGATGCCCGGAAGAACAACGTCGCGTTCGAGGACGCCGAGACCGGCAGAGAGGATCTGCTCGGCCTTGAGAATAGTGTTTGCCATGAGGTGTGCTCCTGGTTAGTAGATTTGGATGCCCGGTTTGCGGGTGGCGACGCGTTCGGCGAGTTTCTTGGGGTCCATCTCGTCGGTGTTCGCGGTTCCGCCGGTTGCCTGCCTGCCGGATCGGCCGGCGGGTGCGGCGGTTTTGATGCGTTCGGAGAGTGCTTTCGCTTTGGCGTCGAACTTGTCGGCTGGGGTGCCTTCGAGGAAGTCGAGGTCTTCGTCGGAGAGCCCGTATTTGCGGGCTGCTCGTTCGCGGGCTGCTTCGGCGCGTGCGGCTTCGGCGTCGGCTTTGGCGTCGGCGGCTTCCTTCGCTGCCTTTTCCTCGGCGGTCCGGTTCTTGGCCTTGATCTTTTCGAGTTCTTCAGCGGCTTTAGCGTTTTCCTTCGCCCGCGCCTCGTGCTTGCGTGCTTCCTTCTTCCAGTCGGTGGTTTCCTCGGCGGTGGTGGACTGTGCAGTCTCGGTTGCCGTGGTGTCCGTTGCCTGGGAGGTGTCGGTCGCGGTGGTGGCGGCGTCGGTGGTTTCGCTGGTTGCCTGTTCGTCGGCCATGCTGTTCTCTCCTTGTGCCATGCGGCATTGGCCCCGGTTGCCGTGCGGCTGGGGGCTATTGGGTTACTGCGATTCCGCCATGCGGCGGGAAACTCTGGGGATCTATCAGCGTGTATTGGGAAAACCCGATAGATCAGCGGTTAAGCAATGACAGATTCGAGAGTGTTCAAGCTCTCCAGGAACGACTCGTCAGACAGAAGGCCTCGTCGAACCTTTTCGACGTGAGGGATGCACGAGACGCGAACCTCGTCGCAGAACGGGCGATGGAAGGCCCCGACCTCGACACGTTCGACGTTCCACTCGACCTCTTCGGTTGAGAGAACAGACAGCGACAAGTGCCCGCCCCTACTCAACACCGCGGCCAGTGGATGTTCCGCAGGTATCGAAAACCCCTTGTCGAACACTGCAATGCAGTGACCGAGATGCTTCCGATTCCAGTCCCACACTCGGATCACGACAGGTTCGTTCGACATTGGGAAATTCCTTTCAGGGGAACGCGGTAGTTGATGACTTATGAGCCGGTAGGCATAGAACTTCAGAAGTTCCGGAACATTCGATCGCCAACCCACAACATGGTTGCGGCAGCGGTTACAGCGATGGCACCAGGCACTATGAGCAGTAGCCACAAGGGATCCATCAGTTACTCCTAGGGTTAGCGTGCGCCGAGGCGTTCGCGGTTAGGCCGGCGTTTCAGGTCGTGTTGCGCGGTGTGAGCTGCGATCGCGGCCTGCTGCTGCTTCAACCGGGCAACCAACTCGCGTTTGCGTTGCGGGGTGACTGCCACGGCCTGCTGCTTACGGGTGTCACGGATAGCGCGTTCCATCGCCCGCTGCTTCTGCGACGCCGCATACCCTTCCGGATCCGGCCTCGTCTCGAACGTCCGCGAAGCTCCCGGCACATAGCCCGTTACGGCGTGTCCGCAGTTCTGATGACCAAATCCGGCAGATGTCGCTTCACGCATCGTCGCCTTGATCTTCACCTTCACTGCTTTGCCGCCAGTTGCGTTCTGGCGGATCACTGTGCCGGTTTCACCGTCCAACGAGAGGATCTGACCTTCGAATGGCTGGCACACAGGAGCCGGGTTCGAGTGGCTGGATACGACAACCAGGTTGTGGCCTCGTTCGAGTAGGCGATCCGCGTGTCCTTGGCGGAGTTCTTGGTTGACGATGGTCCGGGATTTCATCTCGATGTAGGAGGCGAGGGACCAGTTGCGGCCGGCAGCGTCTTTGAAGCCGGTGACGCCACGTTTGGTGAGGATGTCGAGGGCTTGCTGTGCCGCATCCAGGCGTGTACCCGATCGGACACCCGATGACCTCGCGATGATCTGCGTTGTCACCTGTGAATGCAACTCCCCCGCGGCACCCGGAATCCGAGCAGTCACCTGCGACAAAACCTGCTGCCCCGCGAAGATCGCGGCCCGAGTCTTCCGATCCCGAGCAGGTGTCACAGGCGGAACCGGCGGGGCTTTCGGTAACGCCTTCAAGTCCTCGTCCGCAGCCTCCCGGCCACGCTCAGCAGCACCAGCAACCGCACCCTCAACCAACGCTGGCATCTGGGATTGCAACTGCAACGCCAACAACTGCGCCTGCTGCCGAAACCGCAACATCTCCGCCGGCTGCCGCGCTTCCCACTCTGGTGTGTCGATGCCCGCCACAATCGCTTCGGCGAGCATCGCCATCAGAGCCAACTCGGCTTCGGTGTAAAGGTTGATCAACTCGTCGGGGAGGCCTGCTGCTTCAGACGGGTCGAGCGCCATCGCCTACCCCCTAGAAACCGCCTCCGAAGCCGCCTGATGGATCAGGAACCGCGCCAGCCTTATCGATCGCCGCGGCTTCCTCGTCGATCCACTTCTCGTCCTTGTCCTGATTCAGGTACGCGACCTTCGTCCTCGTGGACGCAGCATTCGACGTAGACCAATTCAAGACAGTCCGCGACTTCGCCTCATCAGATTCACGAGCGAACTCAGGCCACTCGATCTCCAACTCCTCAGACGGAGCAACACCTTTGAACTTAGCGGCATCGATGCGGAGGCAGATCGTCGCCAACGGAGCAAGAGCTGCACCCCAATAACGGGCCTTACCGTTGGTCGTGATGACCGTCCACTCCTTCTTCCCCTGCGCCTCAGTAGCCGTCTGAGCAACCTCATCCGACATACCAAACGACACAGGCGAATACCCGGTCTTGCGGAGCACTTCACGGATCAGCATCTCCGCGCCCTGATCATGCTGAAGGACACGGATCTCGGGCTGATGGAACTGGAGCATCGACATCGAGGTACCTGTCGAGCCGACACCAGTGCCGACTGCCTGAAACACTTCCCGATCCTCCGACAGCGCCATGCCTTTGCCGGGGGACTGTCTGAATAACGGTGGATCCGGTCCTTGATTCAACACGCCGAGCTGAGCTTGGCGGGAAGGATCGACGATGACCGAAACACTTGATCCC
>NZ_JBVHEH010000076.1:0-7264 GCF_055562955.1 Kitasatospora sp. NPDC015121
ACGGCGTCGGGGGTCAGGCCGAGGCGGGTCCAGAGTCCGGCGAGGGCGACCATGACGGCGAAGGAGGCGGGTTGGACGACGTCGACCCGCTCCAGCGTGGCCTCAAGGCCTTCGCCGCGTAGGACGTCTTGCAGGGACCAGTCGATGAAGGGGGTGAGTGCGGCGGCGACGCGTTCGATCTCTTCGGCGAACCAGGGGGACTCTTCCAGCAGGGCGCGTCCCATGCCGATCCACTGCGCGCCCTGACCGGGGAAGACCCAGGCGGTGCGGCCGGGGGTGGTGGGGGTGCCGGTGATGACGGCGGGGTCCGTGCCGCCCTCGGCGAGGGTCAGCAGGCCGTCGCGGAGCGCGGCGCTGTCGGCGCCGAGGACCACCGCGCGGGTGAGGAGGGCGGCGCGGCCGGCGGCGAGGGTGTGGGCGGCGGGGGCCACGGCCTCGGTGCCCTCGGCGAACGCGGCCAGCCGACGGGCCTGGTCGCGCAGGGCGGTCTCGTTCGGACCGGAGATCAGCCACGGCACCACCGGGAGGTGGGAGTGCGTCCCGACCGGGTCCGCGGGCTCGACGGCGGGCGCCTGCTCGATGATCACGTGGGCGTTGGTGCCGCTGAACCCGAACGCGGAGACGCCGGCCCGGCGCGGCCGGTCGACGGCCGTCCAGTCGCGGGCCTCGGTGAGGAGTTCGACTTCGCCGGCCTCCCAGTCCACGAACGGGCTGGGCGCGTCCACGTGCAGGGTCGCGGGCAGCGCGCCCTCCTGCATGGCCATCACCATCTTGATGACGCCCGCGACGCCGGCGGCGTGCTGGGTGTGCCCGATGTTCGACTTCAGCGAGCCCAGGTACAGCGGCGCGCTCTCACCCCGGCCCTGGCCGTAGGTGGCGAGCAGCGCCTCGGCCTCGATCGGGTCGCCGAGCTTGGTCCCGGTGCCGTGCGCCTCGACCGCGTCCACCTCCGACGCGGAGAGCCCGGCATCCGCCAGCGCGGCGCGGATCACCCGCTGCTGGGACGGGCCGTTGGGGGCGGTCAGGCCGTTGCTGGCGCCGTCCTGGTTGATCGCGGTGCCGCGCACGACCGCGAGCACCTTGTGTCCCAGGCGCCGGGCGTCCGAGAGGCGTTCCAGGACCAGCAGGCCGACGCCCTCGGCGAAGCCGGTGCCGTCCGCACCGGCCGCGAAGGCCTTGCAGCGGGCGTCGGCGGCCAGGCCGCGCTGGCGGGAGAACTCGACGAACGGACCGGGGGTGGACATCACGGTGACGCCGCCGACCAGGGCCGCCGTCGACTCGCCGGAGCGCAGTGAGCGCACCGCCAGGTGCAGGGCGACCAGCGACGAGGAGCACGCGGTGTCGACGGTCAGCGCCGGTCCGAGCAGGCCGTAGTGGTAGGCGAGCCGGCCGGACATGATGCTGGGGGCGTTGCCGGTCAGCAAGTGGCCCTCGACCTTCTCGGGGGCGTGCTGCAGCTCGGGGCCGTACGCCTGCCAGGACGCGCCGACGAAGACGCCGGTCCGGCTGCCGTGCAGGGTGTCGGGGTCGATGCCCGCCCGCTCGAACGCCTCCCAGGAGACCTCCAGCAGCAGGCGCTGCTGCGGGTCCATGGCGAGGGCCTGGCGCGGGGAGATCCCGAAGAAGTTCGCGTCGAACTCGGCCGCCTCGTACAGGAACCCGCCCTCGCGGATGTAGCTGGTGCCGGAGCCGTCCGGGTCGGGGTCGTAGAGGGCGTCCAGGTCCCAGCCGCGGTCGGCGGGGAACGGGCCGACCGCGTCGACCTGGTCGGCGACGAGGCGCCACAGCTCCTCGGGGGAGCGGGCGCCGCCGGGGTAGCGGCAGGCGATGCCGACGATCGCGATCGGGTCGTCGTCCGGGGCCGACGGGTCGGTCCGGACGGCCGGGGCCTCGGCCTCGGCCGGGTCGCCGGCCAGGCGGGCGGCGAGGTGCTCGGCCAGGGCGCGCGGGGACGGGTGGTCGAAGACGACGCCGCCGGGCAGCCGCAGGCCGGTCGCGGTGGCGAGCCGGTTGCGCAGGTCGACGGCGGTCAGCGAGGTCAGGCCCAGGTCGGCGAAGGACTTGGCGACGCCGACCTCCGCGCTCCCGGCGTAGCCGAGGACGTCCGCGACCTGACGGGTGACCAGGTCGAGCAGGTCGGCCCCGCTGACGGCGCGCGCCGGGAGCAGCGGGTCGGCGGCCGGCTCGGGCTCGACCGGGGCGCGACGGGCGGCGGCACCGGCCCGGGCGCCCGGCAGGCCCTCGGGGGCGTCGAGCCAGTACCGGCGCCGCTGGAAGGCGTAGGTCGGCAGGTCGGCCGGGAACGGGAGGCCCGTCGGGAGCAGCGGCGTCCAGTCGACGGGGGCGCCCGACGTCCACAGCGCGGCCAGCCCGGCGATCAGCGCGGCCGGTTCGTCCCGGTCGGCGCGCAGCAGCGGGGCGACCGGCAGCTCCTCGACGAGCTGGGCGGCCAGGCCGGTCAGCACGGCGTCCGGGCCGATCTCCACCAGGCAGGACGGGTCGAGGCCGGCGAGGGTGCGGATGCCGTCGGCGAACAGGACGGGCTCGCGGACGTGCTCCACCCAGTAGCCGGGGGTGCGGACCTCGGGACCGGCCGGGAAACCCGTGACCATGGAGATCAGCGGGATGGCGGGTTCGTGGAAGGTGATGCCGGTCAGGGCCCGGGCGAAGTCGTCCAGCATGGGCTCCATCAGCGGCGAGTGGAAGGCGTGGCTGACCGTCAGCCGCTTGACGCGGCGGCCGCGTGCGCGCAGCGCCGCCATCACCTCCTCGACGGCGCCCTCCGCTCCCGACACCACGACGGCGGTGGGGCCGTTGACGGCGGCCACCGAGACGAGGGTGGCGTCGAAGGGGGCCAGGACCTCGGCGGCCTCGTCGGGGGTGGCCTCCACGGCGGCCATCGCCCCGCCCGCGGGCAGCGCGCCCATCAGGCGGCCGCGGGCGGCGACCAGCCGGGCGGCGTCGGGCAGCGACAGGACGCCGGCGACGTGCGCGGCGGAGATCTCGCCGAGCGAGTGGCCCGCCACCGCCGACGGCCGCACCCCGAAGGACTCGACGAGGCGGTAGAGCGCCACCTCGAAGGCGAAGATGGCGCACTGGGCGAGCGCCGTCCCGTCCAGGGTGTGGTCGGGGTCCTCGAACATGGCGGTGCGCAGCGAGGTGCCGAGCAGCGGGTCGAAGGCCGCGCACACCTCGTCCAGGGCGGCGGCGAACACCGGGAAGGCGGCGTGGAGTTCGCGGCCCATGCCGACGCGCTGCGAGCCCTGGCCGGTGAACACCGCGCCGTACCGGCCGTCCCGGACGGTGCCGGTGACCAGCCCGGAGTGCGGCAGGCCGGCGGCGAGGGCCTCCAGGGCGGCGGCGAGTTCGGCGGGCGTGCGGCCGAGCGCGACGGCGCGGTCGGAGAGCGCGGCCCGGGCCGTGACCAGGCCGACGGCGGTGGCCGCCGGGTCGGAGCCGGCCCCGGCGTGGGCGGCGAGGGCGGCGGCCTGGCCGCGCAGGGCGCCCGGGCCGGTGGCCGACAGCACCCAGGGGAACACGTCCACCGGCAGCCCGGGGGCGGTCTCCGGCTCGTCCTCGACGGCCGGGGCCGGGGCCTGCTCGATGATCGCGTGGGCGTTGGTGCCGCTGATGCCGAACGCGGACACCCCGGCCCGGCGCGGCCGGTCGCCGACCTCCCACGGGCGGGCCTCGGTGAGCAGCTCGACCCCGCCCGCCGACCAGTCGACGTGCGGGCTCGGCTCGGCGGCGTGCAGCGTCGCGGGCAGCACGCCCGCGTGCATGCCCATCACCATCTTCATCACGCCGGCCAGACCGGCGGCGGCCTGGGTGTGCCCGATGTTCGACTTCACCGACCCCAGGTACAGCGGCGCACCCTCGCCGCGCCCCTGCCCGTACGTGGCGAGCAGGGCCTCGGCCTCGATCGGGTCGCCCAGCTTCGTGCCGGTGCCGTGCGCCTCCACCACGTCGACCTCGGTCGCCGACAGGGCCGCGTCGGCCAGCGCGGCGCGGATCACCCGCTGCTGGGACGGGCCGTTCGGGGCGGTCAGGCCGTTGCTCGCACCGTCCTGGTTGACGGCGGTGCCACGGACCACGGCCAGCACCCGGTGCCCGAGGCGCTGCGCGTCCGACAGCCGCTCCAGCACCAGCACGCCGACGCCCTCGCCCCAGCCGGTGCCGTCCGCGTCCGCCGCGAACGCCTTGCAGCGGCCGTCGGCGGACAGGCCCCGCTGGCGGGAGAACTCGATGAAACCGGCCGGCGTCGACATCACCGCGACACCCCCGACCAGGGCGGTCGTCGACTCGCCGGAGCGCAGCGAACGCACCGCCAGGTGCAGGGCGACCAGCGACGAGGAGCACGCCGTGTCCACGGTCACCGCCGGGCCGACCAGGCCCAGCTGGTAGGCGATCCGGCCGGACATCACGCTGAGCGTGCTGCCGGTCAGCAGGATGCCCTCGACGCTCTCCGGCGCGTCCTGCACCCGCGGCCCGTACTCCTGGCCGGTGGCGCCGACGAACACGCCGGTACGGCTGTCGCGCAGCCCGGTCGGGTCCAGGCCCGCCCGCTCCAGCGCCTGCCAGGACGTCTCCAGCAGCAGGCGCTGCTGCGGGTCCATCGCCAGGGCCTCGCGCGGCGAGATCCCGAAGAACCCGGCGTCGAACTCGGCGACGCCCGCCAGGAACCCGCCGGCCCGGGCGTGCACGGTACCGGGCTGCTCCGAGTCCGGGCCGTGCAGCCGCTCCAGGTCCCAGCCGCGGTCGGTCGGGAACGGGACGACCGCGTCGCCGCCCTCGGCCACCAGCCGCCACAGCGCCTCCGGCGTGTCCGCGCCGCCGGGGAACCGGCAGGCCATGCCGATGATCGCGATCGGCTCGTGGTCGCGCCGTTCCAACTCCTGCACCCGCTCACGGGACCTGCGAAGGTCGGCCGTGACCTTCCTCAGGTAGTCAACGATCTTTTCCTGCTGGTCTTCCTGCACGTCGTCACTTCCTCGTCAGCATGCGGCCGGTGTCCGGGAACCGTGGTGCGGTCATCAGGTGAGGTCGAACTCCTCGTCGATCATTTCCAGCAGGCTGTCGACGGAGGCGGTCGCGATGTCGCGCCCGGCCTCCCGGGGCGCCTGCGGGGCCCCGGCCGCGCGCAGCCGGAGCAGCAGCCGCTCCAACCGGTCCGCCAGCACGTCCTGCTCGCCGTCGGCGACGGGGGAGGCGAGCAGCGCCGCCTCCAGCCGGTCCAGCTCCTCGCCGACCGTGCCGGGCGCGCTGTCGTCCTGGAGCTCCGCCACCAGGAAGCCGGCCACCGCCTTCGGGCTCGGGTGGTCGAACACCAGCGTGGTGGGCAGCCGCAGGCCGGTCAGCGCGTTCAGCCGGTTGCGCAGCTCGACCGCGGTCAGCGAGTCCAGCCCGAGGTCCTTGAACGGACGCTCCGCACCGACCGCCTCCCGGGTCGCGTGACCCAGGACCGCCGCCAACTCGCCGCGCACCAGGTCGGTCAGGACCTGCTCCCGCTCCTCGCGCGGCAGCCCCGACAGGTCCGGGAGGACCGACGTCCGGGCCGCCGCCTCCGGCCGCCGCACGGACGACCTCGGCACCAGCTCGCCCAGCAGCGCCGGCGGCTCCTCCGCGCTGCCGCGCAGCGCCGCCAGGTCGATCCGGACCGGCGCGGCCACCGCCGCCCCGCTGCCGAGGGCCGCGTCGAACAGCCGCATGCCCTCCTCCTCGTCCAGCGGCAGCACTCCGGCCCGGGCCATCCGGCGCAGGTCGGTGCCGCCCAGGTGACCGGTCATGTCGCTGGCCGTGGCCCAGAAGCCCCAGTCCAACGAGGTTCCCGGCAGGCCCTGTGCGCGCCGGTGCAGCGCCAGCGCGTCCAGGAAGGCGTTGGCCGCCGCGTACCCGGCCTGCCCGGCGGTGCCGAGCACACCCGCGAACGAGGAGTAGAGGACGAACGCCGTCAGCTCCAGGTCCCGGGTCAGCTCGTGCAGCAGCCAGGCCGCGTCCACCTTCGGCCGGAACAGCGCGCCGAGGCGCTCCGCGGTCAGCGAACCGACCACACCGTCGTCGATGACCCCGGCGGTGTGCACCACCGCCCGCAGCGGGCGGTCGGCGGGGATCGCGGCCAGCAGCGCCGCCAGCTGCTCCCGGTCGGCCGCGTCGCAGGCCGCGACGGTGGCCTCCGCGCCGAGCGCGGCCAAGTCCCGGACCAGCTCCGCCGCACCCGGCGCGTCCGCACCCCGACGGCTGGTCAGCACCAGGTGCCGGACCCCGTGCTGCGCCACCAGGTGGCGGGCGGCCAGCGCACCCAGCAGACCGGTGCCGCCGGTGATCAGGACGGTGCCCTCCCGGTCCCAGCCCGCCGGCTCCGCCGAGCCCGTCACCCGCACCAGCCGAGGAGCGAACAACTTGCCCGCCCGCACCGCGAGTTGCGGCTCACCGGACGCGACGGCCGCCGCCAACAGCTCGGCCGACGGAGCCTCGCCGTCCTGGTCCAGCAGGACGATCCGCCCCGGGTTCTCGGTCTGCGCCGAACGGATCAGACCCCAGAGCCCCGCCGTGGCCAACTCCGGCACGGTCGACCCCGCGGACACCGCCTCCCGGGTCAGCACCACCAGCCGGGTCGCCGCCAACGCGGGCTCGGCCAGCAGCGCCTGCAACAGGTCCAGCGCGTTCGCCGTGGTGGCCAGCGCCGTCCCGGGCACCCCGCCGCCGTCCCGGACCGCAAGCGGCACCAGCAGCGTCTCCGGCGTGGCGGCACCCAGCTCGGCCAGCGCCGCCAGCCCCGCCACCTCCGGCCAGTCGGCCGGCCGGACCGGCTCCCCGACCGGAACCGCCACCCACTCCTGCCGGTACAGCGACTCCTCCGCGCTGCGCAGCGCGGCGGCGTCCACCGGCCGGGTCGCCAGCGTCTCGGCGCTCACCACCGGCCTGCCGTCCTGGTCCGACGCGCTCAGCGTCCACGTCCCCGACTCGCCCGGCGTCAGCACCGCCCGCAGCACCCGCCCCGTCGGAGCGTGCGCGGTCAGCCCCGACCAGGCGAACGGCAGCAGCGTCTCCGCCGCGGCCTCCGGGTCCAGCACCCCCGGCAGCAGCACGTGCAGCACCGAGTCCAGCAGCGCCGGGTGCAGCAGGAACGCCCCCTCCGCGTCCGGAGCGAGCTCCGCCTCCGCGAACACCTGTTCGCCGTGGCGCCAGGCGCGTTGGAGTCCGCGGAAGGCGGGGCCGTAGCCGTAGCCGTGGGTGGTGACGCGGTTGTAGAGGTCGTGGGTGT
>NZ_JBVHEH010000077.1:0-7100 GCF_055562955.1 Kitasatospora sp. NPDC015121
TTCGTCACATCATCCAGTGTCGTCATCACGGCACCCTTCTCGCCGGGCATTCACCCAGCGTGTCGGGCCGAAACACCGTTTAAGAAACACTCCCGAAGAACCCGTCGGCACAGATGCATTGGCGGCGTTGAGTAAGGCCTGACGGGAGTAGGAATCGACTTCTGGCTGGTCATTTTCGTTGGCTGGATATGGTGGCGACGGCTTCTCTCGCCGCGCTCCGGTATGCCGTGATCCGGGGTCGGACCACACGACTCTCGGTGATACACACTCGCCAGGAAGACAACAGCATCTCGGTTTCCCCTCTGCGGTCAATGACCGACGGTACACAAGCTCGCCGGAGTAACCGTGCGCGTCACCGATGCCGGCGGAACCAATGTTGTTGAGATCGACATGCTGGTGACCGCTGATGCTATCGCCGAAGCCCGGGATTGAAGTGACCCGAACTCCCGGGGCTTTGCTTTGCGATGTGCGACTATAAGTTCATGCTCGATCCGGGCGCAAAGGGCAGTGACGTAGTGGTGATACCGCAACGAACTTTATGGTGGGCGGTCGACGAGCTCTGCCGTGCGTTGCCGCACGAGGTGCTTCGAAAACTGAAAGTGAGATCGGGCGAGGACCTAGCCGCCATTTCAACGACTGCATTCCTAGCCTGTGCGCCGACTAGCGTTGATTGTGCTGGCGAACCAGACTTGATCTTCGATCTTTCGCATTCGAAATCGGAGCGCAGCCCCATATCGTCGATGGGTTTGGCGAATAAGAGGTTTGCGGACTTCGAAGTGAAATCGATTGGTCTTTGGTACCGAAAGTTTGACGCCACGATTGATCAATCCCTTGGGCGTGGCGAAATTCCGATGGTGACGACGTTCACCGCAGCTGTTACGACTGTAAACGAGGTCCTGGCAGGTGAAGGCCTCAATCAGATTGATCGCGCGCTCCGCCAACTAAACAAGAAAGTGAGGGTTGCGCACTCGAAGAACATATTTCTGATTGCCCATCCCTTTGACTATCCCGTCGTTGAAATGGACGTTGCTCCTATCGTGGCACACCTTCTGAACCCACTGGACGGGATTGTTGGCGTAGACACCGTCTGGGTGATGTGGCCGGATGTCTTCTTTGTGATGTGGTCATCCCACAATGCCCGGTGGGTGAATCTGTTGTTTGACTCTCGAGAACAGAGCAAGGATCACTCATCTGCTTGGGACGACCTCGAGTTGCTGCAGCAAGTCCAAGTTGAGTTTCAGCGTCGTATCGACGGTGAAACGAACTCTCCGTACATATTTCGACTTGAGTAACGGGTTGTTTGAGGTGTTGTGGGTCGGCGAGCTCAAGAGCTGACAGCCAAGCCCGGACATCGTTTGCGGTCTATCCGCTTTTTAGCGTGGCGTTTCGCAGGTTTGACTTCTTGTGTGCAGATGCCGGCCCGAAAAGATGTCGTAGAGGTCGGCATGCTGGGGACCGCTGATCGGAGGTCGAAATCGCGGTCTTGTAGCCACCTTTCCTTCGCCTGTCTGCGGTGGTGCCGGCGGCCGGTGAGGTAGTGGTTTCTCACGTCCCCGGCACAGGGTGCGCCGGGGACGTGAGAAACGATTCTAGCGCCTATTTGCGCAGGTCAACCTATATAATTGGGGAGTCTAATTCGGTAGCGGACCTGACCAGTTCGCTCGATTCTGGAGGATTCCTGTGGCTGATTTGGCTACTGCTGTGACTGTGTTGGATGCGAATGGGCGGGCGGGTGTGCCGTCGTTGTTGATTTCGGGTCCGGGTATGGGCAAGTCGAGTTTGGTTCGTGGGTTGGCTGCGGCGGATGGGGTGTTGTGCAAGACGGTGTTGGGGTCGTTGCGTGAGCCGTCGGATTTCGCGGGGTTGCCGGTGGTGCGGGAGCACGGTGTGGCGTTGGAGGCTCCGGCGTGGGCGAAGGAATTGGTTGCCGGTGGTGGTGGGTATCTGTTTTTGGACGAGTTGACGACGAGTCCGCCTGCTGTGCAGGCGGCGATGTTGGCGGTGGCGTTGGATTTGACTGTCGGTGATGTGCAGTTGCCGAAGGGGACTCGGGTGATTGCGGGGGCGAATCCTCCGGATTGCGCTGCTGGTGGGTACGAGTTGGAAGCGCCGTTGGCGAATCGGTTCTGACATGTGGAGTTCACGCCGTCTGTGGATGAGTGGTTGGACGGTATGGCGACGGGGTGGGGTGCACCGCCTGCCTCGCGTGCGGTGGCCACCGATGAGCAACGGGTTGCGTTGGTGCGCAGTTCGATCACCGGCTTTGTGCAGCGCAATCCTGATGCGTTGGATGCGTTTCCGTCGTCGGCTGCGCAGACCGGTGGTGCGTGGCCGTCGCGTCGTACGTGGTCGATGTTGGCGGCGGTGTTGCCGCATTTGCGGGAGGACGACAACGCGGCGATCAACACGGCGGTGTTCGGGTTGATCGGTGAGGGCGCGGGCGTGGAGTTCTTGGAGTGGCGGCGTAGCGCGGATCTTCCCGATCCGGTTGCGGTGGTGGAGAATCCCGATTCGGCGTTCGATTGGCAGTCGCGTCCTGATCTGGTGTGGGCGGTGCTGTCCGGTGTCACGGCGTGGGCGGTGGGACGGGGCACGGTGGAGGCCTGGCGCAGTGCGTGGGGTCCGCTGATCGCGGCTGCGGAGGCGGGCGCACCGGACGTGGCGGGCGCGGCGGCGCGCACGCTGGCGACGGCGCGACCGGCGAAGGCGACTGTCCCGGCGTCTGCTCGTCGGTTCGCGCCGATGTTGACCGCTGCGGGTCTGATGGAGGCGGCGGCATGAGCGGGGTTCGGGTGCTCGCGCCGGATGAGTTGCGGGCGTTTCGCCTGGCACGGCTGGTTTCTGCCGAGCAGATGCCGTATTTCATGCGGGCGTTGTTCGCGGCGCAGCCCGTTGCTGCACCGGGGTTGGGAACGTTCGCGGTGGATGCGCAGTGGCGGCTTTATCTCGATCCGGCGTTGTTGGTGGGCGCGGGTGCGTGGCCGGTGCCGGTGGCGGGTGCGGTATTGCTGCACGAGGTCGGGCACTTGCTGCGGGCGCACGGTGCGCGGGGTCAGTCCTTGCCGAAGCCGGTGCAACACGTGGCGTGGAATTACGCGGCGGACGCGGAAATCAACGACGACTTGCTGGCGGCGGGCGTCGGGTTACCGGACGGGGTGATCACTCCACAATCGTTCGGGTGCGAGGACGGCGGAATCGCAGAGGACTACTACACGCACCTGATCGATCCGGCTACGGGGCAACAGTTTCCAGACGACGAAGATGTGGGATGCGGGTCCGGTGCGGGGTGCGCGCCGGTGCCGGGGGAGTTGGGCGCGGCAGCGGGGGAGGTCGCGGACGGGTTGGACGGCGCGGAAGCAGATCTGATGCGCCGCCATGTGGCGCGGGCGGTGCAGGCGGCGCAAGGGAAGGGGCGCGGGAGCGCACCGGCAGGATTGGCGCGTTGGGCTGGTGAGGTTCTCACGCCGCCGACAGTGCCGTGGGATCGGGTGTTGCGCGCGGTGATCCGGCGCGCGCTGGCGGATCAGTCGGGGCGGACGAACTACAGCTATGCGCGTCCGTCGCGGCGCAGCCTGCCGGGGATCGTGGCCCCGGCGATGCGGGGTCCGTCGATCACGGTGTCGATTGTGATCGACACGTCCGGGTCCATGTCGGCGGCGGATCTGTCGGCGGCGATGGGTGAGGTTGCGGGTGTGCTGCGGGCAGGCGGTGTAGCGCGGGAGCGGGTACGGATTCTCTCGTGCGATGCGGCATCGACGTCTGCGCAGGCGGTGCGGTCGGTGGCTGATGTGGTGTTGGTGGGCGGCGGCGGTACGGATATGCGCGTCGGGATCGATGCGGCGAACGCGGCCCGTCCTGCCCCGCACGTGGTGATCGTGTTGACGGACGGGGATACGCCGTGGCCGGATCGGCCGTCGCGGGCGCATCTGGTGTGCGCGGTGATCGGCAACGACACTGCACTGGCACGGACCCCGGAATGGGCGTCGAGTGTGCAGATCCCGGTCGGTGCGTTGTGAACGCGGTGAGCGGTGATCTGTTGCGGTACGCGCAGCAGGTGTTGACCGGTACCGGTCACGCGCCGGATCAGGTGGCGAGCGTGGTCGCCGGTACCGGCGAGGATGCGGCGGCGCGGGCCTTGCGTGCGGGGTGGGAGTGCGCTGCGAATCCGGTGGTCGGGGCGTGCGAACAGACGGAGGACGTGTCGTGAGCGTGGAATGGTTCGATCTGGCTCAGCGTCTCTATGCCGCCGAAACAGGGCGCCCCGTTGCTCGGCTCGCACACACTACGTTCACCCCGTCAGCGTCGGCGCTGGCGGTGCGGGCGACGGTACGCGGCGGCAGTGTGAGCGTGTCCGCTGCGTCGTTCGGTGGAGGTGAGGAAACCGCGTGCGACGAGGCAGGGTTGGCGTTGCTCGCACGGTTGGGCGGCACACTGGCGGCGGATACCCCGGCGATGTTGCTCACCGACGACACCGGCACGATCCCGGCCCTGGTGGGGTTGGCGCGGGCGCACGCTCACCACAGTGACCCGAACATCTCCGGTAGCGCCGCGATGGTGGGGTGGTGGGCAGATCGCGCGGATCATCCCGGCACATCGGCGGTGGTGAATCTTCCGGCCGCCTCCAGTGCCCGCTACGTGCTCGGAGTGGTGCCGGAAGCGCAGCGGTCGGCGCGGGTATGGCGAAAGTGGTTGCAGATCACCGACGAGAGTGTCGCCGGGATGCACGAATGGGCGCGTGCGATCGGCAGTGGCCCGTTGTTACCGCTGCTCGCTGCGATCGGTGAAGACGACGCCTATTCGTTTTCTCGGGCACAGTCCGCACTGGTGGACGGTCACGACTGGTCGCGTCCCGACAACACGGCCAGCGCCGCGATGGGTCTGCGAAGTCGTTGTGACGCAGCAGATGTGATGTCATCAGCCTTGCTCGATGATCCGATGTGGCGCGAGCGCGCATTGCACACCGGCCACGTCGCGGTGGGTGTGGCATCGATGACGCCGCCACCGAAAGGTTCACGTCGGCGCAACGGGTCGTTGTCGGTGACGTGTGAGCGTCTGGATTCGCGCCTGCGGGTCGGATCTGCTGTCACCGGGTGGGTCGGTACACCGCGACGGCGTCCGTTCGAGCAGTTCACTGTCGAGGTCACATCGACCGAGGTTGTCGGCGGGAAGTTGGTGCTCGGACTCGGTTCGGTGGGGATGTATGCGCCGCCGAGTGGCGCGTCGGTGGTGTTGATGCCGCAAGCGGCGTCACCTTTCGCGATGCGCGCTGGTCGTGGCCGGTACTGGCGGCTCTACCGAGGGCGGCGGTCCTGGCTTTCGACGGGGCAGACACCCGTCCCTTCCCGGCGTGAAGTGCCGTTGGACGTGCTCATAGCGGGCGCAGAGGAATAGCACCGGCAGCATACCTGCCTTAGGTAAATAGCCAGTTCAGAGACTTTTTTCACGAAAGGTTTGATTCGTCATGCGCATTACTGCCTCGTCGTCCGATATTGCTGCCCCCTCCGGCCCGGTGCCGTCGTCGTCCCGTCCGCCCGTCCCGTCGCTGACGGGGTGGCCGGGGTCGGAGATCATGGCCGACCCGATCACAGCGCGTGTGCTGTTTTCGGTGTGGTCGGGTGATCCGGCGGTGGTGGTGCCGTCCCCTCCCGGTGCGGGCAAGACCCGCTTGGTTGCATTACTGGCTGCGGCATTGGCGCACCGCGCGGATCTGCGCGTGGGGATCGCGGCGCAGACCCGCGAACAGGCGGTGGAGATTGCACGCCGGTTGGGAACACTCACCGACCGCGCCGCCTTGATGTGGAAAGCGAAAGCACCGGCACCGGACAGCGGCGACACACCGGTGGTCTCGGGACAGAAAGTGCGCTGGCAGGGCGACGTCGGTGCAATTCTGATCGGCACGACGGCGCGATGGTTGTTCTCGGACCCAGACCGAGTCGGTGCGGACGTGTTGATCGTGGACGAGTCGTGGCAATGCACCTACGCCGATCTGGGAGCGCTGGGAGCCATGGCGAAACAGGTGGTGTGCGTCGGTGATCCCGGCCAGATCGACCCGGTGGTGACCGGCGATGTATCTCGTTGGGAGGGAAGCGAAACCGCACCCGATCTACCCGCCCCGATTGCACTGTTGGCTGCGCACGGCGACGCGGTGGGGATGGTGCGGTTGGCGCACACCTGGCGACTCGGACCCGACACCACAGCACTGATCGCGCCACTGTTCTACCCCGACCTGCCGTTCACCTCCAAGCGTCCCCCGGAACACCTCACCGATTCGAGCGGAGCCGTGTGGCCCGAATTGGCGCACCGCCCGATCACAGCCTGCGGAGGCCCGTCCGATCCGGCCCTGGTGACCGCATGCGCCGCGCGGGCGGCGGAACTACTGGCAGCGGATCTGGTCACCACCGCAGGCCAGCGGCCAATGACGGCCGCCGACGTGGCCGTGGTGGTCCCGCACGTGACCCAGGCTGCGGCAATCCGTGCCCTACTCAGCGAGCACCCCGACGTACTGGTCGGCACCGCCAACTCGCTGCAAGGCCTCGAGCGCCCTGCCGTCGTGGTGCTGCACCCGTTGGCGGGATACCGGACCGCCGAACCTTTCAACCTCGACGCGGGCCGCACCTGCGTGATGCTCTCGCGTCACCGCGCCCACATGTCCGTCGTCATCGATGACACGACCGCGAGCGTCCTTGCACACGGTGCGCCGTCGCCCGCGCTCGAGGTCCAGACCGCCCTGTTGGCCGCGCTGCACAGCACCCCCGCTGTGTAGCTCACCCGCAAGGGAAAGGGACACAACACATGTCCGAAACAACGAAGCCCGAATACCGTGCACGCGCCTGGGAAGGAATAGACACATTCGACGCAGTCGCGGCATCGACAGCAGGCGGCAGCAAGCACGATGACTTCCGCTACGAGCAAGACCCCGAGTCGCAGATCCACGACAACGGCGTCCGCGCTGTGCGGGCAGCAGACGGAATGATCGCGTATGCCCGCCGCTGCGGAACCGGCACCGGGACTGTTTCGTAATCGGTGTTTTGGCCCGAGACGCTGAGTGAATGCTCGGCGAGGAGGTGCCGAGATGACGACACTGGAGAATGTGACGAAGA
>NZ_JBVHEH010000078.1:0-6728 GCF_055562955.1 Kitasatospora sp. NPDC015121
GAGGCCGTCCACGCCCTCCCGGTCGGTGGTGGCATCGTCCGCGAAGCGACGGTCACCGGTCGCGTCGGGCACGTACTTCACACAGACAACGATCCTCAAGCTCACGGCCTGCTCTCCTGTTACTGGTCCGATCCGGCGGCTGCGGCACCTGCGTCCGTGCGCGCCGGGCACTGCCCGACCCGCGCGCGGGGCCCGCGGCCCGAGCGGCGTACGCGGGTGCCCCTCCGGAGCTCCCGGCAGCATACTCACGAGTAGCCCAGTCGGTCACTACTCGCCAGTAGCTTACGCTGCCGGGGATCCCCGACGGACACCCTGCCGCCGCCTGGGCCCCATCCTGCCCCAGCCCGCGGCCCGCTGTCCGCCCGGCACCGCGCCCGGCCCCCGATCAGCACGGGGGACCGGCCGCCCCGGCCCCGCCGCCTCCGGCTACACGGCCTCGCCCAGCGCCGCGATCACGTCCGCCTTCCGCGGCTGCCCGGCCGCCCGCCGCACCACCCGCCCGGACGCGTCCAGCACCAGCACGGTCGGCGTCCGCAGGATCTCCAGCCGCCGCACCAGCTCCAGCCGCGACTCGGCGTCCACCTCCACGTGCGCGACGCCCTCGACCATCCCGGCCACCTCGGCCAGCGTCCGCCGGGTCGCCCGGCACGGCTGGCAGAACGAGGTCGAGAACTGCACCAGCGTCGCCCGCTCGCCCAGCGGCTCCCCCAGCTCCGCGCCGGTCAGCCGCACCCCGCCGTCCGCCTCGCCCCGCACCCGCAGCCTCCCGTCCCGCGCCCTGCGCACCAACCCGAACGCGCCGGCCGCCGCCAGCACCACCAGGCACACGATCAGTCCGGTCATCCGCCCAGTGTGACAAACCCGCACCTGGGCCCGGAAGGCGCGCCCCGCTAGCATGGCCGGGTGAACGCCCGCACCCCGTCGTCGAACCCCCGGCTGACCAGCCGCCGGGTGATCGACCTGTGCCGGGCCTGCACCACCCGCTGTCGCTGACCGCCCGTCCCCCGACGCCCCGTCAGCCGACCGCCCCCTCCCCCTCCGGAGTGCCTCCGTGCAACCCGTGCAGCCCGCGCAGCCCGCCCAGATAGACCCCCGTGGCCCCCGTTTCGGCGCGATCCTCACCTCCCTCGTCCTCGCCGCCGCCCTGATCACCGGCAGCGGCCTGCTGCTCGCCCTGCAGGCCCTGATCTTCGCCGCCGGCGCGCTCGCCGGCCTCCGGTACGCCCCCTACGGCTGGCTGTACCGCGTCCTGGTCCGCCCGCACCTCCCGCCGCCCGCCGAACTCGAGGACGCCCGCCCCCCGCGCTTCGCCCAGGCCGTCGGCCTCGCCTTCACCCTCCTCGCCACCCTCGGCGCCCTGGCCGGCCTCCCCTGGCTCACCCTCGCCGCCGCCGGCCTCGCCCTGGCCGCCGCCTTCCTCAACGCCGCCTTCGACTACTGCCTCGGCTGCGAGTTCTACCTCCTCCTCAAGCGCGCCTGAGAGCCCGGTCACCGGGCCCCACCGGGGCCCGCGTGACAGACCGCGCCCGTTCGGGGGATCATCGGGGGGAAACACCCGTGGCCGCCGCGGCGTGCCGCGCCCCCACGCGGCCGACCTCCACGCCCCGGGTTCCACCGGACCGGGCGCATGGCCCGTGGGAAGTAGGGCTGACCGTGGCTGAGTTCGTGTACCCGCCGGTGATCCGCACCGCGCTGGCCGCCTTCAAGGCGCTGGACCTGCGGATCTCCATCGTCGGCGCCGAGCACGTCCCCGCCACCGGCGGCGCCGTCCTGGTCAGCAACCACATCAGCTACCTCGACTTCATCTTCGCGGGCTTCGGCGCGTACCGGGTGGCCCGCCGCAAGACCCGCTTCATGGCCAAGGACGACGTGTTCCGGCACCGGGTCTCCGGCCCGCTGATGCGCGGCATGAAGCACATCCCGGTGGACCGCACCGACGGCCAGCCCGCGTACGAGGCGGCGGTGAAGGCGCTGCGCGAGGGCGAGGTGGTCGGGGTGTTCCCGGAGGCCACGATCAGCCGCTCGTTCACGCTCAAGAAGTTCAAGACCGGCGCGGCCCGGATGGCCGCCGACTCCGGCACCCCGCTGCTGCCGGTGGTCCTGTGGGGCACCCAGCAGCTGTGGACCAAGGGCCGCCCGAAGACGCTGACCAAGCGCCACGTCCCGGTGACCATCATGATCGGCGAACCGATCCACCTGGCCCCGACCGACAAGCCGGTGATGGTGACCCGCCGGCTGCGGGCCGCGATGACCGAGATGCTGGACCGCGCCCAGCGCGACTACCCCGCGAAGCCGACCGGCCCCGACGACTCCTGGTGGCTGCCCGCCCACCTCGGCGGCACCGCGCCGACCCTGGAACAGGCCGAGGCCGAGGACGAGGCGGAAGCCGAACGCCGCGCCGCCCGCTGACCCTCCCGTCCCCTTCCCCGTCCCCTCCCTCCCCCTCCTGCCCGAGCGCTTCTCTCATCCCGTCCCAAGCCCGCCCTCATCTGCCGTTCCTACGCTGCACGGGACGGCAGAGGGACCGGATGAGGGACGGGACAACCATGGCAGCGGAGCACACCGGACAGGCGCACGCGCACGAACCCGCGCACGACCACGACGAGGGCCGGCGGGTCAGCCGCCGGCGCGCGCTGGCGGGCATCAGCAGCATCGGCCTCGGCGCGCTGCTGGCCGCCTGTTCGAGCTCCGGCGGGGGCAGCACCTCCGCGAGGACCACCACGGGAGCCGACGCCTCGATCTCCCCGCAGGCGTCGACCACCGAGGACCTGACCGGCCTGTTCGCGGACGCCAACACCTGCGCCCTGACCGCGCAGACCACCCAGGGCCCCTACTACTTCGACGCCGACAAGATCCGCAGCGACATCCGCGAGGACCGCGAGGGCGTCCGGCTGCGCCTGGCGATCCGGGTGCAGGACAGCGAGACCTGCCAGGCGCTCCCGAGCGCGGTGGTGGAGATCTGGCACTGCGACGCGGCCGGCACGTACTCGGGCGCCGAACAGCTCTCCACCGGCGGCGGTGGCGGCCCCGGCGGCGGCACCCCGCCCTCGGGCGCCCCGACCGGCGCCCCGCCCTTGGGCGCCCCGACAGGCGCCCCGCCCTCCGGCGGGCCGGACATCGGCGGCGGGGGCGGCGGTGCGAACGACGGCATGGCCGACCTGACCCCGCAGGACGACAAGCGCTACCTGCGCGGCGCCCAGGTCACCAACCAGGACGGCATCGTCGAGTTCACCACGGTCTGGCCGGGCTGGTACTCGGGCCGCACCGTCCACGTCCACGCGATGGTGCACACCGGCAACCAACGCACCCTCACCACCCAGCTGATGATGGACGAGTCGCTGAACAGCGCGGTGTTCGCCAAGGCCCCGTACAGCTCGCACAGCGGCCGCGACACCTTCAACGACGGCGACACCATCTACCAGCCGTCCATGCTGCTGAAGATCACCGAGGACGGCGACGGCTACCTCGGCGTGATCACCTTCGCCGCCGACCCCGACAAGAACGGCAAGTAGCCCCCGCCCCGATGCCGTCGTCGATGAAATCCGAGCCGATCAGTCCCCTGAGCACCGGAGTGCTGCCCGCCGGCCAGCAGAATCGCCCCCGACCGCCACAGGACAGCCGTACCCGACCCGCCCCGGGCCTGCTGGTGGGGGTGCTCGGCCGGGTGTTGTCGTAGCCCCGGTGTAGCGTCCAGGCCGCAGGTGACCCGCAGGGAGACCGGAGACGCGGTATGACGAGTGCGACAGGTGCACCGGGAGAGCCGGGAGAGCTGGCCGGCGGGGCCCCGGAACGCCTCGGTGATCTGTGCACCGTGCGGTGAACGCCGAACTCGACGCCCTCAAGAGCGCCCTCGACCATCAGCGCAGTCACGTCATCGGAGTTCTCGAAGGGCTCTCGGAGGACGATCTGCGGCGGCCGGTCCTGCCCAGTGGCTGGAGCTGTCTGGCGTTGCTGCGCCACCTCACCGTGGACGTCGAACGCTTCTGGTTCCTCGGGGTGATCGCGGGCGATCCAGAAGTGGCCGGACAGCTCGCTGCGGGCGCGGAGGCGCACTGGTACGTGCCCGAGGGGATGAGCGCCGAGCAGGTCTTCGCCGATTACCGGGCAGCCATCACGGCCTCGGACGCCGTGCTCGCGGCCACCGCGCTCGACCAGGAGCCGGCGGCCTGGCCCGTGGAGTTCTGGCCGACCTGGCGGCTGCCTGACGTGCGGCGCGTCCTGGTCCACGTGCTCACCGAAGTCGCTTGTCACAGCGGGCACTTGGACGCGGCACGCGAACTGATCGACGGCACCACGTGGCTCGGCGGCAACCCCTACGCCGGCTGATCCCGTGACCGGACGAGGTCCGCCGGGTTCCTCAGGCCGTGGAGGAGCGGGGGCGCCCACCCCACCGGATGCCCTTCTCGCGGCGCCGAGCGGCGAGCACGTCGGGGTGCCGGGCGTGGCCGGTCAGAGCGCTAGCCTGCGAACCACCCCGCCGCGTCCAGCCGGAACCCGGACGGGCCGACCAACTCCGCGATGCCGTCCTCCAGTTCGCGCAGGCGCTGCTCGCCGAGCGCGGCCGCCCACCGGGCCCTGATCCGGTCGAACCCGGCCGCCGACTTGGCCAGCATGTCCAGCCCGCCCGGGGTCAGCCGGACCACCTTCCGCCGCGCGTCCCGCGGATCGTCCGCCCGCTCCGCGTAACCGAGTGCCTCCAGCCGGTCGACGGTCTTCCCGGCGGCCTGCTTCGACACCCCCAGTCGGCGGCCGAGTTCGCTGGCGGTGGCTCCGCCGACCCCGATCGCCTGCAGCGCGAAGCCGTGCGCGGGCCGCGCGTCCGGGTGCCCGTCGCGGGCCAGCTCGGCGTGCAACTCGTCGATGATCGTGCGGAATCCAGCGAACAGCAGGAGCGGCAACTCGAAGCCGTCACGACCCGGAAGGGCCGGTTCCCCGTTGCGCGAATCGACAACCTGGTTTACGTTTTGGTCAACCACGTTGTCCATTCTAGGGCGCGCGACCGGAACCCGCTCCCCGGCGCGCCTCCCATCCGTGAAAGGCCCCGCCATGACCACCCACGCCCCGAGCACCCCCACCACCTCCACCACCCCGACCACCGGCGCCCACTTCCCCGACCTCACCCCCGAGACCGCCCCGCCGGCCACCCGCCGTCAGCTCGAACAGGTCACCCGCCACCTCGGCTACCTGCCCTCCGCCGCCGCCCGCCTCGCCCACGCCCCTCAACTACTCGACGGTTTCATCAAGTTGACCGCCCTCTTCGACTCCACCGAACTCGAACCGGTGGTCCGCGAGACCGTCATCCTCACCCTCGCCACCCGCAACGGCTGCCACGTCTGTGTGGTCATGCACACCGCCGCCCTCACCCGACTGGCCGCCGCCCCCGAACTGATCACCGCCCTGCGCACCCAACAGCCCCTGCCCGAAGCCCGGTTGGAAGCGGTCCGAAGCTTCGTCCACTCCGTCCTCGACCACACCGGCGCCGTCCCCGAACCCGAACTCGCCGCCTTCCTCGCCCACGGCTTCACCCCGCGCAACGCCCTCGAAGTCGTCCTCGGCATCGGCACCTACACCCTCTCCACCTTCGCCAACCGCCTGGCCGACGCCCCCCTCGACCCCCAACTCGCCCCCTATGCCTGACCCTCACACCCCCGGCCGGTACGCTCCCCCGGTGACCGACCGCGGCCCCACCCTCCCCGCGCTGCGCCACCAACTGGTGACCGCGGTCCTCACCCTGGCCGCCCCCGGCCTCCAGGACGACGCCTTCGACCCCGCACCACTGCTCACCACCCTCTTCACCGAAGCCTGCGACGCCGACGACCCCCTCCCCTGGCTCGGCCACACCCTGCGCACCGGCGAAGAAGCCGCCCTCACCGCCGACCTCGGCACCGCCCTGCGCGCCCTGGCCACCACCCTTCCGCCCGACGCCGGCCCCGCCGAACACCTCGGCTCCCCGGCCTGGCCCACCGTCACCACCGCCGCCGCCCGCCTGGCCCGCGTCCTGGTCGCCAACGACCACCACGCGACGTCAGCCGGCGACGTCTGACGCCCCCACCCGTGGTGCCGCCCGCAGTACCCGCGACGGCACCTCGAACAACTCCGGGGCCTGCACAGCCCCTCCCCTCAACGGCCCGGACCCTCACCCCCGCCGCCTCCACCGTCCGACAGCACGAAATGCGGATTCTCGATCAACCCGACCACCGCCCCCGACGGCTCCACCACCGTCCCGACCCGGATCCCCCCGCCCACCTCCTGCACTCCCTCCCGCACCACGGCCCCCGCCGCCGCGAACCGCTCCACCGCCGCGTCGACGTCCCGCACCCCCCAGTACGCCACCGGCCCGACCGCCGGGTCCGCGTTCGGATCGAGCCCCAACTCGTAGCCCCCCACGTTGAACCCCACGTAGAACGGCTCGTCGAAGTAGGGCTCGATCCCGAGCGCCGAACTCCACCACGCCTTCGCCGCCCCGAGGTCCTGCGCGGGATGAATGACCGTCCGAAGACCGAGAAGCACGCCAACGTCCTTTCCACCGAACCGACGAGAAGGCGAGCCTAGCCCTCCCCCGCACCCCGGCGCGGGCGGAACCACGGAGTGTCCCCCTTGCCGGCCCGCTTCGGGCGGCCGTAATGCTCCGGGAACGCGAGAAAGCCCCCTGACATCCCGTCAGGGGGCTTTCTCTGAAAGATTGTTCGGCGGCGTCCTACTCTCCCACAGGGTCCCCCCTGCAGTAC
>NZ_JBVHEH010000079.1:0-6535 GCF_055562955.1 Kitasatospora sp. NPDC015121
TTGGCGGGGGTGCGGAGGTCTCTTCCGGGGTTCATGGTGCCGTCGGTGGTGGTGGTGTTGGGGGAGTTTCCGGTGACGGTGCATGGGAAGTTGGATCGTAAAGCCCTCCCGGACATCAACTTCGAACCTCAATCGCTGCAGTATGTCGCGCCGCGAACGCCGGTCGAGGAGACGGTTGCCGCAATCTTCGATGATCTGCTGGGAACGTCCACGGTGGGCGTGTACGACGACTTTTTTGCTCTTGGTGGGAACTCTCTCAGTGCGGCCAGGTTGGTTGCGCGAGTGAATTCTGTTCTCGGCGAACGGATCAACATCCGCGACGTCTTCGATGCTTCGACCGTTGCAGCGCTGGCGGAGTTGGCGCAGAGCCGCGGAGGGGACAATGGAGGTGATATCAGCGGCGGAGAAGGAGCGAAGCCAGCGTTGACGCCGCGGGGTACGACGACGGATATCCCACTTTCACCGGCGCAGGAGCGAATGTGGTTTGCGAATCAGTTCGCCCCCGAATCCGCCGCATACAACGTCACGTGCGCGTTGAGGCTCGACGGCGCACTGAATGTGAGTGCGCTTCGCGCTGCATTTGTCGACGTCGTCGAGCGGCACGAGTCTTTGCGCACTGTTTTTCCTCTCACGGACAACGGACCGCGTCAAGTGATCATGTCCACCTCACAGGTGGTATCGGATCTCGCACCGATACTTGTACAGGGAGGCGAAGACCTGCGCGAGCGTTGCCGGCAGATCGCTTCGGTTGGTTTCGACGTCACGCAACAGGTCCCGATGCGCGCCACCTTGTTGCGGCGAGATGACCAGGCCCACTCGCATGTCCTGGTGATCGTGATTCACCACATCGCCGCCGACGGATTCTCGACGGTACCGCTGGCCCGAGATCTCATGAGCGCATACTCCTCCCGTGTGAACGGTGAGGCACCTCGGTGGGCGCCGCTCGCGATCCAGTACGCCGACTACGCGTTGTGGCAACGTGGTTGGTTGGGCTCCGAATCCGACTCTCGGTCCTCGATCTCGAAACAGCTCATCTATTGGGCCGAGAATCTTGCGGGCACACCGGAGGTTCTCGACATTTCGACTGATCGACCGCGCGGTGACGTGCGTTCGCTCCGACGCGGACGGATTCGGTTCGACTTCAGCCCGGAGATTCATGCCGGTGTGGTTGCCCTGTCGCGCACACACAACGCCACGGTCTTCATGGTTGTGCACGCAGCCTTGGCAGTGCTGCTGGCGAGGCTCAGTGATGAGGACGACATAACCGTCGGAACTCCCATCGCCGGACGTGGGGAGCGCGAACTCGACGACCTGGTGGGTATGTTCGTCAACACCTTGGTCTTGCGCACTGCAGTGGACCGCGGCGCGACATTCGGGGAGTTCCTCGACCAGGTCCGAAACGTAGATCTGAGCGCCTACACCCATGCGGACGTGCCGTTCGAACGAGTCGTCGAGATCGTGAATCCTTCACGTTCGACGGCATACTCGCCCCTGTTTCAAGTCATGTTGGAGTTCCAGGACATCGAGCGACCTACCCTGGAACTCCCCGAGTTGCAGGTGACCGACATGGGTGTCGAGATCGACACCATCAACTTCGATCTGCAGTTGACGGTGGCCCAGAATGTCGACGACGCCGGTGAACCGGACGGTATTTGCGCCGAATTCGGTTATGCCACAGATATTTTCGACAATGAGACAGTAAGGGGCTTCGTCGACCGCCTGCAACGGATTCTCGAGCGCGTCACCACGGATCCGCAATCGCGGATCGGAGATATCGAGATTCTCTCCGCCCGTGAGTCGGTCGAACTGATACCCGTGCGAGGTGTGATTTCCACCGCTGTTCAGAGCCTTCCGGATGTGCTCACTGCAGCAACAGATAAGGCGACCGCCCAGGATCCCGGCGCCGTCGCGCTGGTGTTCGAGGAACGTGAAGTGACATATCTCGAACTCGACGCACAGTCGAACCGATTGGCCCGCCTGCTGATCGAATCGGGAGTGGGTCCCGAATCGGTGGTGGCGTTGTGTCTTCCACGCTCTGTCGAGTCCGTTCTGGCGGTGTGGTCCATTGCCAAGACCGGTGCGGCATTCCTTCCGGTGGACCCAGGACATCCTGCTGCACGTATCGAGTACATGCTGCGCGACTCCGGTGCAGCGTGGGGGATAACGTCTCGAGCTCACCACGCAGCATTGTCCGACCTCGTGCCGTGGCTGGTTCTCGACGATGCCGGTTTCGAGGAACGGCTGTGGGCGTACTCCCCATCGAAAGTCACCGACGCGGATCGGCGGGCACGGATTCGAATCGACAATCCGGCCTATCTGATCTATACCTCCGGATCTACAGGAACGCCGAAGGGCGTGACAGTCACACACCGCGGGTTGAGCGACTTTGCTCTCCAGGAGCGCGAGACATTCGCTACCACCACCGAAGCAAGAACCCTGCACTTCGCCTCGCCGAGTTTCGACGCGTCGGTTCTCGAACTCGTGCTGGCCGTTGGTGCTGGAGCCACGATGGTGATCGTGCCACCGACTGTCTACGGCGGGTCGGAGCTGGCGGCGCTACTGGAGCGCGAGCGGGTCACCCACTGTTTTGTGACTCCGGCGGCTTTGGCGTCCGTCGACCCAGACGGTCTCACCACTGTCGGTTGTGTCGTGACAGGTGGGGAGGCGTGCCCGCCGGAATTGGTGGCCCGCTGGGCGCCGGGCAGACAGATGTTCAACGCCTATGGTCCTACCGAGGCAACTGTGGTGTCGAGTATCAGTGCGGCACTGGCTCCTAACGACCCGGTCACCATCGGCGCACCTACTCGCGGATTCAGCGAGGTAGTGCTGGACTCGCGTCTGCGAGCGGTACCGGTAGGTGTCGCGGGGGAGTTGTATCTTGCCGGGCCGGCTCTCGCTCGCGGCTATCACCGGCGATCCGCGCTGACCGCCGCGCAGTTTGTCGCAGATCCCTTCGGTGCGCCGGGAACGCGGATCTATCGCACGGGCGATCGCGTGCGGTGGACGCCCGACCGGCAGCTGGAGTATCTCGGGCGCACCGACGCCCAAGTGAAGGTCCGTGGGTTCCGCATCGAACTCGGGGAAGTCGAGGTGGCATTGCAGACGCACCCACGCGTGGCCCAGGCGGTGACGGGCGTCTGGAACGGCGACGGCAGCGATCGGTTGATCGGCTACGTGGTTCCCGATCGCGGGGTGAGTGTCGATCCGCGAGACGTCCTCGCGCATGCAGGCACGCGACTGCCGTCGTACATGGTGCCTGCGGCGGTGGTGGTGCTCGACGCACTTCCGCTGACGGTTCACGGAAAACTGGACCGCGCAGCGCTTCCCGCACCCGATTTCTCGTCCGCGGCCACACCCGACCGGCCACCGCGAACGGAAACCGAGAATCTTCTTGCCGCTCTGTTCGCGCAGGTTCTCGGCCTCGACACCGTGGGAGTGCATGATTCCTTCTTCGAACTCGGTGGAGACAGCATCATGTCCATCCAATTGGTGGCCCGCGCTCGCGATGCTGGTGTGATCATCTCGCCGCGAGATGTATTCGACCACAAATCTGTTGCCGAACTTGCCGAGTCGGCGCACGTGGAGCAGGACGGGCCTGATGCGCTCGCGGAGCTGCCCGGAGCCGGTATCGGCACCCTCCCACTGACGCCGGTGGCGCAGTGGATGCTCGACCGCAGCAGCGGCGGCCTCGAGGGGGGTGAGCTGAACCGGTTCACCCAGGCGCTCTTGCTGACCGCTCCCGCTGATCTCACCCAGGACCTCCTTGTCCGGGGCGTTCAAGTGATGCTGGATCGGCACGACATGCTCCGTGCTCGCCTGGTCGAGCGTGAGCAGGTCATGGAAGTCCTACCACCCGGCTCGATCTCGGCCGAGGGACTGATCCACCGAGTAGCTGTCGATTCGGTCGACGACGAAGGTTTCCGGGCCTTGGCGTCGGGAGAACTCGAGGCCGCTGCCGACAGCTTGGATCCCGCCGCCGCTGACATGGTGCGCGTGATCTGGTTCGACCTGGCCGACAAACCTGACTTGTCGAACCAGCAGGGCCGATTACTTCTGGTGATTCATCACCTGGTTGTCGACGGCGTCTCGTGGCGCATTCTGGTCACCGACCTGGCGTCGGTGACAGCGCAACTCCAGGCCGGTGTCACGCCTGAACTACCACCGATCGGAACGTCGTTCCGGCGATGGGCGCATGGGCTTGTCGAGCACGTGGGTGACCGGAGCGCAGAACGGGAGGTGTGGACAACGATCCTGAACGGCGATGACCCACTGATCGGTTCGCGCCCACTCGATCCCACGATCGACGTCTATGACACGGTCGACACCGTCACAGTGGACATCTCGCCTTCGGTGACCAGGAACCTTCTCACCACGGTTCCTGCGGCATTCCACACCGGCGTGAACGACGGACTCCTCACCGCTGTCGCGTTGGCCTCGATCGGGTGGCGACGACGCCGAGGTATGGATACCGCTGCCGCCCTGATCACTCTCGAAGGACACGGCCGCGAGGAGGGTGCGGTTCCTGGCGCAGACCTCGCTCGCACCGTTGGTTGGTTCACCACGCTCTACCCGGTGCATGTGGATCTCGGCGGAATCGACGTCGACGACGCACTGGCAGGTGGCGCCGACGCCGGACGGGCTCTCAAAGCTGTCAAAGAGTACGTGCGTGCGATCCCCGATCGTGGAATCGGATTCGGGATGTTGCGGTACCTGTCTGGCGAGAGGGACACACTCGGTCGATTCCGTTCTCCTCAGATCAGTTTCAACTATCTGGGCCGGATCAGCTCCTCTGACGGAGCACAGGACTGGCTGCCGGTGGAGGACAATCGAAAGCTCGGCGGAACCCAGAATCGTTCCATGCCGGTGGCGTCCGTGATCGACATCAACGCCGCGGTTGAGGACCATGTCGACGGGCCCTGCCTGACAGCATCTTTCACCTTTCCCCGCGGAGTGCTCGACGCGTCGGACATCGCGGAATTCGCGGAACTGTGGCGTCGTGCACTCGACGGACTCACCGCGCACGCGTCGCGACCTGATGCGGGCGGTCTGACGCCGTCGGACATTCCCCTGGTCTCGGTGGACCAACAGCAGATCGAACGCTGGGAGAACGACTTCCCCGGATTGCGCGATGTCTGGTCGGTGTCACCCCTTCAAGCCGGGCTGATGTTCCATGCCTCACTGGCGGCCACGTCGACGGACGTCTACACAGCGCAGTTGTGCATCGAACTCGAAGGAGCGGTTGATTCCGAGCGTTTACGCGGCGCTGCTGCTGGACTACTCGCAAACCACCCGAATCTGTGCGCCGCGTTCGTGTACGACGTGAACGGCCTACCGGTGCAGTTGATTGTCGACGATGCAGTGATTCCGTGGACCGAGGTCGATCTGAGTGATCGAGGATCGGCAACCGAAGCAGATCTGGAGCGCCTCCTCGACGAGGATCGCAGTGCACCCTTCGACCTCGCCTCGCCGCCACTGCTTCGGCTGACGCTGCTGCGAACCTCGCCGACGAGGTGCGTGTTGGTGGTGACAAACCATCACATCGTTCTCGACGGTTGGTCGATGCCGTTGTTGGTTCGCGAACTGCTGACGCGATACGCGGCCGACGGTCTCCCGGTCGACAGAGCCCCGGCCGATCTTCCCGAGACTCCGTCATACCGCACCTATCTGGAATGGTTGGTGCACCGCGACATCGAGACCTCGCTCGCGGTATGGGCGGACGCCATGGAAGGCGTCGACGAGCCGACGTTGTTGGCGGCTTCGGCGCCGATCGCGGAGCAACTGGTGCCCGAAGAAGTCGCCGTCGATCTACCCGATTCGGTGCTCGAGGGACTTGGTGCGCTGGTCCAGCGGAGTGGGATCACGATGAACACGGTGATCCAAGCCGCGTGGGGTGTCCTGCTGTCTCGAATGCTTTCCCGCGACGACGTCGTCTTCGGCGTCACAGTCTCGGGCCGTTCACCTGAATTGCCTGGTGTGGAAGACATGATGGGGCTGCTGATCAACACATTGCCTGTCCGCGTGCAACTGGATCCGGACGAGACCTGTGCGCAGCTGCTCGCTCGACTACAAGGCGAACAGACAGCTCTGCTCGATCATCACCATGTCGGACTCGGCGCGATTCAATCTGTCGTAGGGACAGGCAATCTATTCGACACACTGTCGGTCTTCGAGTCGTATCCGATCGATACCTCGGGGATGGACGGGAACACCGATATAGCCGGTATGCGCGTCACCGCTGTGACTGCCCGGGACGCCACGCATTACCCACTCACCGTGCTGACGGTCGCGGAACCCGCGCTGCAGGTGAGCCTGCGGTATCAGCCCGCGGCACTCGACCGCGCCGCGGTCGACACCATTGCGCAGCGGATGTCGCTGATCCTTGCCGCCTTCGCAGCGAACGCGGATACGCCGATCGGCGAGGTCGACGTGTTTGTCGCCGGCGAGCGTGGGTTGGTGGTGGGTGGTTGGGATGGTGTGGGGGTGGCTGTGGGGGGTTTGACGTTGGTGGATGTGTTGGATGGTCGGTTTGCTGGTG
>NZ_JBVHEH010000080.1:0-6084 GCF_055562955.1 Kitasatospora sp. NPDC015121
TGTCGGTGGTGGTTCGCGTGCGGCGTTGACTGCGCAGGTGCGTCCGGCGCAGGTGCCGTTGTCGTTTGCGCAGCAGCGCATGTGGTTCCTCAACCAATTGGACCGCGAATCGGCAGCCAACAACATTCCGATGGCGATCACTCTCACTGGCGAGTTGGATCAGGCGGCGTTGTACGACGCTGTCGTGGACGTGTTGAAGCGTCACGAGGTTCTGCGCACGGTCTACCCCGAGGTCGACGGTGCCGGCTACCAGCGGATCTTGCCGGTGGCGGCAGTTCCGGTGAATCTGGCTCCCGTGCAAATCGAAGCATCCGACATCGTGGCGGCGGTGACGGACTTCGTCACGTCAGGCTTCGACGTCACCGTTGAGGTTCCATTGCGGGCCAAGCTCTTCCAGCTCGCGGAGGACTCGTTTGTACTGGCGATAGTGATTCACCACATCGCCACCGACGGTTTCTCGATGGGTCCGTTGATCCGCGACGTGATGACCGCGTACTACGCCCGCTCACAGGGTCATGCCCCGACCTGGGCGCCGTTGTCGGTGCAGTATGCCGACTACGCGTTGTGGCAGCGCGAGGTTCTCGGTTCCGAGGGTGACACGGAATCCGTACTCGCAGAGCAGATCGGCTACTGGGCCAAAGCTCTCGACGGAGTTCCGGACCAGATCACCTTGCCCAGTGACCGCGCGCGTCCAGCCGTGTTCACCGGCCGGGGAGCCACCTACAGCTTCCCGATTTCCGCGGATGTTCACCGCGGACTGGCCGCTGTGGGTCGCGAGCACCAGGCATCGCTGTTCATGGTGATGCACTCGGCGTTGGCAACACTTCTTGCCCGGTTGTCCGGCACCACCGACATCGCAGTTGGCACCCCGGTCGCCGGTCGCGGTGAAGCGCAGCTCGACGATCTGATCGGCATGTTCGTCAACACGCTCGTGCTGCGTACCGACGTCGATCCGGGGATGCGTTTCCTCGATCTGCTTACTTCGGCGCGTGAGAGTGATCTCGCGGCTTTCGCTCACGCAGACGTGCCGTTCGAGCGGCTGGTCGAGGTACTCGATCCGGTGCGTTCGCAGGCTCACAACCCGTTGTTCCAGGTTGCCTTGGCATTCCAGAACCTGGGGCAGAATAACCTGACGTTGCCGGGACTCGATATCACTGAACTTGATATCGCGGAAACTGTAGCGAAGTTCGACCTTCAGTTGACCCTGGTGGAAGCTGCCGATGGTCACGGCATGACTGCGACCTTCACCTATGCGACGGATCTCTTCGACGAGGGGACAGTTGTCTCCTTCGCCGAGCGGTTGACTAGGATTCTCGAGGCCGTCGCCGTGGATGCGACGCAGGCTGTCGGCGACATCAACATCCTCGAAGCGCCTGAGCGTATCGAATTGACCAGTCAACGAGCGTCCTCGGGCATCGAGCCGAAGCCGTTGGCCGACATCCTGGCCGAGACCGCGTTGCTGTATCCCTCCAACGAAGCTCTCCGCTATGAGGATCGATCGATGACGTACGCCGAGATCGACGAGTGGTCGTCGCGCCTCGCCCGCGTCCTGATCGCTCGCGGTCTGGGCGCCGAAGACCTGGTCGCAGTGTCGATTCCGCGTTCCATCGAATCGGTCCTGCTGGTGTGGGCGGTATCCAAGACAGGTGCCGCCGTTGTTCCCATCGATCCGCACTACCCGGCTGACCGCATCGCGCATATGGTCTCCGACTCGGGCGTCTCGGTCGGTCTGACTCTCGAAGCTGAACTCGCAGGGCTTACCGACACCGTCGAGTGGCTTGCGATCGACAGTGCTGCTTGCGCGGAATTGATGGCAGCGCAGGATAGTTCACCGATTCGTGAAGATGAGCGTGTGCGCCCCGTCCTTCCGGCGCATCCGGCCTGGGTGATCTACACGTCGGGCACAACAGGCTTGCCCAAGGGTGTTGTTGCTACGGGAGCAGGCCTCGCGAGCTTCAGTGCAACGCAGGCACAGCACTACCTGGTGACGCCGAACTCCCGCACGCTGCACTTCGCGTCGCCGAGTTTCGACGCGTCGATGCTCGAACTGTTCCTGGCTGTCGCGACAGGCGCTGCCATGGTGATCGTCCCGACATCGATCTTCGGCGGCGACGAATTGACCGCGCTGTTCAAGTCCGAACGCGTCACACATGCCTTCATCACGCCCGCGGCGTTGGCTTCCATGGATCCGTCTGGCCTGAACGATCTTGAGGTGGTTGGTGTCGGCGGTGAGGCGTACTCGCCGGAGTTGATGGCCAAGTGGGCGGATCAGCCGAACCGTCGACGTACGTTCCTCAATGTCTACGGTCCCACCGAGACCACTATCGTCACCAATGTCAGTGTGCCGCTGATGCCGGGCGACCGGATGACCATCGGCGAAACCATCGGCGACATGGCCGCGTTTGTTCTCGACACACGTCTGCAGCCCGTTCCGGTTGGCGTTGCCGGTGAGCTGTACCTGTCGGGTCCCCAGGTCACCCGCGGATACCATCGCCGCCCGGGATTGAGCGCGGATCGCTTTGTTGCCAACCCGCACGGCCTGTCCGGTGAGCGCATGTACCGCACCGGTGATGTTGTGCGTTGGACTGACCGATACCAGGTTGAGTACGTGGGCCGCAACGACTTCCAGGTGAAGATCCGTGGGTTCCGTATCGAGCTCGGTGAGATCGACGCGGCACTGACGGCACATTCGGAGGTCGAGTTCGCCGCGACGATGGGCACCACGCTGACGTCCGGTGCTCCGGCGCTGGTGTCGTACGTGTTTGTCGGCAAGGAATCGGCTGTCAGCTCGGCGGATCTGAGTGAGTTCGTTTCACGCACTCTGCCGGCGCACATGGTGCCTGCGTCGATCATGGTTCTGACCGACATGCCGCTGACCCCGGCCGGCAAGCTGGACCGAAAGGCTCTGCCGGAGCCGGTATTCGAGGTCAAGGAGTTCCGCGCTCCCACGACCGAGATGGAACGCGTCCTCAGCGAGGTCTTTGCCGACGTTCTCGGCCTCGATCAGATCGGTACCGACGATTCGTTCTTCGCTCAGGGCGGAGACTCGATCATGTCGATCCAGTTGGTGTCCCGGGCTAAGGCCCGCGGTGTTCTGTTCACGCCCAAGGACGTGTTCGAGAACAAGACGGTGGCTGAGTTGGCAGAGGTTGCCGTCTTCGGCTCCGACGCCGATGCGATCACTGTTCTCGCCGAGATCGAAGGCGGCGGCATCGGTTGGATGCCGCTCACGCCGATCAAGCGATTCATGTTCGAACGGCCCGGCAGCTTCCAGCGTTTCAACCAGTTGTTGACGCTGGAGTTGCCGCTCGGCATCGACCGGACCGGTGTTGTCGACACACTGGCTGCCGTCATCAATCACCACGACATGTTCCGTTCGCGTCTGGTCGATGATCAGCGTGGTCCGGGCATGGCTGTGTCCGCGCCCGGAACCGTCGACGTGGATTCTTTGGTGCGACGGGTGCTGGTGGACCCCGCGATTTCGGGCGCAGACCTGACGGCCATCGCGTCGGGTGCTCTCGACGACGCTCTCGGCCGGTTGGATCCGGCCGCCGGTGTCATGGCTCAGTTCGTGTGGATCGACTTCGGTGACACACGCACCGGCCGATTGATCATGGCTGCGCATCACCTGATCGTCGACGGCGTCTCCTGGCGAATCATCGTGCCGGACTTGATTTCCGCGTGGGCTCAGCGCAGTGGCGGAAGTGCACCCGTGCTCGAACCGACGGGCACGTCCATGCGTACCTGGGCGCACTCGCTCGCTGCGGAATCACGATCAGACAAGCGACTGGCAGAACTGCCACGTTGGCGCAAGACGCTGTCGACTCCAGACCCGATTCTCGGTTCGCGGGCGTTCGATCCGTCCGTCGACGTTGCGGCAACAGTCGAGCGTGTGCGCGTGGAGGTGCCCACAGGCGTCACTGAAACCCTGCTGACAACTCTGCCCGAGGTGTTCCGCGGCGGAGCCAACGACGGTTTGCTGGCCGGACTTGCTCTGGCACTGGTGCGCTGGCGCCGTGAGCGGGGCATCGACACCGAAGCGGCACTGCTCCAGCTCGAGGGCCACGGCCGCGAAGAGGGCGTCGTCCCGGGTGCCGATCTCTCACGCACCGTCGGCTGGTTCACGGCGGCCTTCCCCGTCGCACTCGACCTTGCCGGTATCGACATCGACGACGCCTTCGACGCCGGAGTTGCTGCGGGAGCGGCGATCAAGGCAGTCAAGGAGCAGTTGCTCGCCGCTCCCGACAAGGGTGTCGGCTACGGACTGCTGCGGTACGTCAACGACGACACCTGCACTGAGCTGTCGAAGCTGAGCAGCGGGCAGGTCAGCTTCAACTACCTGGGTCGCATTGTGGCGGAGGATATTCCGGCTGCAGCGCAAGGCCTCGGATGGATTCCGGCACGCGACTTCTCCGATGTCGCTGCGCCGGAAGACCCGGACATGCCGGCCAACAAGGTTGTCGACATCAATGCCATCGTCAACGACGGCCCTGACGGCGCGGTGCTCGAAGCGTCGTTTGCCTTCCCGAACGGATTGCTGAGCGCCACCGAGGTGCAAGCCCTGGCCGACCTGTGGGTCGGAGCACTCACAGCGCTGGCGCAGCACGCACAGGCCGTCGGCGCAGGCGGACTCACGCCGTCGGACGTGCCGCTGGTAACGCTGACCCAGCAGGATCTCGACGGGTTCGAGCAGCGTTTCCCCGCGGTGCAGGACGTCTGGCCGCTGGCTCCGCTGCAGTCGGGTCTGCTGTTCCACGCTGTCATGGCCGAGTCCACCGTCGACCTGTACTCCGTGCAGATGGTTCTCTCGCTGTCCGGCCGCGTCGACGCGGATCGCCTCCACGCCGCAGCACAGGCCATCATCGATCGTCACCCGAACCTGCGCACCGCATTTGTGGTCGACGGAACGGGTACGCCGGTCCAGGTAGTTCTCGGTGACATCGACGTGCCGTGGCGCGAACTGGATCTCACCACAATCGCTGACAGCGAAGAACGACGCCGCGAGTTGGATCGGATTCTTGTCGAGGACCAGGCCACGCACTTCGACATGTCGAACCCGCCGTTGATCAAGTTCACGCTGATCAAGATCGCGGCGAGCGAATACCGCCTTGTTGTGGCAAACCACCACATCATCCTCGACGGCTGGTCCATGCCGCTGCTGCTCCAGACGCTCCTCGGCCACTACGCCATGCGTGGGAACATTCCCGCTCAGACGCGGTCACTGAGCTACCGGAACTACCTCGCGTGGCTGGTCCAGCAGGATCGCAGTGTGTCCATGGATGCCTGGGCGAAAGCGTTGGGCGGCGTCGAAGAGCCGACGTTGTTGGCTCCCACCGTCGTTGGTCAGGAATTCAGTGCGCTGTCGCAGAAGTTGCAGATCTCGCTCAGCGAATCGGTGACCGCGACACTGACCGGTTTGGCATCGAGGACCGGCGTTACCGCCAACACGATCGTCCAGGCTGCCTGGGCAATTCTGCTGGGACGCATGACCGGTCGCCAGGACATTGTCTTCGGTGCCACGGTCTCCGGCCGTCCGCCACAACTCGACAGCGTCGAGAAGATGGTGGGTCTGTTCATCAACACGCTGCCCGTGCGTGTCCAACTGGATCTGGCCGAGTCCGTCGAGGCATTGCTCTCTCGGGTTCAGATCGAACAGGCGGGATTGCTCGATCACCATTACCTCGGCCTGACCGATGTGCAGAGCGCCGCGGGCGTCGGCGGACTCTTCGACACTCTGGTGATCTTCGAGTCCTACCCGGTCGACCGTGACGGTCTTGCAGCGCAAGCAGAGTTCTTGGACGGCATGGTGATCGACGATGTCGCCTCCGACGATTCCACGAACTACCCGCTCACACTGCTGATCGGTCTCGACGATCAACTGCACCTGACGCTTCGTTACCTACCCGACTTCTTCGACGAGTCGTACGCGCAGGCCCTGCTGGGTCGCCTCGAGACTCTGCTGACAGAAATCGGTGAAACGCCGTCCACTGCGGTCGGTGACGTCGAGGTCATGACGGCGCCTGAGCGTGCTTTGGTGCTCGAGTCGTGGAACGACACGTCTCATCCGGTTGTGGGTGGGTTGTT
>NZ_JBVHEH010000081.1:0-5992 GCF_055562955.1 Kitasatospora sp. NPDC015121
AACGATGCCGAGTTGTAGATTGTGCGAACTCGACCCCTCCCCGAACTGCCCCTCGCCCGTAGTGCCCGACTGGCCTCGTGACCTGCGCGTGAGCAGGTGCCGGGCCAGCGCTTCCGCCCTTGTTGGACCGTGACCGCCAGCCGATGGCGGGATGGTGGCGGCGCTGCTACCTGCGGCCTCTTGTCGCGATTCGCATTTCATGCGACACTTTCGCACAAGACGCGAGCCATTTTTGGGCGGTGCGAGATGTCGCAGCAGGATCTTCCTCCAGGGTCGGCGCGGTTGCAGCTGGCCGACGGTATCGCTGTTCTACGTCCGGAAGCCTCGGTGTTCGAGGCGATGGTCACCGGCTGGTCTCACCAGCAGCTGGCACGAAACCTGTCTGCCGGCACGATCTCGGCGCGGGTGGCCACGATACGGCGGTTCCGGGACTTCTGCGATGCCGACGGCCCCTGGACCTGGACGCCAGCGATGGCCGATGACTGGATCACCGAACTACGCGGAGTCCACGGCATAGCGCACAGCACCGTCCTGAACTATCAAGGTGCGCTGCGGCACTTCATGGACTACCTGCTCGACCCGGCCTACGAGTGGGCCGAGCAATGCCAGGACCGGTTCGCCACGCATCCCGTACAGGTCATTACCGAGGCCAACTCGGCCCGCCACGTCCACGAGGGTCCCGGCGACCCACGCAAACGGGCGTACACCACCGACGAGCTGCAGGACCTGTGCGATACCGCGGACGAGCAGGTCACCCGCCGCTACGAGGTCGGCACGAAGGGGGCGATGGTCGCGCTGCGAACCGCGACGATCACCAAGGTCGCCTACGCATGGGGCCTGCGCCGCAACGAAGTTCGCATGCTGGACCTGACGGATTTTGGGCCGAATCCGCGTGCACGGCAGTTCGGCCGATTCGGGGTCTGCTACGTCCGGTACGGCAAGCCCGGCAAAGGATCCCCCGCCAAACGGCGCGGCGTACTGACCGTCCCAGAGACCGCGTGGGTGATCGACTGCCTCGAGCAGTGGATCGACCAGGGGCGCACCAGCTTCGACCGCACCACCGGGACCGCATTGTTTCCAACCGAACGATCCGAACGAATCTCGAACGGGGCACTGTCCCACAGCTTCGCCGAACTCTGTGACACAGCCGGCCTGACCGACCCCGGACTGGACTTTCACTCCCTGCGCCGCAGCTACGTCACGCTGCTTGTCGAGTCCGGCTACGACACCCGCTTCATCCAAGAGCAAGTCGGACACGAGTACGCCTCGACCACCTCGCTCTACACCTTCGTCTCCCCCGACTACCGCAGCCGCGTCGTAGCCGCCGCCCTACGTGCCGCAGCCGGCCGCCTGCCCGAAAGGACGAACGAGACATGAAGCACCGGATCGCCTACCAGTGGCGACTACGCCAAGTCATGACCGACCGAGACATGCACAACCTGTCTGACCTGATCACCCCGCTGCATGAGGTCGGCATCGAGCTCTCCGCCTCGCAGCTCTACCGCCTCCTCGGACGCACCCCGGACCGGCTGCCCCTGGCGCTGCTCGGCGCCCTGTGCCACGTTCTGGACTGCAGCGTCGAGGACCTCTGCGACTTCCGTGTCGACGCCGCACCCTCGCGGCGCACCGCCACCGACGTCTCCCCCTCAGCTGATGGTCCGCTGCGACCGAAGCGGGCCCACATCCACCGACCCGGCCCACCGGCGTAGACGGACCCCCGCGCAGGCGACACACATGGCTGACACATCGAAGTACCACTGCACACGGTGCGACGACGAGCGCCAGCCTCGCGGCGTGCGCTGGCCAGAGGGCTTCGTCTGCCGCCGTTGCTACCAACAGGCCACCCGTCGCCGCGGAACGTGTCCTCGCTGCCTGACCCCGGACCGGCTCCTCCCCGGACTCTCAGGCAACCAGGCCATCTGCACCGACTGTGCAGGGATCGACGATCCCCGCCTGATCTGCACCCGCTGCGGCGATCAGGACGAACCCCACCGGCGCGGACTCTGCGCCCGATGCTGCCTCACCGACGACCTGACCGCCCTGCTCACCACCGCCGACACCGGATTCGTCTCGGCCGAGCTGAAACCGCTACTCGATGCGCTGACCAGCCAGGACCACCCGCGAAGTGCGCTCATCTGGCTACGCAATCCCGACGTGCGCCAGCTCCTGGACGGGTTCGCGCAACACCGCTTGACCATCAGTCACGACACCTTCGCCCACTACCCCGCCGAGCGCACCGCACGTCACCTACGGGACCTGTTCATCAGCTGCGGAATCCTCGCGCCCTATGACCGCAACCTCGACCGCTTCACCAGCTGGCTCGAGAAAAAGCTCGCCTCCACACCAATCCACCAATCGCAGCAGGTCATCACCGGATTCGCCACCTGGCATCACCTGCGCAACCTCCGCGCCCGCGCGCAGCGCCAACCCCTGGAGAACGGGCCGATCGCCAACGCCAAACAGGAGATCACCGTGGCGATCGACTTCGTCAACTGGCTCTACACCCGTAACACTGCGCTGGCGGAAGCGACACAGTCCGATATCGACACCTGGCTCGTTACCGGGCCGACCACCCGCAGCACCGCCAGGATGTTCGTCAAGTGGTGCATCAAGCACCAACACATGGCCGCCCACCTCGCGTTCCCCCACCGACGGGCTCGAACCAGTCCCATGACCAGCGACGATGAGCGCTACGCTCAGCTGGCCACGATTCTGGAACGGCGAGAGACCCCGGTGTGGGTCAAAGCCGCCACGGTCCTGCTGCTGATCTGCGCGCAACCAGTTTCGCGCATCGCCGCCATCCGACTGGACGCACTGAGAACCGACGACAGCGACGGCCTGTGGATCCGCTTCGCCGACGCCGAGGTAGCACTCCCGCATCCGCTCGCCGACCCGGTGACCGCACTCATCGCCCATCGCCCCAACATGACCACCGCTGCCAACCGAACATCCCAGTGGCTATTTCCCGGGGTCACTGCAGGTCATCACATCAACCCGCAGACCCTGATGGGCAAGCTCCGCGACAACGGGATCGATCTTCGAGGCGCACGCAACAGCGCGATGCGCGAGCTGGTCCGCAGCATTCCCCCGGCGATCGCGGCAACCCAGTTCGGATACAGAGCTCAAACAACCGAACGCCACGCATTCATCAGCGGCGCCACCTGGAGCGCCTACCCCGAACTCCACCAAGAACCCGGCCCCTGATCAACCGCGACTCAACAGCACCCGGAAACCAGTATCGTTACGCGTTTCCGCTGTTACCCACTGGCGTCCGGACAGGTGCGCGGACCTGCGCGTGGCGAGTACAGAACCGAGCCGATCTTCTCCCCGGGCTGGCGCCCGTGAACTGGCCGTATCTGCGCCCCCGGACCCCAGCGACGCACCACCTCCGTCGACTCGGGCGCGCTGACCCGGCCCGCGAAGCGCTCGAGCGGCCCGGCGTGCTGCTGCCTCCGCGCCGCCAGCGGCCCACCGGCCTGGCCAAGCTCGACGTCCCGCTCAAGGGCAAGATCGCCGACGGTCCCGCGGAGGGCCGCGCTCTGGCACGCCTCACCGATCTGGGCCTGGGCCAGAAGCTGCGCGCCCTGCTCGCCGAGCCCGACCAGGACGCACCCGAGTGGCTGGCCCGCGCCTGCGTACCGGTCCTGCGCGAGTGGGGCTGGGACGACCGCCCGACCGGTGTCGCGGCGCTACTCACCGGCGAGCACCCGATCCTCGTGCAGAGCCTGGCGCGCGCGCTGTCACAGATGGGCCGTATGGACTACCTCGGCGAACTCAGCCGCGACGAGGCGCTCCCGACGGTGACCGCCCAGAACTCGGCCTACCGCGTGGCCCAGCTGTGGGGCACGTTCTCCGGCCCGTCGACAGCGTCCGACGGCCCCGTCCTCCTGGTCGCCGACCTGCTCGGGACGGGGTGGACGATCACCGAGGCAGCCCGGCATCTCCGCTCGTCCGGGGTCCCGGCTGTCCTGCCGCTGGCGGTCGCCTCCGCCGGCTGAATCGCTGCCGGCGCATCGACAGACCGGAGTCCGGCACGGGATCATCGACCCATGGGTAATGCAACAAGGCCGTCACCGCCAGCCGGACCGGGGTTCATCACCACCCGATCGGAGCTGACATGAGCGCCCTGACGGTGGCCGCGCTCGCGGTGGGGTTCGTCCTGCTCATCGGCGGCGGCGAAGTGCTGGTGCGGGGCGCCGGCGGTCTGGCCGCGACCCTCGGGATCTCCCCGCTGGTGGTGGGACTCACCGTCGTCGCCTTCGCCACCTCGGCGCCGGAGTTCGCGGTAAGCGTCGATGCCGCGCTGAGCGGATACCCGGGGTTGGCCGTCGGCAACGTGGTGGGCAGCAACATCGCGAACATCCTGCTCATCCTGGGGCTGACCGCGATCGTCGCCCCTCTGGTGGCGACGTCCCGGATCGTGCGAGTCGACATCCCCATCATGGTGCTGTTCTCTCTGGTCGTGCTTCTGGTGGCCCTCGACGGCACGATCAGCTTCCTCGACGGTCTGCTGCTGTTCGCCGGCCTCGTGACCTATACGACCGCGACGATCGTCATCGCGCGCAAACAGGACGGAGACCGCGCCACCGAGGCATTGGACGCCCCGGCCGGTGACAGCGCGGGCGAGACGACGCCTACCGGCGGCGACACCTCGCACCCGGTCCTCCTCAACAGCGCTCTCGTGATCGCCGGGGTGGCGCTGCTCGTGATCGGGGCACGGCTACTCGTCACCGCGGCGAGCGACCTCGCGGCGGCATGGGGAATGAGTGACCTGGTCATCGGCCTCACGGTGGTGGCCGTCGGGACATCCCTTCCCGAACTCGCGACGAGCATGGTCGCGGCGATCCGAGGCGAGCGCGACCTGGCGATCGGAAACATCGTGGGCAGCAACATGTTCAACATAGGTGCCGTTCTGGGGATGACCTCACTCATCGCGCCGATCGAGATCGCGGCCGGGGCCATCCGCTTCGACCTGCCGATCATGCTCGCGGTGTCCCTGGCACTGCTCCCGATCGCCTTCACCGGCCTGGCGATCGCACGGTGGGAGGGCGTTCTCTTCACCGGTTTCTACGCCGCGTACATCGCCTACGTCGTGCTCCAGGCGGCCGACCACGACGCGCTGGGGCCGTTCAGTGCCGCGATGCTGTGGTTTGTCATCCCCATCACCGCTCTGTGGTTGATAGTGCTGGCCACCTACGAACTCGGTGTGCTGCGTGGGCGGGCGCAGACCCGCGGGCGGCCGGTCACAGGTGACAGTGCTGCTCAGGACGCGGCGGCCGGCGGCTCAGGGGCCTCCCCGCCGCGCGCATGACAGCGACGACCGCCGCGCCGGCGGTGCCTGCCTCGATCAGACCTCCCGCGCCATCGCCCGGCCGGCCTTCATCCCCGAGAAGATGCAGCCTCCGAGGAACGTGCCCTCCAACGAGTTGTAGCCGTGCACGCCGCCGCCACCGAAGCCGGCAGCGGGTGCACACGGAAGCCTTCCCAGCGGTCCGTCCCGTACACGTACTCGGCGACGAGCCCGAGGCGGGGCTGTCCTTCGACGCCCAACTCAGGCTGGTCGCGCTGCTGCTCGAGCCTGGCAGCCGCCCTCGACCTCACGGGGCGGCGAGCCTGGCGTGCGTGAGCGTCTGCAGCAGGTCCACGTTCCCCGCCGACGGTGGGGATGATCCGCAGGCCCAGGTCGTGCAGGTATTTTCGCTTCTCCCCGGCGGCGAACTCGACGTACGCCCGCGCCCACTGCCGCGGCCAGTGGCCCTCGGGGCGGTCGAACCCGGCGGAGCCGAGCCAGTCCCGCCACGCCAGCTCGAGGGAGTCGGAGATCCCGATCCGCCGCTGCTCCGGGGTGTCCACCAGGAAGAGGCGGTGTCGTCGCCGACAGAGACCACGCCCAGGTTGGGCGCCAGCGCCGCCCGCCTGGGTCCGCTCCGCCACGTGCTGCGTCCAACCCCACCGAAAACTCGACACCTCAGAACCCGGCACCTGATCAGTA
>NZ_JBVHEH010000082.1:0-5581 GCF_055562955.1 Kitasatospora sp. NPDC015121
GGTGGTGAAGGCGGCCAGTCGTCGGGCCTGGCCGCGCAGGCCGGCCGGGCCGTGACCGGAGACCACCCACGGCACCACCGGGGAGGGGAAGGCCTCCACGGCCGACTCCTCCTCGGCGACCTCCGCCGGAGCCTGCTCGATGATCACGTGGGCGTTGGTGCCGCTGACGCCGAACCCGGACACGCCGGCCCGGCGCGGCCGGTCGAGGGCCGTCCAGTCGCGGGCCTCGGTGAGGAGTTCGACCCGGCCGGCCTCCCAGTCCACGAACGGGCTGGGCGCGTCCACGTGCAGGGTCGCGGGCAGGACGCCCGCCTGCATCGCCATCACCGACTTGATCACCCCGGCGACGCCGGCGGCGTGCTGGGTGTGCCCGATGTTGGACTTCACCGACCCCAGGTACAGCGGCGCGTTCTCGCCGCGCTCCTGGCCGTAGGTGGCCAGCAGGGCCTCGGCCTCGATCGGGTCGCCGAGCTTGGTGCCGGTGCCGTGCGCCTCCACCAGGTCGACGTCGGCGGTGGTCAGTCCGGCGTCGGCCAGCGCGGCGCGGATCACCCGCTGCTGGGACGGGCCGTTGGGGGCGGTCAGGCCGTTGCTCGCACCGTCCTGGTTGACGGCGGTGCCACGGACCACCGCCAGCACCCGGTGCCCGAGCCGCTGGGCGTCCGAGAGGCGCTCCAGCACCAGGACGCCGACGCCCTCGGCGAACTCGGTGCCGTCCGCGGCGGCCGCGAAGGCCTTGCAGCGGGCGTCGGCCGCCAGGCCGTTCTGCCGGGCGAACTCCGCGAAGACGCCGGGGGTCGCCATCACGGTCGCGCCGCCGGCCAGCGCCAGCGTCGACTCGCCGGAGCGCAGCGAACGCACCGCCAGGTGCATCGCCACCAGCGACGAGGAGCACGCCGTGTCGACGGTCAACGCCGGACCGACCAGGCCGAACTGGTAGGAGATCCGGCCGGAGGCGACGCTCAGCGTGGTACCGGTGAGCAACTGGCCCTGGACGTTCTCGGGGGCGTCCTGCAGGCGCGGCCCGTACTCCTGGGCGGTCGCGCCGACGAAGACGCCGGTCTGCGAGCCGCGCACGGACGCCGGGTCGATGCCCGCCCGCTCGAACGCCTCCCACGAGGTCTCCAGCAGCAGGCGCTGCTGCGGGTCCATCGCCAGGGCCTCGCGCGGCGAGATCTCGAAGAAGCCCGCGTCGAAGCCGCCCGCACCGGTCAGGAAGCCGCCCTCGCGGCGGAAGGCGCCGGAGTCGTCCCAGCCGCGGTCGGTCGGGAACGGGGCGATCGCGTCGGTGCCGTCGGCGACCAGCCGCCACAGCTCCTCGGGCGAGGAGACCCCGCCCGGGAACCGGCAGGCCATGCCGATGATCGCGATCGGCTCGTGGTCGCGGTCCTCCAGTTCCTGCACCCGCCGGCGCGCCTTGCGGGTGTCGGCGAGCGAACGCTTGAGGTATTCGCGAAGCTGCTGTTCGTCGGCCATCGGTGTCAGCTCCCGTTCGCCGGGTCGTCGAGGAGCGCGAACAGCTCGTCGTCGGTGGCGGAGTCGAGGTCGGCAAGGTCGGGGTCGAGATCGAGATCGGACAGGACGTTCTCGCCGAGCAGGGCCAGGAGTTCCCGCAGGTTCTCCCGGACGCGGTCGCGTTCGGCCGCGTCGATGCCCGGCAGCCCGTCCCGGACCCGGGCGAGGTCGGCGAACAGCGCCGGTTCGGCGCTCCTGTCCGGGCCGACCCGCTCGCCCAGGTACCTGGTGAGCTCGGTGGGGGTGGGGTGGTCGAAGACGACCGTCGCGGGCAGCCGCAGGCCGGTCAGCGCGGTCAGGCGGTTGCGCAGCTCGACCGAGGTCAGCGAGTCGAAGCCGAGCTCCTTGAACGGCCGGCCGGCCTTGACCGCGTCGCGGTCCCGGTGGCCGAGCACGGCGGCGGTCTCCTCGCACACCAGGTCCAGCAGGACCCGGTCGCGGTCGGCCCCGGCGGCCAGCCGCTCGGCCAGCGTCGGCGCGGCCTTCCGGTCGCGCTGCCCGTTCGGCTGCGCCGCCCGGACGGGCGCGGCACCGACCAGCCCGCGCAGCAGCGGCGGCAGCTCCCCGGGGTGCTCGCGCAGCCCGGCCCGGTCGATCCCGGCCGGGACCAGCGCCGGCTCGGCGAGCGACAGCGCCCGGTCGAGCAGCTCCAGGCCGGCCACGGACGGCATCGGCACCAGCCCGGCCCGGCGGAGCCTGGTCCGGTCGGCGTCGCCCAGGTGCCCCAGCATGCCGCTGGTCTGCTCCCACAGCCCCCAGGCCAGCGAGGTGGCGGGCAGGCCCAGCTCGCGGCGGTGCGCGGCCAGCGCGTCCAGGTAGGTGTTGGCGGCCGCGTAGTTGGCCTGCCCGGGGGTGCCGAGCACGCCCGCCGAGGACGAGTAGAGGACGAAGAGGGACAGGTCGAGCCCGCGGGTCAGCTCGTGCAGGTGCCAGGCGGCGTCCGCCTTCGGCCGCAGCACGCCGGCCAGGTGCCCGGGGGTCAGCGCGGTGACGACGGCGTCGTCCAGCACGCCTGCGGTGTGCACCACACCGGTCAGCGGGTGCTCGGCGGGGACGGCGGCCAGCAGCGCGGCCAGCTGCGCGCGGTCACCCGCGTCGCAGGCCTCGATCCGCACCTGCGCGCCCAACTCGGCCAGCTCGGCCGCCAGTTCCCGGGCACCGGGCGCCTGGGGACCGCTGCGGCTGGTCAGTACCAGGTGCCGCACGCCGTGCTCGACCACCAGGTGCCGGGCCGCCAGCGCGCCCAGCGTGCCCGTGCCGCCGGTGACCAGCACCGTGCCCGCCGGGTCGAGCGGGGCCGGCACGGTCAGCACGATCTTGCCGACGTTGCGGGCCTGCGACAGGAACCGGAACGCCTCGGGAGCCCGGCGGACGTCCCAGGTGGTCAGCGGCAGCGGCTTGAGCGCCCCGGCCTCGAACAGGTCGAGCACCTCCAGCAGCATCTCCTGGATCCGGTCCGGACCGGCCTCCAGCAGCTCGAACGCCCGGTAGACCACGCCCGGCCGCTGCTCGGCGATCTCCGCCGGGTCACGCAGGTCGGTCCGGCCCATCTCGACGAAGCGGCCGCCGTTCGGCATCAGGTCCAGCGAGGCGTCGACGAACTCCCGCGCCAGGGCGTTCAGCACCACGTCGACCCCGCGGCCGCCGGTCGCGGCCAGGAACTCCTCCCGGAAGTCCAGGGTCCGCGAGGACGCCAACCGGTCGTCCGCGAAGCCCTCGCCGCGCAGCACGTCCCACTTGCCGGTGCTCGCCGTGCCGTAGACCTCCGCGCCGAGGTGGCGGGCGATCTGCGTCGCGGCCATGCCGACACCGCCGGCCGCCGCGTGCACCAGCACCGACTGCCCGGCCCGCAACCCGCCCAGGTCCACCAGACCGTGGTAGGCCGTCAGGTAGACCACCGGCACCGACGCCGCCCGGACGAACGACCAGCCCGCCGGGACCGGGGCCAGCAGCCGCCGGTCGGTCACCGCCAGCTCGGCGAACCCGCCGGTGAAGAAGCCGAACACCCGGTCGCCGACCGCGAGGTCGGTGACACCCGGCCCCACCTCGACCACCACGCCGGCACCCTCACTGCCGGGCACCGCCTCGGGCCGCGGGTACATCCCGAGCGCGATCAGCACGTCCCGGAAGTTCAGGCCCGCCGCGCGCACCGACACCCGGACCTGACCCGCCTCCAGCGGGGCCGAGGTGTCCGGCGCGGGCAGCAGCGCCAGCGCGTCCAGCGAACCCTTCTCGGTCAGCGACAGCCGCCACGGCTCGTCGAGCGGCACGAGCTGCGCCTCCCGCCCCTCCTGCGCCCGGACCAGCCGGGGTACGGACCAGGCGTCCTCGCGCAGCGCCAACTGCGGCTCGCCGCTGGCCAGCGCCACCGCGATCCGCTCCTCCGGGAGGGCCGGGCCGTCCGAGTCGAGCAGGACGATCCGCCCCGGGTTCTCGGTCTGCGCGCTGCGCACCAGGCCCCACACCGCAGCCGCGGCCGGGTCCACCGGGGAGGACACGGCGTTCGCCGTCACCACCACCAGCCGGGAGTCCGCCGACCGGGGGTCGGCCAGGAAACCCTGCACCCGCTCCAGCGCCTCGGCGAGCAGCGCCCGCACCGGCTCCGGCTCCGCCCCGGCGGACTCGACCCGCCACACGACGGCGTCCGACGCGTCCGCGGACAGCCGCCCGTCCAGCGCGGCCGGCTGCCAGTCGACCCGGTGCAGCCAGTCGGCGGTGCCGCGCAGCCCCGCCGCGTCCACCGCACGGGTGGTCAGCGACTCGGCGGCGAGCACAGGACGGTCCGCGGTGTCGGTCGCGCGCAGCGACCAGGCGTCCTCGCCGACCCGGGCCAGCTCGACCCGCAGCGCCGTCGACCCGGCCCCGAGCACCCGCACCCCCGTCCAGGAGAACGGCAGCACGGTCCGGCCCGGCGCCTGCGGGTCCAGCACGCCCGGGAGCAGCACGTGCAGCGCGGCGTCCAGCAGCGCCGGGTGGACGGCGAACGCGGGGTCGGCCTCACCGTCCGGCAGGTCGACCTCGGCGAACACCCGCTCGCCCAGGCTCCAGGCCCGGCGCAGCCCGCGGAACGCCGGACCGTAGCCGTACCCGTGGTCGGCGACCCGCTCGTACAGGCCCTCCACCGCGACCGGCCGGGCCCCGGCGGGCGGCCAGGCCCGCGAGGCCTCCGGCGCGCCCTCCGGCGTGCCGTCCTCCTCGCCGAAGTGGCCGGCGGCGTGCCGGATCCACTCCCCGTCGTTCCCGGCCCGGGTGTGGATCGCCACCTGCCGGGTCCCGTCCGCCTCGGCCGGAGCCGCCGTCACCCGCAACTGCAAGGTGCCCTCGGACGGGATCAACAGCGGCGCCTGCAAGGTCAGTTCGGCCAGCCGGGCCGAGCCCAGCCGGGCCCCGGCCGCCAACGCCAGGTCCAGCAGCGCGGTCCCGGGCAGCAGCACCGTGCCGAACACCGCGTGGTCCACCAGCCACGGCAGCGACTCCTGCGCGATCCGCCCGGTCAGCACCAGCCCGCCGTCCGGGAGGTCCACCGCCGTGTCGAGCAGCGGGTGCTCGGCACCGTCCGGCGAGACCGGCTGCGCGTCCGGCGTGGTCAGCCAGTAGCGGTCGTGTTGGAAGGGGTAGGTGGGGAGGTCGACGGGGGTGGTGGTGGGGAGGAGTCGGGTCCAGTCGATGTCGAGGCCGTGGGTCCAGGCGGTGGCGGCTTGGGTGAGGAGGCGGGTGAGGCCGCCGTCGTGGCGGCGCAGGGTGCCCAGGGCGAGGACGTCGCGGTCGGTGGCGGCTTCTTCGATGGGGACGGTGAGGACGGGGTGGGCGCTGCATTCGATGAAGCGGCTGTAGCCGGTTTCGAGGAGGGTGTGGATGGCTTGGTCGAAGCGGACGGGGGCGCGGAGGTTGTCGTACCAGTAGTCGGGGCCGGTCTCTTCTGCGGTGAGCCATTGGCCGGTGGTGGTGGAGAGCATGGGGATGCGGGGCTGGGTGGTCTGGATGCCGTGGAGTGCTTCGGCGAGGGCGGTGCGTAGGGTTTCGACGTGGGGGGAGTGGGAGGCGTAGTCGACGGGGATGCGCCGTG
>NZ_JBVHEH010000083.1:0-5446 GCF_055562955.1 Kitasatospora sp. NPDC015121
TTTGATGGCGATGCCGCCGAGGTCGGACCCGGAGAGGTCTTTCAACGATCCGAGGAGTCGACCCATCGGGGTACGAGCTCCCGCAACAATCACAGAACTGGTCACGATTTCCTCCGGCTGCAAAAGAGACATAGTCGTCGGTTCCGTGCGGCCTAAGAGCCAAGTCACATCCCGACGTGTACTCCTCAAACGGTAGCGCTACCGTGAAAGGTATGACACAGACCTCCCCCAGTTCTGCACTCGCACCTTTGTCGTCCGACCTCGTCGTCGCGATCGATCACGTCGGAATCGCGGTGCCCGATCTCGACGTGGCGATCGCGTGGTACACGCAGCACCTGGGCATGGTGTCGACCCACGAGGAAATCAACGAATCGCAGGGCGTGCGTGAGGCCATGCTCTCCGTCGTCGGCTCCCCCGCCGGATCCACTGCCGTTCAGCTGCTCGCGCCTCTGGACGAGAACTCGACCATCGCCAAGTTCATCGACCGAAGCGGCCCTGGACTGCAGCAGCTCGCCTACCGGGTCACCGACATCGACGCCATCTCCGCCGAGCTTCGCGAGCGCGGTGTTCGGTTGCTGTACGACGCTCCCCGACGCGGTACGGCCAACTCGCGCATCAACTTCATTCACCCGAAGGACGCCGGGGGCGTCCTGGTGGAACTGGTCGAACCCGACGCGAGCCACTAGCAGACCCGACTCCAGCTCGTATGCCAGGTAGATTGTCGCCATGGCATACGAGCAGGACCGCGGTTCGATCCAACTTCCGTTCCAGATCGCACGGAAGGGATACGACCGCGACGAGGTACGTAACTACTTCGAGCGATTCGACGCGGAGCTGCGAGTTACCGCAGCCGATCGTGATGCTGCCGCTGCGCAGGCCCGTGACCTTGCCAAGCAGCTCGACGATGCACGCGACGACATCGACGACCTCCGCAAGGACGTCGACCGCCTGTCGGTACCGCCCACCACTGCGGAGGGCATGAGCGATCGCATCAGCCGCATGCTGCGCCTTGCCTCCGACGAGGCCTCCGAGGTGCGCGCGAAGGCCGAGGCCGACGCAGCCGAGATGACCTCCATTGCCGAACAGGACGGCGCCCGCCTACGTGGGCACTACGAGTCGCTGATCGCCGAACTCGAGGACCGTCGCAACGCGATGGAAACCATGCACGAGCAGACCATGGCACAGGCCCGTACCGAAGCGGCCCGCATCGTCGAAGCCGCACAAGCCGAGCGGGATCGACTGGCTGCCGAGTCCGAGGCCAAGCGCACTCAGATCCGCGAAGACTTCGACATCTCTATGTCGGAGCGCCGCGCCAAGGTCGTCGCCGCCGTCAACGAACTGGAGTCGTCGAGCAAGGCAGAGGCCGAGCGTCGACTCGCCGATGCGTCGCACGAGGCTCAGCGGAGGCTGCAGGCCGCCACCGATCAGTCCGAGCGCAAGATCGCACACGCAAAAGAACTGACTGAAGAACTGCGTGTTCTCCGTGGCCGAATCCTGGCTCAGCTCTTGGGTATTCGCGGACAACTCGATTCGGTTCCGGCCATGCTCGCATCGGTCAATCGGGAGAGCGAACTCCTCGATTCACCGCCCGCTCCGGTCATCGTCGAAGCCGAGGAAGATCTCGAGATCGAAGACAAGAAAGCCGACGCAGATCCGGTCGACTCAGAACCACGTATCGACGAAGACGACGTACTCGAGGACTCGGACGAGACCAACACCGCCGAGATCGACACCCGCGCCGTCGAGCAGCGAGCCCAGTCCAGGAACTGATCGACGCTCAGGACCACCGTCTGGTCAGGCTGCGAGTTCCGCGGCCTGACCAGCATCCGGTGTGCCAGTGTCGACGTTCGTTCGCGCCACCCGGTTCCGAAGGCCACGTCACCACATGGGCGACGCCGGGCCTGATGTCGTGATCACAACCGGGACACCGGTAGAACTTCGTCGCATTGGAACCGGGTATCGGCCTCACCATGTACATTTCACCGCCCGGCCCGGGTTCCTCCCGGACCAGCGCCCCGCCGAACAACACACCACTGGGTGCCTGCGACTCCGCACTCGAATCCCGAGCACGCCGAGTATCCGTTCGACGGGTTTGCTTCGGCGAAGGTTTGCGGCGCGGCATGGTTCGAGTCTAAACAGCGTCAGAAAAGTCGGAACTCGGTGCTTTCGGTCCCGCGGAGTGCCTCGTAGTCAAGGACCAGACAACGGATCCCACGGTCGTTGGCCAAAGTCTTCGCCTGCGGCTTGATCTGTTGCGCTGCAAAAACTCCCGTGACCGGCGCGAGCAACGGATCGCGGTTGAGCAATTCCAGATAGCGCGTCAACTGCTCGACGCCGTCGATCTCGCCGCGGCGCTTGATCTCCACCGCCACCGATGCACCGTCCGCGTCGCGGACCAGAAGGTCGACCGGCCCGATGGCCGTCATGTACTCGCGGCGCACCAACGTGTAGCCGGGGCCGAGCGTCTCGACATGCTCCGCTAGAAGCTCTTGAAGGTGCGCTTCGACACCGTCCTTGATCAATCCCGGATCGAGACCGAGTTCATACGACGAATCGTGCTCGACCTCCTCGAGAGTGATCCGAAGCTCCTCGCCCGCCTTGTTGGTGACGACCCACAGGATGTCGTCGCTGTCTCCGGTGGTCTCGACCAACCAGCACGGCGGACTCATCCAGTTCAGCGGCTTGTACGCCCGATCGTCGGCATGAATGCTGACGGAGCCGTCGGCCTTGACCAACAGCAGTCGTCTTGCGGTAGGGAGGTGGGAGGTCAGGCGTCCCACATAATCGACACGGCAACGAGCAATAACTAGGCGCACCGGACCACCCTAAGCGATCAATACGACTACTCTCGACACACTATGCAGCGAAGCCGTGTCCCGAGTGCGCCCCTGGGGTCGTGGCTGCTCGGATCCACCGACGAAAGCCCCAGGCGTCGCCGAATCCGCGTCCAGGCACTACTGACCGCCCCTCTCCTGGTCACCAACCTGATCGGAGCGGTGCTGGCGATAGTGCTCGTCGGATTCGTGGTTCCCGGACCCGAGATCATCCACCCCGAATTCGCGTGGATCAACTTTATCGCCGTGCCCGTCTTCATCGGGTGTGTCTTTCTGATCGGACTTCTCTGGGGCACCAAACGCCTCATGCGGGATCTCCGGTGGGCCACCGAGGATCACCGGCCAACCGAGCAGAATCAACGCGCGGCGCTGCGCGGGCCGTGGCGACTGACCCGAGTGCAAGCTGTCCTGTGGACGGCCGCGCTCATCACCTTCACGACCATGTACGGAATCGTCGACCCCGACACCATTCCGAAAGTTCTGTTCACCGTGGCCTTCAGCGGTATCACCACCTGTGCTTTCTGCTACCTGCTCAGCGAGTTCGCACTCCGCCCTATTGCTGCGCGTGCACTCGAGTCCGGAGCACCCCGCAAGGCTGCCGTTCTCGGACTGACCGGCCGGACAATCCTCGTCTGGCTGCTCGGAAGCGGAGTCCCCGTCACTGGCTTGATGCTCGTAGCGGTCTTCAGCTTCATCCGACCTGCTTCGTGGCAAGCCCTCGCAATCGCCATCCTCGTCATCGGCGGGATCACCCTGTGTGTCGGACTCGGGCTGACGTACATCAACATTCGATCGGCCGCGGCCCCCATTCGGTCCGTACGACGAGGCATGGAACAAGTCACCCGTGGCGACCTCACCGCGTCCGTCGTCGTGTACGACGGGACCGAACTGGGACTGCTGCAGACCGGCTTCAACCGAATGGCCGAGGGCCTACGCGAGCGCGAGAGAATTCGCGACCTCTTCGGGCGCCACGTCGGACACGAGGTTGCCGCAAACGCGGTTCGCCGCAACCCCGAACTCGGCGGTGAAGAGCGCGACGTTGCCGTTCTTTTCGTCGACGTCATCGGTTCGACCACCATCGCGGCCACCAACTCCCCTACCGCGGTGGTCGCTCTACTCAACCGATTCTTCGACGTCATCGTCGACGAGGTCGATGCACACGGCGGATTCGTCAACAAGTTCGAGGGCGACGCAGCGCTGGCGATTTTCGGAGCGCCGACGACACTCGACGATCACGCCGGCAGCGCTCTTGCCGCCGCCCGCAAGATCCAGCAGCGCCTGCGTGCCGAAGTTCCGGAAGTGAGCGCGGGAATCGGCGTAGCTGCCGGTATTGCCGTAGCCGGCAACGTCGGTGCGCGAGAAAGATTCGAGTACACCGTCATCGGTGATCCCGTCAACGAGGCAGCACGACTGTCCGAGGTCGCAAAGACGGTTCCGGGTAACGTCGCCGCGTCCGGACGGGCGGTGGCCGCTGCGGACAGCGCCGAAGCTGCCCAGTGGTCGATCACCGAGAACATCACCCTTCGCGGCCGCCTCGAACAGACCGAGCTCGCGATTCCGTGCGACGCTTTGGAGTCCGAGACCGCCCCCTCAGAGTCCGTGCCTGTTCAGCCCTGATCTCACCTCCCACCCTGAGCGAACGGCACGTTCGGTCGATCCAAGGCGATGAACGCCACGTTCGCTCGATGACTTTCCCTCTTCCCGACGGTCTATATCGGCACAGCGGAAATCCGACGACGCCTGGGAGATGGGTACGACTATGAAACTGACGACGTTTACCATCGTCACTCTCGACGGAGTGATGCAAGGACTCGGTGGGCCGGACGAAGACCGCCGTGGTGGATTCGAGCGGGGCGGATGGTCCGCGCCATTGGTGGACACCGACGCGATGAATTACCTCGTCCAGGTCTACCAGCGAGCTGAGGCCTTCCTGTTCGGCCGACACACCTACGAGATATTCGCCGGATACTGGGGCACGTTCGAGAATCCGGATGTCAACCCCATTGCAAGCGCGTTGAATTCGCGGCCCAAGTATCTTGCGTCGACGACGCTCACCGATCCCCAATGGAAGAACACGACCGCCCTTACAGGTGACACCGCCACAGCGATCGGCGAACTGAAAGCCGTACCCGGCGGTGAGCTCCAGGTGCACGGTAGCGGCAACTTGTGCCGTTGGCTTCTCGCGAACGATCTCGTCGACGAGATGATCCTGCTCATCGTGCCGGTGGTCGTAGGCCAGGGCACTCGACTCTTCCCCGACTCCGGACCGGACATCGCACTCGAACTGGCCGAATCGCAGGCAACTCCGAAAGGCGTGATGATCCAGCGGTACCTGCCCACTGGCCGGCCGAAGTATGCAACAGCCACCGCCGACGGCATCGACTGATCCGGGCAAAGCGCCCGCCGACCTCAGTCGCTCGCCCTGCCCTGATCGTGCGAACGGTACGTTCGGTCGATCTGAGGCGATGGATGTACCGTTCGCTCGATGTCGGGGTGTGTTTTGGGGGTGTGTTTTGGGGGTGTGTTTTGGGTATGAGAAAGCCCCCCAACCATGACTGGTTGGGGGGCTTCTCTTACGTTGTGTTCGGCGGTGTCCTACTCTCCCACACCCT
>NZ_JBVHEH010000084.1:0-5276 GCF_055562955.1 Kitasatospora sp. NPDC015121
CGACGACGATCTTGGCGGAGGTGGTGGCGCGGCTGGGGGCGGCCGCGTTAGAGCTTGCGAAGTCCACTGAGGACCCTTTCGAGCAGCGTGACGTCGGGCTGGTTGCCGGATTCGCCGCCGGCTGCGGGCTGGTGGATGGCGACCAGGCCGGCCTCGGCCAGGTCCGCCACGAGGATGCGGGCCACGCCCAGCGGCAGGTTCAGCAGCGCGGAGATCTCCGCCACCGACTTCACGTCGGAGGCGCACAGCGCGCAGATCCGCTGGTGCTCGGGGAGCAGGGTGGCCATCCGGGCCTGGTCGACCGCGGCGGAGACCAGGGCCTCCAGCGCGAGCTCGTAGCGCGGCCGGGTGCGTCCGCCGGTCATCGCGAAGGGGCGGATCAGCGGTCCCGCGTCCTCCTCCTCGTCGGCGTACTCCTCGACGTGGCCGGGCTGCTGGTCCTCGTACCGGTGCGGCGGGTCGGGTTCGTGGAAACCCTCCGGCCCGGGGTAGGAGCCGTCGCCGGGGTGGAACTCGGGGCCGGGGTGGGCCTGGCCGTATCCGTCCTGCTGCTGGTACCAGCGCGGGTCGGACTGCGGGGGCAGGTACGACTGGCCACCGTTGAACTGCGGCGCGTACTGCTGCTGCTGACCGTGGCCGACGCCGGGAGCCCCGAAAGCGTCGTGGCCGGAGCCCGCGTACGGGACGCCGAACTGGCCACTGTGGTCGGGCGGTGTCACGGTTCATCTCCTCAAAGGGTGCGGCGGTGCGTTGCTGGCCGCGTCGCCGGGGAGCGCCGTGGCCGGTGGTGCGAAGGCCGTACAACGCCCGGTCCCGAGGCCGCCGAAGCGACCTCGGGACGGGCAATGAGGTCTTTCGAATACCAGGACGGTATCCGACGAACCGTCAGTGCAGGAGACTGCCCTGGAGTTCGGCCCGCAGAGCGGGCGTCAGGACCGCGCCGGCGCGGTCCACGAGGAGGGCCATCTCGTAGCCGACGAGACCGATGTCGGAGTCCGGCGAGGCGAGCACCGCGAGCGCGGAGCCGTCGCTGATCGCCATCAGGAACAGGAAGCCCCGCTCCATCTCGACCACGGTCTGGGTCACGTCGCCGCCCTCGAAGATGCGGCTCGCACCCGAGGTCAGCGAGGTGAGGCCGGAGGCGACGGCGGCCAGCTGGTCGGCGCGGTCCCGGGGGAAGCCCTCGGACATGCACAGCAGCAGACCGTCGGCGGAGACCACCACGGTGTGGGACACCCCGGGGGTGTTGTCCACGAAATTGGTGATCAGCCAGTTCAGGTTCTGTGCGGCCTGGCTCATCTGGGTCAACTCAACGCTCCTGCTGGTTCGAGCCGCCGAAGAGATCGGTGCTGCTGTTGTGCGGTCCATCACCGTACGCCCCCTGGTCGGGGTCGATCCGGAAGCTGCCGGTGGCACCGGGGTCGCCGCCGGCCTGGCGGCCCTGCTCGACGCCGCGGCGCAGGTTGGTCAGGCGGCCGCGGACCTCGTTCGGGTCGCGGGAGACCTGCGGGCCTTCCTGCGGGGTGGTCCGGGCGTTGCCCGGGACCAGGTTCTGGCGCGGCACCCGGCGCGGCAGGCCCGAGGGGGTCGTCCCGGCCGAGGACGGCTCGCGGAGCTTCTCCGCGCGCTGCCAGTCGCCGTCGTTGGGGGACTCCCACTCGCTGGGCGCCGCGGTCGGGCCGGTCGGGCCGTAGCCGCCGAGCGCCGACACGTCGTGGCCGCGCGGCTCCTCCACCGGGACGGAGGTGTCCTTCGCGCCGGTGAACCAGTTCGGGGTCTCGCCGCCCGCGGCGCGGCCGGCACCGCCGCCCGCCAGCTGCTGCCCCGGGCGGCGCTGCGGCAGCGCGCCGCCGTCCGCCTGCTCCGGTGCGGTGCGGGCCGGCGGCAGGGCCGGCGGCTCCTCCGCCGGGTACGGGTGTCCGGCGGGCTCCTCGTAGCCGTAGCCGTCCTGGCGGTACTCGTCCTGGCCGTAGCCGTCCTGCTGGTAGCCGTCCTGGCGGTACTCGTCGCCGTACTGCCCGTACGGCTGCTCGTAGCCCTGCTCGGCGTACGTCTCGGCGGCCTCGTACGGCTGCTGCTGGTACGCCTCGGCGTACGGCTGCTCGTCGCCGTAGGGGGCCTGCGCGTACGGCTCGGGCGCGTACGGCTCCTCGCCGTACCGGGCGGGCGCGTACGGGTCGTCCTGGCGGTAGCCGTAGGCCCCGGCCGCGGCGGGCTGCTGCGGCTCGAAGGGGTGGCCGTAGGGGTCCGCCTCGGGGCGGCGGTACGGGTCGTCCTGGGCCTGGCCGTAGTCGGGGCGGTAGTCGGCCGCGGGCTCGCCGTAGGGCGACTCCAGGACCTCGGCCTCCACCGGCTCCTCGGCGGGGGCGCCGGGGCCGAGCTCCAGGGCGGCCCGGCGGCGCTCCTCGATCCGCTGCGAGCGCTGCATGGACTCCAGCGCGGGGGAGAAGCCGCCCGCGGGCACCTCGCCCCGGGTGGGCAGGTGGTCGTCGAAGCCGAGCTCGGCGGCGGTGCGCTCCTGGCCGTCGAACGCGGCCCACTCGGCGGTGGGCTCCTGGTCGGCGAAGATCCGGGAGACCGTGAACTCCTCGGCCTGCGGCTCCGGGGCCATCATGCCCAGCTGGGTGAGCTGCTGCGGCAGCATGACCAGCGAGGTGGTGCCGGCCGACTCGCCGGACGGGCGCAGCTGCACCCGGATGTCGTGCCGCTGGGACAGCCGGCCGACCACGAACAGGCCCATCCGGCGGGAGATGGTGGCGTCGACGGTGGGCGGCTCGGCCAGCTTCTCGTTGATCTCGGCGAAGTCCTCGGCGGTCAGGCCGATGCCCTTGTCGTGGATCTCGACCAGCACCCGGCCGTCGGGCAGCCGGGTCGCGTTGACCAGCACCCGGGTCTGCGGGGAGGAGAACGAGGTGGCGTTCTCCAGCAGCTCGGCGAGCAGGTGGACGAGGTCGGTCACGGCGGGGCCGACCACGTCGGCCTCGGGGATGCCGGCCAGTTCGATCCGCTCGTAGTGCTCCACCTCGGAGGCGGCCGCGCGCAGCACGTCGACCAGCGGGACCGGGGTGTTCCAGCGGCGGCCGGGCTCCTCGCCCGCGAGGACGAGGAGGTTCTCGCCGTTGCGGCGCATGCGGGTCGCGAGGTGGTCCAGCTTGAAGAGGTTCTCCAGCTGGTCCGGGTCGGCCTCGTTGTTCTCCAGGTCGGTGATCAGCGCCAGCTGGCGCTGGATCAGGCCCTGGCTGCGGCGCGACAGGTTGGTGAAGATCGCGTTGACGTTGCCCCGCAGCAGCGCCTGCTCGGCGGCGAGCGAGACGGCCTGCTGGTGGACCTGGTCGAAGGCGCGGGCGACCTCGCCGATCTCGTCCTTGCCGTGCAGCGGGATCGGGCTGACCGAGGTGTCGACCCGTTCCGGGTCGGTCTTGGAGAGCTTGTCGACCAGCTCCGGCAGGCGGTGGTTGGCGATGTCGAGCGCGGCGGTGTTCAGGGTCCGCATGCCGAGGATCATCGAGCGGGCGATGTAGCCGGTGAGCAGACCGGCGAGCACCAGCGAGGCGACCACGATCAGCGAGTTGAGCACCCAGTCGGTGAAGGCCCGGTCCTTGATGCCCTGGGCCTCGCTGACGACCTGGCCGAGCAGGTCGGTCTCGGCGGCGCGCAGGGCGCTCATGTGGCTCTTGGTGGCCTGGTCCCACAGCGGGCGGGTCAGGCCGTCCTTGCCGACCTGGTCGATGATCTTGGCGGCGTTGTCACCGCCGGCCGAGGCGCTGGACAGCTGGCCGGCGTAGGACATGCCGACCGCGAGCAGGCCCTGCATGGTGGGCAGGCTGTGGCCGTCGGGCATCCGCAGCGGCAGCCGCTGGTCGGCGGTGGCCTGGTCGACCAGGGCCTGCGAGTAGACCATGATCTCGGACTCGTCCGAGGCGGTGTTGAACTCGGCGATCGCGGTCTGCTCCAGGCGGGAGGCGACCACCAGCGACTGGATCAGGTCGTCGCCCTCGTGGCCGTCCACGCCGCCGACGCCGAGGCCGACCAGCAGGTTGAGCATCAGCGCGCGCTGGGTCGAGGCGGACGCCTTGGCCAGCGACATCGCGTAGATCGCGCGGCCCTTGGAGGTGACGTTGGTGGAGCCGAAGCCGACCGAGTTGTCCACCGCCAGCAGCGGCGCGAACATCAGCGAGTACGCGTTGGTGGTCGCGGTCGCGAACAGCTCCGGCTTGTAGGCGTTGGCGCGCAGGTGCGGCAGGTACGCCACGAGCTGCTGGAACTGCTCGTCCCGGCGCTTCATGGTGCTGTCGTCCTTGATGTCCGCGAACGCCGCGTTGTAGGTCCGCAGGGCCTCGTCGGTCTTGTCCCGGAGCTTCTTGACCTCGCCCTGGTCGCCCTGCCCGGTGAGCAGCGGCACCAGGGTCTCGTCGCGCTCCTGCTCCAGGGCGTCGGCGAGCTTGGTGGCGGCGCTGGCCAGGTTGGCGATGCGCACCGCCCGGTCGGCCTGGTTGTAGTCGTCCAGCGAGGTGTTGACGCGCAGGCCGCCGAAGACCAGGGCGATGACGACCGGGATGACCAGGATGGCCACCAGGCGGGTCGGCACGCGCCAGTTCAGCGGGGACAGGAAGTCGTACCGGCCGCCGGGGCGCGGGGCGCCGTCCTTGGCGGGCGCGGGCCGGGAGGCGGGCTCGCCGGTGACGGCGCGGTTCTGCTCGGCGCGGTCACGGTCCTCGGTCGCGGTGAACGCGGAGAACCGGCCGGACTCCGGAGCGCCGTCCGGGCCGCTGCCCGGGCCGGGGTTCGGGCCGCTACCCGGGTCCTGCTGGCGGGGCTCGGAGCGCCGCTGAGGGGTGACTGGCTGCTTACGCCTCACTCGACAACAACCTCTCGACCGACTGGCGGCCATGGATCTATCCGGCGGCTACTACCCCCCTGGCGGGCCGCGGCCCGCGTGGGTCCTACGGGGTAGCTGGAATTCCAACACGAGCCGGTGGGGCGGACAAACGCCCCCTCCGCCCCGCGCACCAGGGGGGTAAAACGGACATAAACGGTTGAACTCCCGCAAAGTTCAAGGTCATTGGCGCACACCGGGTTCGGACGGCTACGCACTGTCAAACCAGTCCGGCAAATGCCTACCGAACTGTTACCGGGGGGCGCGAACCATTCGTGGTACGCGCCCCCCGGCCGGGGTCGGGCTCACCGGAGTCGGGCGAGGAGGGCGTGTTCGACGAGGGTGATGAGGGCGCTCTTGGCGCTGTCGCGGCGTCGGGCGTCGAGGGTGATGATGGGGA
>NZ_JBVHEH010000085.1:0-5269 GCF_055562955.1 Kitasatospora sp. NPDC015121
CCGCAACGAACCCGAAGCCCTCCTCACCGGCCTCGCCCGCCTCTGGACCACCGGCACCCCCCTCACCTGGACCACCACCTTCCCCACCACCACCCACCCCACCCTCCCACTCCCCACCTACGCCTTCCAACGCGAACCGTACTGGCTCGACGCCACCACCTCCCGGCCCGCCGACGCGGCCGGGCTGGGGCTCGGTGACGCCGGGCACCCGCTGCTCGGCGGCGCGATCGAGCTGCCGGACGGCACGCTGGTGCTCAGTGGGCGGCTGGGTGTCGGGACCGAGCCCTGGATCGTCGAGCACACCGTCGCCGGTGTGGTCGTGCTGCCCGGTGCCGCGCTGCTGGAGCTGGCGGTGGCCGCCGGTGACCGGGTCGGGCTGCCCCGGGTCGCGGGTCTCGACCTGGCCGACCCGCTGGTCCTGTCCGAGCAGGACGCGCTGCACCTGCGGGTGGTGGTCGCGCCGGCCGCCGACGACGGCAGTCGGGCGCTGACCGTGCACTCCCGTCCGGTCGGGTCCGAGTCCTGGACCGTGCACGCCACCGGTACGCTCGCCGCCGCCGCGGGTGCGCCCGCCGTCCCGTCCGGGAGCTGGCCGCCGAAGGGCGCGACGGAGCTGACCGACCTGGCCGGCCGGGTGGCCGCGGCGGGCCGCGGCCCGGCCGTCCCGCTGCCCCGGCGGGCCTGGACGCACCAGGGCCGGCTGCTGGCCGAGGTGCGGCTCGACGAGCCCGCCGACGGGTTCGCGCTGCACCCGCTGCTGCTGGAGGCGGCGCTCCAGCCGCTGTGGGCCGAGGCCGGGCACCCGGCGCTGCCCGGGGCGTGGAGCGGTGTCGAGCTGCACGCCGCCCCGGCGGGCGAGCTGCGCGCGGTGCTGACCCCGCTGGGCGGGGACCGCTGGTCGCTGGCCGCCACCGACCCGGCGGGCCGGCCGCTGCTGACCGCCGAGACGCTGACCGTACGGGCGGTCGACCCGGCCCGGCTGCGGGCCGGACGTCCGGTCGCGGAGCGGCTGTTCGCGCTCGACTGGGCCCCGGTCACCGTCGCTCCCGCCGAGGGCCGGGTGGCCGTGCTGGACTGCGGTGACCCGCTGCCCGCCGAGCTGCCGGACGTCGTCGTCGCCACCGTCGACACCGCCGTCGCCGAGGCCGCCGCGCTGAGCGTGCCCGAGTCCGCGCTCCAGGCGGTGACCGGGACGCTGGAGCTGGTCCAGGAGTTCCTGGCCGCCCCGGCGGCCGGCCCGGCCCGGCTGGTCGTCGTCACCGACCCGACCGACCCCGCCGCCGCCCCGGTGCGCGGCCTGGTCCGGGCCGCGCAGACCGAGAACCCCGACCGGCTGGTGCTCGTCGACGCCGAGCACGGCGTCAGCGCCGAGGAGGCGGCCGAGGCCGCCGGCTCCGGCGAGCCGCACCTGGCCCGCCGCGACGGCCGCTGGTTCGCGCCCCGCCTGGTCCGGACCGCACCGGCCCCGGCCCGGCCCGTCGACCTCAGCGGCACGGTGCTGGTCACCGGCGGCACCGGCGCGCTCGGCGCGCTGGCGGCCCGCCACCTGGTGGTCGAACACGGCGTGCGGCACCTGCTGCTGACCAGCCGCAGCGGCCCGGACGCGCCCGGCGCCCGCGAACTGGTCGCCGAACTCGCCGAATTCGGCGCCGAGGTGACCGTCGCGGCCTGCGACGCGGGTGACCGCGAGCAGCTGGCCGCGCTGCTGGCCGCGATCCCCGCCGACCGCCCGCTGCGGGCCGTCGTGCACACCGCCGGCGTCCTGGACGACGGCGTGGTCGGCGCGCTCACCCCCGAGCGGCTGGCGAACGTACTGCGCCCGAAGGCCGACGCCGCCTGGCACCTGCACGAACTCACCCGCGACCTCGACCTGACCGCGTTCGTCCTCTACTCCTCGCTGTCGGGCCTGCTCGGCACCGCCGGCCAGGCCAACTACGCGGCCGCCAACGCCTTCCTGGACGCGCTCGCCGTCCACCGCCACGCCCTCGGCCTGCCCGCCACCTCGCTGGCCTGGGGCCCGTGGGAGCGGTCCGGCGGCATGACCGAGCACCTGTCCGACACCGACCTGCGGCGCATCGCCCGACTCGGCCTGACCCCGCTCCCGGACGCGGACGGGCTCGCCCTGCTGGACGCCGCGCTGACCCGTCCCGAGCCGGTCCTCGTCCCGGCGGCCGTGACCGTCAGCCGAGGCGACACCGCGCTCCCGGCGCTGTTCCACGGCCTGGCCGGCGCCCCGCGCCGCGCCGCGGCCGCCGCCCCGGCGGGCTCGTTCGCCGCCCGGCTCGCCGAGGCCGACCCGGCCGACCGCCCCGGGATCGCGGCCGACCTGGTGCTGCGCCAGGTCGCGCTGACCCTCGGGCACCCCGACACCTCCCGGATCGACGCCCGCCGCGCGTTCAAGGAACTGGGCTTCACCTCGCTCACCGCCGTCGAACTCCGCAACGGGCTGAACGCGGCCACTGGGCTCACCCTGTCCGCCGCGCTGGTCTTCGACTACCCGACGCCTACCCTGCTCGCCGAGCACCTGCTCGACCTGCTGCTCCCCCGCCGGGCCGCCGAGGGCACCGAGGGTGTCCGCCCGACCGGACGGGCCTCCTCCGAGGAGCCGATCGCGATCGTCGGCATGGCCTGCCGCTTCCCCGGCGAGGTCGCCTCGCCCGAGGACCTGTGGCGGCTGGTCGCCGAGGGCCGGGACGCCATCGGGGAGTTCCCCACCGACCGGGGCTGGGAACTCGACACCCTCTTCGACCCCGACCCCGACCACCCTGGCACCAGCTACGTCCGCGAGGGCGGCTTCGTGACCGGCGTCGCCGGGTTCGACGCGGGCTTCTTCGGGATCTCCCCGCGCGAGGCCCTGGCGATGGACCCGCAGCAGCGCCTGCTGCTCGAAGTCGCCTGGGAGGCCTTCGAACGGGCCGGCATCGACGCCACCACGCTGCGCGGCGAACCGGTCGGCGTCTTCGCGGGCGGCAACGGCCAGGACTACGCGACCCAGGCCGACGGCGGCGCCGAAGGCGTCGAGGGCTACTTCGTCACGGGCAACGCGGCGAGCGTCGCCTCCGGCCGGATCTCCTACCAACTCGGCCTGGTCGGACCGGCGTTGACCGTCGACACCGCCTGCTCCTCGTCGCTGGTGGCGATGCACCTGGCGGTGCGTTCGCTGCGCTCCGGCGAGTCCTCGATGGCGCTGGCCGGCGGCGCGACGATCATGTCCTCCCCGCGTGCCTTCGTGGAGTTCTCCCGCCAGCGCGGCCTCGCCGTCGACGGCCGCTGCCGCGCCTTCGGCACCGGCGCCGAGGGCACCGGCTGGGGCGAGGGCGTGGGCCTGCTGGTCCTGGAGCGGCTGTCGGACGCCCAGCGCCTGGGGCACCAGGTGCTGGCGGTGGTCCGTGGCACGGCCGTCAACCAGGACGGCGCCAGCAACGGCCTGACCGCCCCCAACGGCCCGTCGCAGCAGCGGGTGATCCGCGCCGCGCTGGCCGACGCCGGGCTCTCCGCGTCGGAGGTCGACGCGGTCGAGGCGCACGGCACCGGCACCAAGCTCGGCGACCCGATCGAGGCCGAGGCGCTGCTCGCCACCTACGGCCAGGAGCGCGGCGAGAGCGCGCCGCTGTACCTCGGGTCGATCAAGTCGAACATCGGCCACACCCAGGCCGCCGCCGGCGTCGCGGGCGTCATGAAGATGGTGATGGCGATCCGGGCCGGCGTCCTGCCGCCCACCCTGCACGCCGAGAAGCCCAGCCCGCACATCGACTGGTCGGCGGGCGAGGTCGAGGTCCTCACCGAGGCCCGCGACTGGACGGCCGTCGACCGGCCGCGCCGGGCCGGCGTCTCCGCGTTCGGCGTCAGCGGCACCAACGCCCACGTGATCATCGAGCAGGCCCCGGTCCAGGCCGTCGAGACCGGGGACGCGGCACCCGCCGCGACCGCACCGGAGGTCCTCGCCTGGCCGCTCTCCGCCAACGACCCCGCCGCCCTCCGCGCCCAGGCCGGCCGCCTGGCCCGCTTCGCCCGCACCGGCCCCGACCCCGTCGCGACCGCCCGCGCGCTGGCCACCGCCCGCACCACCTTCACCGAACGGGCGGTCGTGCTGGGCACCGACCTCGCCGCCCTCACCACCGCACTCGACACCCTCGCCGAGGGCGGCACGGACGCTGCCGCGGTCACCGGTTCGGCTTCGGGTGGTGCGGGTCGCACCGCGTGGGTGTTCCCCGGCCAGGGCGCGCAGTGGATCGGCATGGGACGCGCCCTCCTCGAAGAGTCCCCCTGGTTCGCCGAAGAAATCGAACGCGTCGCCGCCGCCCTCACCCCCTTCATCGACTGGTCCCTCCAAGACGTCCTACGCGGCGAAGGCCTTGAGGCCACCCTGGAGCGGGTCGACGTCGTCCAACCCGCCTCCTTCGCCGTCATGGTCGCCCTCGCCGGACTCTGGACCCGCCTCGGCCTGACCCCCGACGCCGTCATCGGCCACTCCCAAGGCGAAATCGCCGCCGCCCACATCGCCGGCATCCTCCCCCTCCGCGACGCCGCCCGCATCGTCACCCTCCGCGCCCGCCTCATCCGCGACACCCTCGCCGGACACGGCGCCATGACCTCCCTCACCCTCCCCGCCCCCACCATCCAACACTGGCTCGACACCGACCCCCACCTCACCGACCTCGCCATCGCCGTCGTCAACAGCCCCACCTCCTGCGTCGTCGCCGGAAACCTGGACGCCCTCGACACCATCGAAACCCGCGCCACCCAACAAGGAGCCCGCGCCCGGCGCATCCCCGTCGACTACGCCTCCCACTCCCCCCACGTCGAAACCCTACGCACCGCCCTCGCCGAAGCACTCCACGGCATCCACACCACCGAGCCCCGCATCCCCATGCTCTCCACCACCACCGGCCAATGGCTCACCGCCCAAAACACCGGCCCCGACTACTGGTACGACAACCTCCGCGCGCCCGTCCGCTTCGACCACGCCATCCACACCCTCCTCGAAACCGGCTACACCCGCTTCATCGAATGCAGCGCCCACCCCGTCCTCACCGTCCCCATCGAAGAAGCCGCCGCGGAACGAAACGTCCTCGCCCTGGGCACCCTGCGCCGCCACGACGGCGGCCTACACCGACTCCTCACCCAAGCCGCCACCGCCTGGACCAACGGCACCCCCATCGACTGGACCCGACTCCTCCCCGAAACCCGCCCCGTCGACCTCCCCACCTACCCCTTCCAACACGACCGCTACTGGCTCAACTCCACCACCCCCACCCACAACCCCACC
>NZ_JBVHEH010000086.1:1989-5217 GCF_055562955.1 Kitasatospora sp. NPDC015121
GTTGTGTGTTGTTTGAGAACTGCACAGTGGACGCGAGCATCTTTGTTGTAAGTAATGAAGAGCGTACGGTGGATGCCTTGGCACCAGGAGCCGATGAAGGACGTAGGAGGCTGCGATAAGCCTCGGGGAGCTGTCAACCGAGCTGTGATCCGAGGATGTCCGAATGGGGAAACCCAGCACGAGTGATGTCGTGTTACCCGCGCCTGAATATATAGGGCGTGTGGAGGGAACGTGGGGAAGTGAAACATCTCAGTACCCACAGGAAGAGAAAACAACCGTGATTCCGTGAGTAGTGGCGAGCGAAAGCGGAAGAGGCTAAACCATGGGTGTGTGATAGCCGGCAGGTGTTGCATTCGTGGGGTTGTGGGGTTCATTTTGTCTGTTCTGCCGAGCAGGCCAACAGTAAGAAATCACAGGGTTAGTGGAAGTGGTCTGGAACGGCCTGTCGTAGAGGGTGAGAATCCCGTACACGAAAACTTTGTGACTGTTGTAATGGAAACCCAAGTAGCACCGGGCCCGTGAAATCTGGTGTGAATCTGTCGGGACCACCCGATAAGCCTGAATACTCCCTGGTGACCGATAGCGGACTAGTACCGTGAGGGAAAGGTGAAAAGTACCCCGGGAGGGGAGTGAAATAGTACCTGAAACCGTGCGCTTACAATCCGTCAGAGCCTTCGAGCAGTTTACTGCTGGGGGTGATGGCGTGCCTTTTGAAGAATGAGCCTGCGAGTTAGTGGCATGTCGCGAGGTTAACCCGTGTGGGGTAGCCGTAGCGAAAGCGAGTCCGAATAGGGCGATCGTAGTGGCATGCTCTAGACCCGAAGCGGAGTGATCTACCCATGGCCAGGTTGAAGCGACGGTAAGACGTCGTGGAGGACCGAACCCACTTAGGTTGAAAACTGAGGGGATGAGTTGTGGGTAGGGGTGAAAGGCCAATCAAACTCCGTGATAGCTGGTTCTCCCCGAAATGCATTTAGGTGCAGCGTCGCGTGTTTCTCACCGGAGGTAGAGCTACTGGATGGTCTAGGGGGCCCACAAGCTTACCGAAATCAGCCAAACTCCGAATGCCGGTGAGTGAGAGCGCGGCAGTGAGACTGCGGGCGATAAGGTTCGTAGTCGAGAGGGAAACAGCCCAGATCGCCAGCTAAGGTCCCTAAGCGTGTACTAAGTGGAAAAGGATGTGGGGTCGCGAAGACAACCAGGAGGTTGGCTTAGAAGCAGCCACCCTTGAAAGAGTGCGTAATAGCTCACTGGTCAAGTGATCCTGCGCCGACAATGTAGCGGGGCTCAAGTACACCACCGAAGCTGCGGCATTCACGCAATAGCCCCCAGTTGATCCAAGGATTTTCTGGCAGGTGTGTGGATGGGTAGGGGAGCGTCGTGTGGCCATGGAAGCGGCAGGGTGACCTAGCCGTGGAGGCCACACGAGTGAGAATGCAGGCATGAGTAGCGAAAGACGAGTGAGAAACTCGTCCGCCGAATGACCAAGGGTTCCTGGGCCAGGTTAATCCGCCCAGGGTGAGTCGGGACCTAAGACGAGGCCGACAGGCGTAGCCGATGGACAACGGGTTGATATTCCCGTACCCGTGTGAACGCGCCCATGGTGAATCAGTGATACTAACCATCCTGAAGCCACGAGAAGACCTTCGGGTCTCGAGTTGGTGGATGCATGGGACCTGATCTGGTAGTAGCCAAGCGATGGGGTGACGCAGGAAGGTAGCTGAGCCAGTCAGTGGTAATACTGGTGTAAGCGTGTAGGGCGTGACCTAGGCAAATCCGGGTCACACATAGCCTGAGACGTGATGCGTAGCCGATTGAGGCGAATTCAGTGATCCTATGCTGCCGAGAAAAGCCTCTAGCGAGCTTTCACACGGCCCGTACCCCAAACCGACACAGGTGGTCAGGTAGAGAATACTAAGGCGATCGAGATAACTATGGTTAAGGAACTCGGCAAAATGCCCCCGTAACTTCGGGAGAAGGGGGGCCCTGTCTGGTGACGACATGTACTGTCTGAGCTGGGTGGGGCCGCAGAGACCAGTGAGAAGCGACTGTTTACTAAAAACACAGGTCCGTGCGAAGTCGTAAGACGATGTATACGGACTGACGCCTGCCCGGTGCTGGAAGGTTAAGAGGACCGGTTAGTTCCTTCGGGAGCGAAGCTGAGAATTTAAGCCCCAGTAAACGGCGGTGGTAACTATAACCATCCTAAGGTAGCGAAATTCCTTGTCGGGTAAGTTCCGACCTGCACGAATGGCGTAACGACTTCTCAGCTGTCTCAACCGTAGACTCGGCGAAATTGCATTACGAGTAAAGATGCTCGTTACGCGCGGCAGGACGAAAAGACCCCGGGACCTTCACTACAGCTTGGTATTGGTGTTCGGTTCGGTTTGTGTAGGATAGGTGGGAGACTGTGAAACGGTGACGCCAGTTATCGTGGAGTCGTTGTTGAAATACCACTCTGATCGAATTGGACCTCTAACCTCGGACCATGATCTGGTTCAGGGACAGTGCCTGGTGGGTAGTTTAACTGGGGCGGTTGCCTCCCAAAATGTAACGGAGGCGCCCAAAGGTTCCCTCAGCCTGGTTGGCAATCAGGTGTCGAGTGCAAGTGCACAAGGGAGCTTGACTGTGAGACTGACAGGTCGAGCAGGGACGAAAGTCGGGACTAGTGATCCGGCACCGGCAAGTGGAAGCGGTGTCGCTCAACGGATAAAAGGTACCCCGGGGATAACAGGCTGATCTTCCCCAAGAGTCCATATCGACGGGATGGTTTGGCACCTCGATGTCGGCTCGTCGCATCCTGGGGCTGGAGTAGGTCCCAAGGGTTGGGCTGTTCGCCCATTAAAGCGGCACGCGAGCTGGGTTTAGAACGTCGTGAGACAGTTCGGTCTCTATCCGCCGCGCGCGTTAGAAACTTGAGGAAGGCTGTCCCTAGTACGAGAGGACCGGGACGGACGAACCTCTGGTGTGCCAGTTGTTCCGCCAGGAGCACCGCTGGTTAGCTACGTTCGGAAGGGATAACCGCTGAAAGCATCTAAGCGGGAAGCCTGTTCCAAGATGAGGTTTCTCACCCCCTCGAGGGGGTAAGGCCCCCGGCAGACCACCGGGTTGATAGGCCAGAACTGGAAGTGCAGTAATGCATGCAGGTGACTGGTACTAATAGGCCGAGGACTTACCACAAAGAAGCTACGCGTCCACTGTGCGGTATCTGAAACAACACACAGATAC
>NZ_JBVHEH010000087.1:0-4604 GCF_055562955.1 Kitasatospora sp. NPDC015121
GGATCAAGTGTTTCGGTCATCGTCGATCCTTCCCGCCAAGCTCAGCTCGGCGTGTTGAATCAAGGACCGGATCCACCGTTATTCAGACAGTCCCCTCATACCGTCTAGGGCTGCGGCGCAGTGGTGTGCCGGGCCTACGTGTGTGAGGTTCGGGTGTAGTTGTGGGCTGCTCGTCGTGGACGGCATCACGAACCTGGCTGTAGTGCCTTGGTCAGGATGATCGTCGTTGCCGAGTTATCGGGTGCGTCGGCGGCTGTGGAGGGAAACTGTTCGAGAACGACGTCGTCGACCAGCCTGTGGAGGACGAACCAATGGAACGAGGTGGTGCTGGTGTCGATCGGTGCCGTCGTCGCGGCGAGAATTACTCGCAGGTGCTCGTTATCGATGTCGAACGTGCAGGTGAGGAAGCTGGAGGGTAGGGCATGGTCCAGGAGAATGCCGGCGGCTTCGTCGATCGCGAGAACTAGGTCGGTCAGTGAGACGGAAAGCGGTGCACCCTATGCTGGTTTCCCGCCGATGATCTGGGGGATGTCACGTCGGCGGGACGGCTCAATCCTGTACCCCGAGTTTTCCCGAGTTCGTTTGCTTTACTTCAGGCACTCGAAGACGAGTGGTCGCCGGAGCAGATTGTCGGGCATCTGAGACTGCATCACAGCGGTGACGAGGAGTTGGCGATCAGCCACGAGACGATCTACCGCTCGATCTACACTACTCGGTGGGATGTGATTCCGCAGTAGCTGTGCAAGCGCCTACGAACATGGCGGCTGATCCGAAAGAATGAGCGGCACTGTTAAAGGGCAATGGAGGTCGCAGGTCATCGATGCGCGCTCGATCGAGGATCGACCCGCCGATGCCGAGGATCGCAGCGTGACTGGACACATGGAAGGTGATCTGGTGATCGGTTCGAAGAACAGTCAGGTTGCGACATGGTAGATCGCAGGGACCGCTACTTGACGATCGTGCAGACACCCAGTCGGCATACCACCTCGGTGGTGCCCGTACTGGTGCGGGAATACGGGCGAATGGATTCGGCATTGTGTCGGAGTTTAACCTGGGATCGGGGGATGGAATTGGCCGATCACGAGCTGCTCAGTGCAGCAACGGGTATCGAGATTTTCTTTGCAGCGCCGCGTAGTCCTTGGCAGCGCGGGACGAATGAGAACACCAATAAGCTTTTACGCCAGTGTCTTACGAAAGGAATGTATCTCGGGGATCTGAGCCAGTCGGACCTCGATGCCATCGCGGCCAGGCTCAACAACCGGCCACGGAAGTGCCTCGGGTTCCGAGCGCCCGCGGAGTTTGTGGCGGAAGAGGCTGTTGCGTTGGCAGGTTGAATTTAAGGACGCTTTTCAGGAATGCGATGTCTCCTGTTCGGAGACCTGCTTGCGCAGCCTGGCCAGTTCTGTCCGTTCCGCGGCAGTGAGCGGTTGTTATCCGACTGTAGCGGCGTCGTCGATGCGTCGTCGTTCGTCGGCGACCTACTGTCCGAGCAGGTTCTTGCTTAATCCGAGGTCGTGGGCGACTTCGGCGATGGTGTGGCCGGAATCGATCACCCTGTGGCGGCTTCGACCGTGTATCGGTCGTAAACGATTTGCGCTTGCGGGACATGAGGACCTCCTCCCAGCGGAACCTTCGGTCCCGCCAGCTCGGTATCCACCATCCGGGGTGAACCCACGAGCATTTCAGCGCGGCTGAATCGCTCCGGCATTTCCGGAGCAGGACGGCATATTCGAACTCAGACACGCTGTCTGGCGTGGTGTCGATAGCCGTGGTTCGTGATTCCCGACCACGGTGTGGTGTCCCGGTGATCTACTGGTTCGCCGGGACGGGTGGTAGTCACAGGAGTAGGTGGAAGATGTCGAAGGCGACTGTCCATTGGGCTGTGCCGGGGTTCTTGCGGTCCGGTTCGATCGTGGCGAAGGTTTGCGCCAGCGCTACGCTCAACCCTCCTGCGATCAGCGGCAGTCGTTGCTCTGTCTCCTCGGAGAGGGCCACGTCCAAGGGCGGGCGGGCGGTCAGTTGATCGAGCAGCGGTTGTAGTTCGATCTCCTCGTCGAGTTTTTCGAACCGGTGGATGCTCTCTTGTAATCCTTTGGTGATCGGCAGGTCCCACGGTTCGATCACGTCGCGCAAGTTTGCTTTCGCGGAGGCTTTCCCGATCAGGATCAGGTCGTAGATCTTGTCGTCGATGAAATCGGTATAGCGCTTGAGATCGTTCCGGTCGACCTGCAGTCCGGCCGCTGCCCTGAAGAACCGCTGGAATTTCACGGTGCCCATTACTGGCATGTCGTCAGCTCCTTTCGAAGTATTCATGGATTTGGCGTACGGCCATCGCTCCTTCACCGACGGCGGATGCGACTCGTTTCACCGAACCGCGGCGGATGTCGCCCGCCGCGAACAGGCCGGGCAGGCTGGTTTCGAGCGTCCTGGACAGGCCGCCGTTGATTGGCAGGCTGCCGTCCGCTCGTGCGTGGATCGCGTCCACACCGGTGAGGACGAAGCCGTGGTCGTCGAGTGCGATCGCGTCGGCAAGCCACCCTGTGTGCGGTACTGCCCCGATGAAGACGAACAGGGCGCGCACCCGAATCGTGTCCTGGTCGCCGGTGCGATTGTCCTCGACTGCAATTGCTTCGAGGTATTTCTCGCCGTGGACCGCACGAATCTCGGTGTGCCGGTGCACGGTGACCCGCGGATGGTGTTCGATCTGGTCGACCAGGTATCGGGACATGCTCTTCCCGAGGTCATCGCCGCGGATGAGCAGGTGCACCTGTGAGACGTGCTCGGCGAGGAAGACGGCGGCCTGGCCGGCGGAGTTGCCGCCACCGACGATGGCTATCGGGTCGGTGCCGCATATCCGTGCTTCCTGATGCGTTGCGGCGTAGTACACGCTTGTTCCTTCCAGCGCCTCGATCCCCTGAACGGCCAACTTGCGGTACCGCGCCCCGGCGGCGAGCACAACGGCCCGGGCGTGCACCGACCCGCCGTCCGCCAGTCGGAGCACATGGTTCCCGGCCTCGGATCGAGCGCGGGGCTGACCATGCGACACGGGCCGCACCACGTCGCCCACAGATCGACGAGCACAGGCACCGAGGATTTTTCGGCGACCTCCGCGAAGTCACCGTCTCCTGCCGAGGCGATCCAGGGCAGCGGCTCGTGGCAGTTCCCGCAGCGAGGTTTTCCTTCCCCTGCTGCCGGGATGTTGTTGGTCTTGCCGCAGTGCGGGCACTTCACCTTGTCGGATCCCATGACGACACCTCTTCTCAGGCCGCCGCGACGGCGGGTTCGGCATACGCGACGGCAAGCTCGCCGCCGTCCACCGTGACACTGATGGTGCCACCCGGTTTGATTTCACCCCGCAACAGTGCACGGCCGATCTTGGTTTCGACCTCGTGGGCGATGTACCGGCGCAGCGGCCGCGCACCGTAGACAGGGTCGAAACCGTGTTCGGCGATCAGCCGGCGTGCCTCCGGCGTGATATCCAGGTGTATCTGGCGCTCCGACAACCTGTTCCGAAGATCGGCGAGCTGCAGTTCCACTATGTACTCGATCTGGGGCAGCGTGAGCGGGGAGAACAACACGATGTCGTCGACCCGGTTGAGGAATTCGGGGCGGAAATGCCCGCGCAGTTCCGCCAGCACCCGCTCCCGGGCGTCCGGCTTGATTTCGCCGTCGGCTGTGACCCCCTCGAGGAGATGCTGGGATCCGATGTTGGAGGTCATGATGATCACCGTGTTCCGGAAATCGACTTGCCTCCCTTGAGAATCGGTGATCCGGCCGTCGTCGAGCACCTGCAGCAGGGTATTGAAGACGTCGGCGTGGGCCTTCTCGATCTCGTCGAAGAGCACCACGGAGTACGGCTTACGCCGCACCGCCTCGGTGAGCTGGCCACCTTCGTCGTACCCGACGTACCCGGGAGGTGCACCGATGAGCCGACTCACCGTGTGCCGTTCCTGGTACTCGCTCATATCGAGGCGCACCATGTTGTCTTCACTGTCGAATAGGGCGCTGGCCAGCGTCTTTGCAAGCTCGGTCTTTCCCACGCCCGTCGGGCCCAGGAAAATGAACGAACCGATCGGCCGGCGCGGATCACGGATACCGGACCTCGCCCGGATCACCGCGTCCGCGACCAGTTGCACCGCCTCGTCCTGACCGACGACCCTCTCGTGGAGAATCTCGTCGAGCTTCAACAACTTCTCCCGCTCACCTTCCTGCAGCCGGGCGACCGGGATACCCGTCCATGCGGCCACGATCTCTGCGATCTCGTCTTCGGTGACCACTTCACGCAGCAACGGATTCCGGCCCTGCCTGGTAGCCAGTTGCTCCTCCGCCGCCTCGAGCCGGCGCTCCAGCGCGGTGATCTCGCCGTACCGCAACTCGGCGGCCCGATTGAGGTCGTAGTTGCGTTCCGCCTCCTCGGCCTCGTGGCGCAATCGTTCCAGCTCTCCCCGCAGCTCCTGCACCCGCCGGATCGCCTGCCGCTCCGCCTCCCATTGAGCGTGCCGGGCGTCGGCCTCGGCCCGCAGGTCGGCCAGCTCCTTGCGCAATTCTTCGAGGCGCGCCTTGCTGGCCGCGTCCGTTTCCTTGGACAGTGCGGCCTCTTCGAT
>NZ_JBVHEH010000088.1:0-3828 GCF_055562955.1 Kitasatospora sp. NPDC015121
TCCGGCCCGGTCAGCGACAGGCCCTGCTCCTTGGCCAGGCGCACCAACTCCGCGGCCGCCGCAGCTTCCGCGGAGGGCTCGGCCCTCTTCTTCGTAACATTCTCCAGTGTCGTCATCTCGGCACCTCCTCGCCGAGCATTCACTCAGCGTCTCGGGCCAAAACACCGATTACGAAACAGTCCCAGCGTCGGCGACGTCGTCACCGAGAGTGTCCGAGGGCGCCAGGGTGCGGTTGGCACCGAGGCGAGATGCCCGATCGAGTCGTTGGTCGGCGACCCTGTGCCCGCAAGCCTTGCTCACCGCTGCGTTGGACGTTGGGACCATCCGGGCGCAACAGCACGTACCGCTGCCGACCGTGCTCCATTCGTTTCGAATCGACCTACGCACGCTGTGGGATGCACTCATCGCCGAAGGCCGATACCTTGATCTCGCTGCGCGAACCGACTTCCTCGAACTGTTGTCGGTCATAGTGTGGGAGACGGTCGAAACGAGCACCGAGGAAATGGTGCGCGGCTACCAAGTTGCTCAAGGAGGACTCGAGGAGATTCGAGCCGAGGCATTCGACCAACTGCTCATAGACGGAGCAGCTAATCACGTCGCCGTTGACAACGCCGCCCAGATTCTCGGCCTGCCAGTCTCGGGTACATTCCTGTGTCCTGTCGGGGATTTTGGCGTTCCCCAACCCGAGCTAATCGGCGGCTGCGCCCATCGATTGAGTTCCAGCGGCATCGCTCACCATTTCGGTTGGTACGGACATGAGTTACGTGCGATCGTTCACCGTCCGAATACCAGAACCAACCTCATCGACTATCTTGTCGCACTGGAGGACCACGTCTGCACCGTGGTGGACGCCGAGGGACTCGCACACGTTCCTGGCGCAATTCGCCTTGCACGGACCACAGTCGAAGGCCGAGTCACTCCAGGGGTGCGCCATGTGCGCGAGACCTGGTTGCACACTATCGCAGCTGGAAACGCCGAAGTAGCCGATGCTGTGCACAAGGCAGTGTTCGGTCCACTACAAATGCTGAGCGAGTACGAGCGCACCGCTCTGTTGGAGACTGTCGGCGACCTGGTCGCGTACGGGGGAACTATCGCGAACATCGCCGAACGCACACACAGGCACCGAAACACGGTGCGCCGACGCCTTCGGGACTTCACCACCCTCACTGGGCTCGATGTCACAAGCACCAGCGACCTAGCTGTCACGGCCCTCGCGTTGACCGTCGAACAACGCCGTTCACACAGTGGATAGAGAAGGATCAGCTACGACTTTCGCGCACCGATGCCGGGTGCCTCAACTGGAATGTTATTGATGGCGCTCGGAATCGTGCCGGGCCCGGGCGACGGTCGAGAGGTCACAGCTGCGCCCGACTTGGCCACTCTCCGGTGGCACTACACCCGACCACGCGCTCTGCCGCACCAGATCATGGACTCACCCAGGTACTGGGCCAGTAACTCGCGGTCTTCCGCAGCCCGCAGATAGCGTCGGGCAACATCGCAATCCGATTGTTTGTGGGTGTGCGACCTTCAATGAGGCTGAGTTACCAGCGTCCGCCACTGCTGTTCGGCTCGGGCTTAACGGATTACCAGCATCGCCCCCGGCGATCCGAAAGCGTCCCGCTCGTCCCTCCCGATTGTGGAGCTGAAAATTCTTACCGTTCAGGTCAGTCGAAAGTCGTATGCCTAATGTTCTTGTTCTGGCGCGTTAGGAGTAGCGTTCCGCTTCGGTGACTATCCGATAATCTTCGTGCCGAACCTTCCGACCTATCGTGATGAGTAGGATATTTTCGATGACGACATTGCTAACACGTGCGGTCGCCTGGATTGGACTCTACTTGGCAGTGGCAGTAATGCCGCTAGTGTTCGCGGTGCTCGGTCACCCCGGTCCGGGTCGGGGTTTCCTGACCGAATTCTCTGTCGCACTTGGCTTTATCGGGCTGTCGATGATGGGGATGCAGTTCGCACTGGTGGCACGCTTCCAGGCAGCGGCTGAACCCTTCGGCGAAGATGCCCTAGTTCAATTTCATCGCGAGATCTCCTATGTCGCCTTGGCGTTCATCTTGGCGCACCCGATCCTCCTGCAGCTGGCGGGAATCGACATCGTCGGACTGCTCAACCTTGCGCACGCCCCCTGGCGTGCACGGTTCGCGGTCACCTCGACAGTGCTGCTGCTGGTGCTCATTGCCACCTCGATCTGGAGACGGCGGATGAATATTCGCTACGAGGTGTGGCAAGTGCTCCACGGGGCGATCTCGGTGATAGTTGTCGCCTTCGCCGTGGCGCACGTGTTCCTGGTCGGATATTACGTCGACCATGCCTGGAAGAAATGGTTGTGGGCGATCATGACCTGCGCGTTGATCTTGCTGTTGCTGTGGGTTCGGGTGATCCGGCCGCTCGAGCGCCTTCGTCGCCCCTGGAAGATCAAGTCCGTGGTCCACGAACGCGGTGACGCCGTGACGTTGACGATGATCCCAGTCGGGCACAAGGGTTTCCGGTTCGAGCCCGGGCAGTTCGGCTGGCTGACCGTCGATCGGTCACCGTTTTCGGTGACGTCACATCCGTTCTCGTTTTCGTCGAGTGCCGAGAACGCGTCAGTGCTGTCCATGACGATCAAGGCGCTCGGCGACTTCACCTCCACCGTCCGAACTATCGCCCCGGGCACCCGCGCATACATCGACGGGCCGCACGGCGTCTTCACGCCAGATCGCAATGAAGGACCGGGATTCGTTCTCATCGCAGGAGGTGTCGGTATTACTCCGATGATCAGCATTCTGCGCACCATGGCTGACCGCAGCGACAATCGACCGTATCTGCTGTACTACGCCAGCCGCTCACTCGACGACATCACATTCGACGAGGAACTAGAAAGCCTTAAACGTCGTTTGAACCTCACCATCGTCAATATCCTGATGACGCCACCCGAAGGGTGGACCGGTGAACAAGGCTACCTCGATCGCGAAATGATCGTCCGCCACCTGCCTGATCGCTATCAGCGACTGCAGTACTTCACCTGTGGGCCCGCCCCGATGCTCAATGCTGTCGAGGAGTCACTGACCGAGCTGGGAGTGCCGGCGCAAAATCTTCACACCGAACGATTCGTTTTCGTCTGATCGGAGTCCTGATGCGACACGTTTACACCACCCGCGCCGTCATCCTCATTGCGCTCCTACTGCTAGGAGCGTCGGCCTGGTTCGGTCTGGCGATGCACTGAATTAAGCTTGTTCAGCCGCAACGACTTTCTGGATCGAAGGGGTTGCGGCCGAACGAAGGGTTTGAGTTTAGGCAGCACCCCGATCTACTCTCGCCCGTCCTGAATTCACTACCGACCGTGACAATGAGAGGGTTCGAATCCTGTGACGCAACAGGCGTATGTCGTCGTCGCCGAACTCGACATGCAATTCGACGAGAACGTCAGCGGTGAACTTCTCCCGCCCATAATCGATCACCACGGTGCCGTCCAGCGCTCGGAACTCGGCTGGGTCGAAGTCGTATTCACCATTCCTGCCGTATCCGTCCGGCAGGCCACCACCGCTGCGCTGGAAATTCTCGACACGTACACCTTAGGTTTGCTGTCCCTGCGTGTGCTGACCGCCGCTGACTTCGACCGCATCGCCGATGCAATCGAGACGCCACGGCTCCTTTCCACCGTTCACGCTGCAAAAGTCCTCGGCATTTATCGTCCGCCAGGATGATCCCGTAGCGATCAAGGAAACGAAACGGTCATCGGCCTAGCTGTTGCGGGTATGGACGTTGCTGACGCGGGATTGAAGTGGACGGGCTGGTCCTTCGCGGCAGGATGGAAGTTGCGAAACTGACCATCAACAGCAA
>NZ_JBVHEH010000089.1:0-3561 GCF_055562955.1 Kitasatospora sp. NPDC015121
TTCTTGACGTCGACGTGGACCATCTGACCAGGTCGCTTGGCGGCGATGACCTGGGGTTTTCGGTTGGTTTCGCCGTTCGGGTCGATGAACCGGCGACGGTGCAATCCCAGGCTCCGCAGGATTCTCGTGACCGTCCGACGAGCAATGACGATGCCGTCGGTGCCCAGTTCGAACGTGATTCGTGAAGCCGACCATTTCCGGCTCCGGCGCATTGCTTCGATCTCGGCCACAAGCCCTGCCGCTGTAGCGGTCGGTTGATGGTGCGGCGTGCTGGATCGGTCCTGTAATCCCAGGTCACCGTACTTGCGATACCGGTTGACCCACTTGGAGGCGCATTGTCGGGAGATGCCCATTTCGGCGGCGACGTGGGCGATCGGGCGGTCGTGACACCGCTCGATCAGGCGTCGTCTTCCCTCGACGGTGAGTGGGGCATTACGGTGTGTCACAGGGCTGGTCCTTCTTGGTCGAGAACGGCTATGTCGCAATTCCTATTCTCGCGCCGAGGACCAGCCCGTCTACTTCAGTCCCGCGTCATCAACGTCCGTACCCGCAACATCTAGTTCGGCAACGACGACATACGTCTGTGCGGTCAAAGGCTTGAATCCTTTCGTTGTCAAGGTCAGTGCCTAAGTCCAGGTGAGCGAAAGCAGATCGGGTTTCCCCAACCGCGCCACTTCAGCGAGGCGGCGTTTGAGATCCCACATCAACCGCTGGTTTGTGCCGAATCGTTCTCCACGCCCGACGACCGCTAGCTGTCTTCGAGAATATGGTGCCTGTCTGGCTGCCAGACGACTAGATGACCTGATTCCGTGGTAAGGAGGTGAACGAGGAAAACCGGAAAGCACGATGCTGCGAGTAGTGATCACCCGCGTGATTGCGGTGCGAGCGCCTGTGTCGACACTGACGATCGCGAACACCTGACACCTTCCGTCCTCACTAAGATCGTCTTGATGGCACCGATTGGACAGCTTTCACTGGCAGTCAGGGTGACTCATCAAGTCCTGCCTAACCCGACAAGAACACCGATATGATCGCGGCACCTCGCATTTCGTATCATATTGCAGTACAGAATAATTCGGTCACTTACTAATACAGAGTCAAGAGTTGTCGACGGCGGCGATCTGCCTTGTCCACGCATACCACGCCACTCCGCAGAACGCTGCTACCATCACGAGGTCGGCGACGATTGCTACGGGCACCTCACGCGTAGCTCGGGCGATCGGGAACGCAACCGCCGCGATGAGCACTAGGACAGCGCAGGCCGGCGGAACCGTGCGGGCACGCCACTGCATGGTTCCAAACACAACAAGCGCGAAGGGAAAGGTCGGCCCCGCGAGCAGCAACATGATTGTGCCGGCCGTCGGGTAGCCGGCGAACGACGCTAGTGCCGAACTGTCGTCGACGCCGAAGACACCCTCGAAGAAACCTTGCAGCCCGAACGCGACAGTCCCGAACATGCCTACCAGCACCAGCAAGAACCACAGCCCAGACACAACCGGGAAGGGGGCACGCAGCTTCTCGTACTCACCTAGGAGCCCGAACACCCACGGCACGGTCGATACAGCGATGAGCATGCCACCGACCACTCCGTAATGCCCGTCGTTCCAGAACAGCGGCGAAAGCCCAAAAATCGCCGGACCCACAATCAGTCCTAGTATTTGCATCCGTGCAATAAGCATGGACCGACCATAGCCGTTCAGCGAAATAGGACTGGGCGAAACTGTCAATGATCGCGTCCATATCCGGCTGAACGGCGAAGCTCAAGATCAGAATGTCGGCAACCGACTGGATTCATAGAGTCGATCATGCGCCTTGCCCACGATTCCCGTGTAGACAATCAGATCTAGATGGGCGGGTTGAGTACGAAACGTCGACGGCGACGATCATGTGCACAGTTACGCCGTCGGTCCGACTAACTTCGTCGTCTTGGCGGTGAAGACGCGTGCGTGTGGCCCTCGACCAGGCTCAGACTCGCAACCACTCCCGAGTGGCGATCACCAAGGCAGCGACCCCACGGTTAAGTGTCGGTTGAACTTCCGGAGCGAAATAGGCCGAGTGGTTCGATGGGATATCGCGGTCGATGCTCCCTGCCTCCGCAGCGGCCCGATACGTTGCCGGGTGCGTACCCCCGAGAATCCAGTAGACCAACGGCGCACTCGCAGCAGTAGCGAGCAAACCGACATCCTCGCTTCCCGAGACCTGCCCGGGGTCAAAGACCGTGTCGTCGCCGAACGCCGACCGGAACGCGACCATCGTGCGCTCAGTAGCATTGTCTCCATTGACCGTAACGGGAAAAGACTCCGCCCGCACGATCACAGGATCCGGCGCTCCGGACGCTGCCGCCTCGGCACTCACGATGCGCTCGATCGCAGCCAACATACGCTCCCGCACATCCTCACTGTAGGAGCGAATGGTCAGGCCAAGCTCCGCGCTGTCAGGGATGATGTTGTTCTTTGTGCCGGCGTTGAGCCGCCCAACGGTAACCACCGCGGTCTCCTTCGGCGCAATCTCCCGGGAGACAATGGTCTGCAACCGCCCGACGATGGACGAAGCGATGACGATCGGATCGATCGTGGTCTCGGGCCTCGATCCGTGTCCACCACGTCCCTGCACCGTTATGTCGATGCTGTCAGCTGAAGCGAAGGCCGCGCCAGAGTGAGCTCCGACCATCCCGGCGGGTGCGGGCCCGACGTGCTGGCGAGTACGACATCCGGTATCGGCACTCTTTCATACAGCCTGTCGTCGAGCATTGCCTGCGCGCCGCGCCCGACCTCCTCGGCTGGCTGAAACACAGCCACGACCGTGCCACTCCAATCCCCCCGCGTCGCGGCAAGCTCCCGAGTCGCGCCGATCAGACAGGCAACATGCACGTCATGCCCGCACGCGTGCATGACACCTGATGTGATGCTGGCATACGCCAGACCAGTGGCCTCCACCACCGGCAATGCATCCATGTCAGCTCGCAGCAGCACCGTCGGCCCACTACCGTTCCGAAGCACACCGACGACCCCCGTGGCTCCGACGCCCTCGATAACAGCGAACCCTGCGGCCCGAAGTTCCGCGGCAGCGATTGCAGCCGTGCGTGTTTCTTCGAAGGAAAGTTCTGGATGCGCATGCAGGTCGCAGTAGAGCTCGTCAAGGTTCACGTACCCATCATGCCGTGTCCATCCAGGGCACAGCCCGACTGGGGCAACCTCAAATTCTTTCAAGCAAGTTTCGACCAACTCGACGCCACCGACCCAACGCTCTCAGGAGATCGTTACAAGCATGGGCTGGGTCTACGCGCAGCCAAAACGCGTTGGACAGCATCGAAATGCGTATAGCGGCATTGGGACCCACAAAAGGCACCCAAACATCACGCTCTTGGAATCTTCCGACCATGTGGATACCAACCTCGGCGGATCCAACCGATTTCATCACCCAATATTCCCAAAACAACACCACTCCCGTTCGCTACGATGCATCCGGGAGTGTCCGATTAACGGTGGATCCGACCTTGATGTCGGTTAGTTACCGTTCAGGGTGATGCGTCCTTCGAAGGTGATCGCAAACGCATTGAGC
>NZ_JBVHEH010000090.1:0-3519 GCF_055562955.1 Kitasatospora sp. NPDC015121
CCCCTGCTCATCGCCGACCAGATCCTGCGCCCCCTCGCGTCCCTCCCGGCCGTCCGCATGATCGTCGGCACCCGCCGCTCCACCCGCGAGGGCCCGGACCACCCCGCCCCCGCTGACACCGACCTTCTCGACGCCCTCAACCCGCGCACCATCGCCCCCGACAGCCAAGCGGTCCCCGGCCCGCGGTACGTGGAGGTGTCCCGGGACCCGGAAGCGATCGCCGGCTATCTGCGCGCCAAACTCCACGCCGCCAAGCACCAGGGGACCCTGGACGCCGACTACACCCTCATCGAGGAGACCGTCCGCCGCCTCGTCACCGACGACCAGGAGAGCGGCGTGGAGCCGCAGCAGTTCCTCTACGCCCGCCTCGCTGCCCACGAACTCCTCAACAATCCGGACCTCCTCACCGACCCGGGCCCTCTGGTCGGCCGCACCCACCGGGAGCTCTTCGACCGCGCCTTGGAGCGCCTGCGAGGCGTCAACCCCCACTACCTCCCGCTACTGCAAGCCCTCGGCCTCGCCCAGGGCCGCGGCCTGCCCGACCAGGACGGCGTCTGGGCGGCCGTGGCCGACGCCCTCACCACCAATCCCGGTCAGAGCAGGCAGAGCATCAAACGGCTGCTCCAGCATGCCGCCCCCTACCTCGCTCTCGACCACGAACACGGCCAGAGTGTCTACCGCCTCGCCCACCGCACCTTCACCGAGCACTTCACCACCCGCCCCGACATCGCTGGGGCCCATGCCCGTATCACCACGGCCCTCAGCGCCCACGCTCGAGAAACCCTCCAGCACCGGCACACACCCGGCAGCGCGTCCCGGCCCCCGGACGTCAGCCCCTACATCCGCCACCACCTCGCCACCCACGCCCGCCTCGGACACGCCGCCGGAGCCCTCACCATCCTGGACGCCCACCCCGACGTCCTCGACACCCTCGACCTCACCAGCATCACCACCAACGCCCTCCACCACGGCCTCGACCCAGGCGCGCTGCCGCCCGCGATCACCGGCACCGTCCTCCACCAACACCACGCCCACGACACCGCCAACAGCCGGGAGCCGGGCACTGCCGCCGCGTGGCGCCGCTGGTGGCGACGCCTCGGCACTACTTACCTCCAAGGCAACCCGCCCCCCGCCGAACCCCACCCCCACACCACCGGAGCCTGGCCGCCCACCCTCACCACCGGCGCCGTCCGGCCCCGCCAGCTCCACCTCCAACTCGCCGGCCACAACGACCGGGTGAACGCGGTGGCGGCGTTCACCGCGCCTGACGGCACCCCCCGGCTGGCCACCGGCAGCAGCGACGGGACGGTGCGGATCTGGAACCCCGCGACCGGCACTCAGGACGGCGAACCCTTCACCGGCCACGACGGCGGGGTGTGGGCGGTGGGGGTGTTCACCGCACCTGACGGCACCCCCCGGCTGGCCACCGGCGGCGACGATGGGACGGTGCGGATCTGGAACCCCGCGACCGGCACTCAGGACGGCGAACCCTTCACCGGCCACGACGGCGGGGTGTTGGCGGTGGGGGTGTTCACCGCACCTGACGGCACCCCCCGGCTGGCCACCGGCAGCGACGATCGGACGGTGCGGATCTGGAACCCCGCGACCGGCACCCAGGACGGCGAACCCCTCACCGGCCACGACGACTGGGTGCGGGCGGTAGCGGTGTTCACCGCACCCGACGGCACCCCCCGCCTCGCCACCGGCGGCGACGACGGGACGGTGCGGATCTGGAACCTTGCCACCCGCGCCCAGGAACGCGAGTTCCTCACCGGCCACGACGACTGGGTGCGGGTGGTGGCGATGTTCACCGCACCTGACGGCACCCCCCGCTTCGCCACCGGTGGCGACCGGACGGTGCGGATCTGGAACCCCGCCACCGGCTTCCAGGAGGGCGTTCCCTTCACCGGCCACTTTCGCGGGGTGCGGGCGGTGGGGGTGTTCACCGCACCTGACGGCACCCCCCGCCTGGCCTCGGGCGGCGACGATGGGACGGTGCGGATCTGGGACCCCGCCACCCGCGCTCAGGAGGGCGTTCCCTTCACCGGCCACAACGGCGGGGTGCGGGCGGTGGGGGTGTTCACCGCACCTGACGGCACTTCCCGCCTGGCCTCGGGCGGCGACGATGGGACGGTGCGGATCTGGAACCCCACCACCCGCGCCCAGGAACGCGAGTTCCTCACCGGCCACGACGACTGGGTGCGGGCGGTGGGGGTGTTCACCGCACCTGACGGCACTTCCCGCCTGGCCACTGGCGGCGACGACGGGACGGTGCGGATCTGGGACCCCGCCACCGGTACCCAGGAAGGCGACCCCCTCACCGGCCACGATGACTGGGTGTGGGCGGTGGGGGTGTTCACCGCGCCGGACGGTACCCCCCGACTTGCCACGGGCGGCGACGATGGGACGGTGCGGATCTGGAACCCCGCCACCCGCGCCCAGGAGGGCGTTCCCTTCACCGGTGACTTCCGCGGGGTGCGGGCGGTGGGGGTGTTCACCGCACCTGACGGCACCCCCCGACTTGCCACCGGCGGCGACGACGGGACGGTGCGGATCTGGGACCCCGCCACCGGCACCCAGGAAGGCCACCGCTTCACCGGCCACGACGGCCCGGTGCGGGCGGTGGCGGTGTTCACCGCACCCGACGGCAGCCCCCGCCTCGCCACTGGCGGCGACCGGACGGTGCGGATCTGGGACCCCGCCACCGGTACCCAGGAAGGCGACCCCCTCACCGGCCACGATGACTGGGTGTGGGCGGTGGGGGTGTTCACCGCGCCGGACGGTACCCCCCGACTTGCCACGGGCGGCGACGATGGGACGGTGCGGATCTGGAACCCCGCCACCGGCACCCAGGAAGGCGACCCCCTCACCGGCCACTTTCGCAGGGTGCGGGCGGTGGGGGTGTTCACCGCGTCCGACGGGACCCCCCGACTTGCCACCGGCGGCGACGACGGGACGGTGCGAATCTGGAGCCCCCGCACGCAAACAGCGCACGTACTTCCCATGGCTGACGGAGTCCACTCTCTGACAACAGCTCACGGCCTGCTCATCGCAGGCACCGACACGGGCTTCCTCGTGATCGACGTGTCGTCCGTGCCCACCGACGTGGTTTGATCGCCAGGGGTGTTCCTGACCTGGTGCTGACCTGCTGATCACGAGCGGGTCGGGTACAAGCCGGACCGGGGTGGTGGTTGCCGTTCGGTGAAGCCTGGAACGCGGGCGGGCGCGGGTGTCTATCGTCGTGCGCTATGGGCATTGTGGGGAGTGCGGCCGGCGCGGGTTCTCAGGCCGGGGTGTTTCCGGTGAACTTCACCGCCTACCGCCACCATGACAATCTCGACACCGAGGGCCACGTTAGGGAGATCGCCCGTCTGCTGGCTCCCTTCGGCCTCGACCTGAACACCTGGCCGGTCGAAGGCGAAGACCGAGACCGGCAGGCTGTCGAAGACCGGCTCGGCGCATGGGCCGACGCGGACTACGAGTCCGGCCGCGGGAACTCGGTGCTGTACTGGGTCGGCC
>NZ_JBVHEH010000091.1:0-3506 GCF_055562955.1 Kitasatospora sp. NPDC015121
GGTGAGGGCGGCGAGGTCGGTGCCCAGCACGACCGCCCGTTCGGTGAAGGTGGTGCGGGCGGTGGCCAGCGCGCGGGCGGTCGCGACGGGGTCGGTGTCGAGGCCGGTCCCGGCGAACGCGGCCAGCTGGCGGGCCTGGTCGCGCAGAGCGGACTCGTCCGCGCCGGAGAGCACCCAGGGGACGACCGTCGGGGCCGGGGCGGCGGGTGCCGCTTCCTCGGTGGCGACGACGGGCGCCTGCTCGATGATCACGTGGGCGTTGGTGCCGCTGATGCCGAACGCCGAGACGCCGGCCCGGCGCGGCCGGTCGGTCTCCCAGTCGCGGGCCTCGGTGAGGAGTTCGACCTCGCCCGCCTCCCAGTCCACGAACGGGCTGGGCGCGTCCACGTGCAGGGTCGCGGGCAGGACGCCGGCCCGGATCGCCATCACCGACTTGATCACCCCGGCGACGCCGGCGGCGGCCTGGGTGTGGCCGATGTTCGACTTCAGCGAGCCGAGGTAGAGCGGCTTGCTCTCGCCCCGGTCCTGGCCGTAGGTGGCGAGCAGGGCCTCGGCCTCGATCGGGTCGCCGAGCTTGGTGCCGGTGCCGTGCGCCTCGACCAGGTCGACCTCGCCGGTGGTCAGTCCGGCGTCGGCCAGCGCGGCCCGGATCACCCGCTGCTGGGAGGGGCCGTTGGGGGCGGTCAGGCCGTTGCTGGCGCCGTCCTGGTTGACGGCGGTGCCGCGCACGACCGCGAGCACCTTATGCCCCAGGCGCTGGGCGTCCGACAGCCGCTCCAGGACCAGGACGCCGACGCCCTCGCCCCAGCCGGTGCCGTCCGCACCGGCCGCGAAGGCCTTGCAGCGGCCGTCGGCGGACAGGCCGCGCTGGCGGGAGAACTCGACGAAGGTGCCGGGCTTCGCCATCACGGTGACGCCACCTGCCAGGGCCATCGAGGACTCGCCGGAGCGCAGCGAACGCACCGCCAGGTGCAGCGAGACCAGCGACGACGAGCAGGCGGTGTCGACGGTCAGCGCCGGGCCGATCAGGCCGTACTGGTAGGCGAGCCGGCCCGAGACGACGCTGCCGGTGTTGCCGGTCAGCAGGATGCCTTCGAGGTCGGCGGGCATCAGGCTGACCGGGGGCGCGTAGTCGTGGTACATCGAGCCGACGAAGACGCCGGTCTGGGAGTCGCGCAGCCCGGCCGGGTCGATGCCCGCCCGCTCGAACGCCTCCCAGGACACCTCCAGCAGCAGGCGCTGCTGCGGGTCCATCGCCAGGGCCTCGCGCGGCGAGATGCCGAAGAAGCCCGCGTCGAACTCGCCCGCGCCGTACAGGAACCCGCCCCGGTCGGTGTAGGTCGTCCCGGCCCGCTCGGGGTCGGGGTCGAACAGCGCGGCCAGGTCCCAGCCGCGGTCGGTGGGGAACTCCCCGATCGCGTCCCGGCCCTCGGCGACCAGGCGCCACAGCTCTTCCGGGGTGTTCGCGCCGCCGGGGAAGCGGCAGGCCATGCCGACGATCGCGATCGGCTCGCCGTCCGCGGCCTCGACCGGCGCCGCCACGGTGGCGGCGGCGTCCGCCGTGCCCAGCAGCTTGCCCGCCAGGTAGCCGGCGACCGCGCCGGGCGTCGGGTAGTCGAAGACCAGCGTGGTGGGCAGCCGCAGACCGGTGGCGGTGCTCAGGCGGTTGCGCAGCTCCACCGAGGTCAGCGAGTCGAAGCCGACGTTCTTGAACGGCTGGTCCAGCGCGATCGCGTCGGGCCTGCTGTGGCCGAGCACCTCGGCCGCCGACTCGCGCACCAGCGCGGTGATCCGGGGCTCCCGCTCGTCGGCGGGCAGCAGCTCCAGGCTCCCGGCGAAACCGGTCGCCGCGACCGGGCTCGCCGCCCGGGCCCGCACCCGGACCAGACCGCGCAGCAGCGGCGGCACCGCCCGGACGCTCGCGGCCGGAGCGGGGGCCTCGAAACGCAGCGGGACGAGCGTGGCGTCCGGGTGGCCGAGCGCCTCGTCCAGCAGGCGCAGCCCGGCCTCCGGGGCGAGCGGCTTGATGCCGTCCCGGCCCATCCGCAGCACGTCGGTGCTGCTCATCGCACCGGTCATGCCGCTGCTCTGCTCCCACAGGCCCCAGGCCAGCGAGGTGGCGGGCAGGCCGAGGGCGCGGCGGTGCGCGGCCAGCGCGTCCAGGAAGGCGTTGGCGGCCGCGTAGTTGGCCTGGCCGGCGCCGCCCACCAGACCGTTGACCGAGGAGTAGAGGACGAACGCGGTCAGGTCGAGGTCGCGGGTGAGTTCGTGCAGGTGCCAGGCGGCGTCGGCCTTCGGGCGCAGCACGTTCGCCAGCCGCTCGGGGGTGAGCGCGCCCACCACGCCGTCGTCCAGGACGCCGGCGGTGTGCACGACGGCCCGCAGCGGGCGGTCGGCGGGGATCGCGGCCAGCAGTGCGGCCAGCTGCGCGCGGTCGGCGACGTCGCAGGCCGCGACGGTCACCTCCGCGTCGAACTCGGCGAGTTCGGCGACCAGTTCGCGGGCGCCGGGCGCGTCCGGGCCGCTGCGGCTGGTCAGCAGCAGGTGCCGCACGCCGTGCTCGACCACCAGGTGCCGGGCCGCCAGCACGCCGAGCGTGCCGGTGCCGCCGGTGATCAGGACGGTGCCGTCCCGGTCCCAGGCCGCCGACTCCACCGCCGACTCCGCCGCAGCCTCCGCGCGGACCAGCCGCGGCACGTACGACGTGCCCTCGCGCAGCGCGAGTTGCGGCTCGTCGACGGGCAGGTCGGCAGGCAGCTCCGCCCCGGGCTCCACGTCCACCAGCACGAAACGTCCGGGCTGCTCGGTCTGCGCGGTGCGCACCAGACCCCAGATCCCGGCGGCCACCGGATCCACCGGCCCGCCCGCCACACTCACGGCCAGCTCGGTGACGATCGTCGTCACCGCGTCCTCGTCCGCCTCGGTCAGGGCCTCCTGGACGGTGCGCAACGCCTCCGCCGCGGCCAGGTGCGCCGACCCGGGCAGCTCGCCCGCCCACGGGCCGGCCAGCCGGACGGTCCGACCCGCCCGCCGCTCGACGGGCGCCGCCGACTCGTCCCAGCGCAGCGCGAACAGGTCACCGGCCGCTCCACCGGCCCGGGTCCCGAACGCGGCGGGGTCGACCGGACGCAGCGTCAGCGCGTCCGCGGTCACCACCGGGGCACCCGACAGGTCGGTCGCCTCGAACCGCCACGCGTTCGCCCCGCTCGGCGTCAACGTCACCCGCAGCGCCTCCGCGCCCACCGCGTGCACCCGCAGGCCCGACCAGGAGAACGGCAGCAGCGTGCCGTCACCCTCCACCAGACCACCCGGCAGCAGCGCGTGCAGCGGCGCGTCCAGCAGCGCCGGGTGCACCAGATGCGCCTCGCTGCCCGCCCGTTCGTCGGCACCGAGCGCCGCCTCGATCAGCAGCTGTTCGCCGTGGCGCCAGGCGCGTTGGAGTCCGCGGAAGGCGGGGCCGTAGCCGTAGCCGTGGGTGGTGACGCGGTTGTAGAGGTCGTGGGTGT
>NZ_JBVHEH010000092.1:0-3414 GCF_055562955.1 Kitasatospora sp. NPDC015121
TCACTACAATTACCACCGACCGCATTCAACACGCGGAGGACGACCGCCCGCCGCTTACCGCCGGCATCGCGTAACTAACGTCCGTGCCTCGTACAGCTAGTACGCGCTCGACGGATGAACGTTCGGTGGGATCTGGGCGGACCGTCGGATCGGCGATCGTGCCCGGGTCGGGATCAAAGGGGTCGAACTCCGGGGGTCCGGGCTGGGTCGGCGCACCGGGAGTCTCGGGATCGACCGGAATGCCGCCCGGGTTGACCGGATCGACGGCCGGTTGCTCGCCAGGTTCGGGAACCGAAGGTTGTTCGGGGTCAACTAATCCAGGTGTGGTGGTACCGGGGTCTACTGGTGGTTCGAAACCCGGATCCGACGGTGTTGCCGGATCGCCTGAATCCGGCTCGCTGGAGGGATCTTGCGGCTGGGTCGGATCGTGATCACCAGGCAGACGCGGTACAGGCCGCGGTGTGGGCCTCCGAGGCGGCGGCTTCGCGGCAGGTCCGGCCGGCCCGGGCTGGGCGTGGCCGGGAGTGTCCTGCTCACGCGCTGGGGGCAGCTTCACGAACGGAGAAAGGACAGTGCGAAGAAGTGCCTGATCCTGCGGAGAAAGCAGAGCCATAGCCTTCACAAGCACTTCGGCGAGATTCACCCCGGCCTCGAGCGCCCATTCCTCGAGACTTTCCATGCGGCCGAACAGTTCCGAATCCCCCAGACCCACACCTGCAAGTATCTGCGCGAACAAAGCTGCGATTCCAGCGGTGAGCATGAGCCCGGCTTCGGCTGCACTGAAGATGCCGCCGATGATCGGAATTCCTGCCAATTCTGCTTGGGGTGTGTCGGTTTCGTTCGGTGTAGCGGGCGCTGGGTCGATGGATGGGGATGTCCCGGCACCTGGTCCGTCCCCGCCGATGTCCTCGGCCGGCGACTGCTGCGGGATCTGCTCCGGCACTTGCGCCGGAGCCTGCTCAGGGACTTGCGCCGGTGCCTGCTCAGGGACTTGTGGTTCGGGCTCGACCGCGGGTGGGACTGGTGGTTGAGTGGGTATCGGTTTCTGGACTGGTGGATTGGGGGCCTTGTGGCCTTCGACCTGCGGTGTCTCGTTCCAATGTGGACCGTCATCTGAGCGGGTGCCGTCGTCCTCACCGGAGATTTTGGTCGGGCGCGCCGGAGCAGAGGATTTCTTGCCGCTCTGTGTGCGATCCTGCGGGTCCGCCAAAATCGGATACAGCACGTTCTCGATACCCGTGGTGTCGACGACCTGCACGAGTTGCCCGTCCCGGATCTCGTAATGCGTCGGGATGGGTGTGCCGTTGGCGTCGTACGCCCACGGGGCATCGATTGTCGAGACCGGATTCCCGTCGGCGTCGAAGACGGTGACCGTGCCATCGGGGTTGACACTCATGTGACCGCCGGGCGGCACCGTCACCGGAATCACGGATTCGTGCGACGACGTTTCGTCGTGGATCAGGAAGAAGAACCGGCTTCCGCCGGTGATCGGATCGAACACCCGCAACGAGGACTGCCCGCCAGGTGCGTACGCAGTCAACGGCGACGCGACAGTCCCGACCGCCTGGGAGAGTACTGATTCGGGCGTGCGGGGGCTGAAAGGTCCCGGCCGCCCGCGCACTCCGATACCCGCAGCGGTGAACGCTGCAGCGCCGATCAGGGCGAGTTCGAGATACCGGTCACGGCCCGAGTCCTCCCCGGCGGTGGAAACATCTGTTGCCGGGTCCGGAACCGTTTGGGCCGGTGCGATATTCGAATCCGAATCCGCGGGGATCGGTCCGGGACCACGATCGGTGGTGGTTCCCTCACCCGGGGTGGGTGTGGGTGAGGGAACCGCTGATGCCGATGCATTGGGGAATGCACCGACACCAGTTTCCGAGGCCGAGGCCTCGGAAGCAATGGGCGGAACCTCGATCGTCGGAACCGGGACGATGGGGGTGCCGTTGTAGGTGGGAAAGTTCGTCGGAGCATTGGCCCCGACATTCGGGCCACCGCCTGGAGCTTGCGCACCGGGGAGCCCGACGGTGGTCGTCGGCGCAGCCGTCGCCGTCGTGGACGGCGCGCTCAGGCACGGGTTGATGATCTCTGGCGGGATGGGTGCGCCAGGTGGCAGCGACGCAATGAGATTCAGGTAGATCTGATGATCACGTGCCCGCACCGCCGCGCAGTCTTCTTCCGGCGTCGCGTTCGCCGGAGCGGCGGAGAGTGCAATTCCCGCACCGATCGCTCCGGCCGCTCCGGTCAACAGCGCCCCAGCGGCAAGCACTCCCGCGAGAGTCCGGCGAAGTCGTCTACCGGACTTCACCGGTGCGCACCACGATTGTCACTCTTCTTCGTTCGGAGTAGCGCGATGAGTTTGTCTGCGCCCCACCAGAACAACCGTCCGGAGATCGACATCCACAAGAAGAATGCCAGGTAAACCAGGATCGTCCCGTAGTCGTTCGCCCAGCCGGCAAGCTTCCCGATCACCGCGAATGCCGCGATCAGCAACCCCAGTCCGACTGCCGTAGCGATCACAGCCTTGGAAAAAGGACTGAGTTCGCTGTCCGGATCCCAGTCATCAACGTCTGCAACGTCTTTACTATCGACGGCAGTGGATTCCGACTGGACACTGCGGCGTTCGGCGTTGTTGACGGTCATGGCTGGAACTCCAAACAGGAAGGGAGAGCGGGGACAACGGGTCGCCGGCGTTCGGCCTGGTATCAGTTCCAGTACTGCTCCGTCAGCACTATGTGCCCCTCACTGGCGGGGTGATTCGGGTCGGAGACAAAGACATTGGCATGCCCACCACGCGCGGCTGCTTCACCGAGCACAGCTCCTTCGAGGGCGTCGACCTTGCCATCGGTAACAGTTATCGCGGAACCAGGCGCCAACCAGACCCCCCTCAGCGAACCTGGAACGATGTTCGCAATCGCATCAGGAATCGGGCTCGCCGCCAGCGCCGCCGTTTCGGCGTTCGAAAGTGAAAGTCCGATCCGGCCATGTTCCGGTTGCACGATCGGAGTTGCAGCAGATGCCACGCCGGCGCCGAGAACACCGATCAGGGCGATACCTGCGCTGAGGGTTCCGGCAGTGGCCAAGGTACGAATCTTCATGATTTCTCCTTTGTGAGCGTGATGAGTAACCACCCCGGGACGGGACGGATCAGGAATTGCTCGCCAGCAGCGCCGGCGAAGTCTGCGTGGGTTAGAGCCAGGTGGGATCGGAGTACACGAACAACGTGTTATCCGACGTTGCCGTCGACACCGAGAGTTGTGCGTACGAGCGGATCGTCACCGGCCCCATGCACGCATCAACCTTCACGTGCACGTTCTCCGCGGTGATCGACGCCTTCGACGACTCGAGATCCTTCTTCCCCAACGGAATCGTCGTGATCGTGCCCGGCGCAATCGTCGACTGAATACTCGGATTCAC
>NZ_JBVHEH010000093.1:0-3358 GCF_055562955.1 Kitasatospora sp. NPDC015121
GCTGCGTGGTCCGGCGAAGGCGGTGGCGTCGAACATGGACGCGTCGTTGGAGGTGCCGACGGCGACGTCGGTGCGTGCGGTGCCGGCGAAGTTGCTGATCGACAACCGGATCGTGATCAACAACCACCTGCAGCGCGCGCGGGGCGGGAAGGTGTCCTTCACGCACCTGATCGGTTACGCGCTGGTGCGGGCGGTGAAGGCCAACCCGGGGATGAACCACTCCTACCGGGTGGAGGACGGCAAGGCGTTCCTGGTCAAGCCCGCGCACGTGAACCTGGGCCTGGCCATCGACCTGGTCAAGCCCAACGGTGACCGGCAGCTGGTGGTCGCGGCGATCAAGAAGGCCGAGACGCTGGACTTCTTCGGGTTCTGGCAGGCGTACGAGGACATCGTGCGCCGGGCCCGGGCGAACAAGCTGACGATGGACGACTTCACGGGGGTGACGGTCTCGCTGACCAACCCCGGGGGGATCGGCACGGTGCACTCGGTGCCGCGCCTGATGCAGAACCAGGGCACCATCGTGGGCGTCGGCGCGATGGAGTACCCGGCGGAGTTCCAGGGCTCCTCGCCGGAGACGCTGGCGCGTCTGGGCGTGTCGAAGACGATGACGCTGACCTCGACCTACGACCACCGGGTGATCCAGGGCGCGGCGTCGGGTGAGTTCCTGCGTTCGATCCACCAGTTGCTGCTGGGCGCGGACGGCTTCTACGACGAGGTGTTCGAGTCGCTGCGGATTCCCTACGAGCCGGTGCGGTGGGCCACGGACGTGGCCACCACGCACGACGACGAGGTGAACAAGACCGCGCGGGTGATGGAGTTGATCCACTCCTACCGGGTGCGCGGGCATTTGATGGCGGACACCGATCCGTTGGAGTACATGCAGCGCAAGCACCCGGATCTGGATGTCACCACGCACGGGTTGACGTTGTGGGACCTGGAGCGGGAGTTCGCGGTCGGGGGGTTCGGCGGGCAGAAGATGATGAAGCTGCGCGACATCCTGGGCCTGTTGCGCAACACGTACTGCCGCACGGTGGGTATCGAGTACATGCACATCCAGGACCCCGCGCAGCGCCGGTGGCTGCAGGAGCGTCTGGAGAAGCCGTACACGAAGCCGGAGCGGGAGGAGCAGTTGCGGATCCTGCGCCGGTTGAACTCGGCGGAGGCGTTCGAGACGTTCCTGCAGACGAAGTACGTGGGGCAGAAGCGTTTCTCGTTGGAGGGCGGGGAGTCGCTGATCCCGTTGCTGGACGCGACGATCGACGCCGCGGCCGAGCACCGTCTGGACGAGGCGGTGATCGGGATGGCGCACCGGGGCCGGTTGAACGTGCTGGCGAACATCGTGGGCAAGCCGTTCGGGAAGATCTTCGGTGAGTTCGAGGGGAACTTGGACCCGAAGTCGATGCACGGGTCGGGTGATGTGAAGTACCACCTGGGGTCGGAGGGGACGTTCACGGGCCTGGACGGTGAGACGATCAAGGTCTCGTTGGCGGCGAACCCCTCGCACCTGGAGACGGTGGACCCGGTGGTGGAGGGTATCGCCCGGGCCAAGCAGGACATCTTGGACTTCGGGGGCACGACGTTCCCGGTGCTGCCGATCCAGATCCACGGGGACGCGGCGTTCGCGGGGCAGGGCGTGGTGGCGGAGACGCTGAACATGTCGCAGCTGCGCGGCTACCGCACGGGTGGGACCGTGCACGTGGTGGTCAACAACCAGGTGGGTTTCACCGCCGCGCCGGCGTCTTCGCGTTCGTCGATGTACTGCACGGACGTGGCGCGGATGATCGAGGCGCCGATCTTCCACGTCAACGGGGACGACCCGGAGGCGGTGGTGCGGGTGGCGCGCCTGGCTTTCGAGTTCCGCCAGCAGTTCCACAAGGACGTGGTCATCGACTTGATCTGCTACCGGCGGCGCGGGCACAACGAGGCCGACAACCCGTCGTTCACGCAGCCGTTGATGTACGACCTGATCGACAAGAAGCGTTCGGTGCGCAAGCTCTACACCGAGGCGCTGATCGGGCGCGGTGACATCACCATGGAGGAGGCCGAGCAGGCGCTGCAGGACTTCCAGGGGCAGTTGGAGAAGGTCTTCGCGGAGGTCCGCGAGGCCACCGCCGCGCCGGCGCCGGTGGAGAGCGGCCGCCCCAGCGCGGACTTCCCCGTCTCCTTGCAGACCGGCATCTCCGCCGAGATGGTCAAGCGCATCGCCGCCTCCCAGGTCAACCTGCCCGACTGGCTGACCGTCCACCCGCGCCTGCTGCCGCAGCTGCAGCGCCGGGCGGCCTCGGTGGAGGACGACACCATCGACTGGGCCACCGGCGAGGCCCTGGCCATCGGCTCCCTGCTGATGGAGGGCCACCCCGTGCGCCTGGCCGGCCAGGACTCCCGCCGCGGCACCTTCGGCCAGCGCCACGCCGTCCTCATCGACCGCAACACCGGCGAGGACTACACCCCGCTGATGTACCTCACCGAGGACCAGGCCCGCTTCACCGTCTACGACTCCCTCCTGAGCGAGTACGCGGCGATGGGCTTCGAGTACGGCTACTCCCTCACCCGCCCCAACGCGCTGGTGATGTGGGAGGCCCAGTTCGGCGACTTCGTCAACGGCGCCCAGACCATGGTGGATGAGTACATCGCCTCCGCCGAGCAGAAGTGGGGCCAGCACTCCGGCGTCACCCTCCTGCTCCCCCACGGCATGGAGGGCCAGGGCCCCGACCACTCCTCCGCCCGCCCCGAGCGCTTCCTGGCCCTGTGCGCCCAGGACAACATGACCGTGGCCATGCCCACCCTGCCCTCCAACTACTTCCACCTGCTGCGCTGGCAGGCCCACAACCCCCACCACAAGCCGCTGATCGTCTTCACCCCGAAGTCGATGCTGCGCCTGAAGGCCGCCGCGTCGGCCACCAGCGAGTTCCTCACCGGCGCCTTCCGTCCCGTCATCGGCGACAGCACGGTCGACCCGGCCCGGGTGCGCAAGGTGGTCATCACCTCCGGCAAGTTCTACTACGACCTGGACGCGGCCCGCACCGAACGCGGCGTCGACGACACCGCCATCGTCCGCGTCGAACGCCTCTACCCCCTCCCGGTCGCGGAACTGCAGGAGGAGCTGGCCCGCTACGGCCAGGACGTCCAGTTCGTCTGGGCCCAGGAGGAACCCGCCAACCAGGGCGCCTGGCCCTTCATCGCGATGAACCTCGTCGACCACCTCCAGGTCGTCATCGGCCGCACCGGCGGCAACGCCCGACTGCGCCGCGTGGCCCGCACCGCCTCCTCCGCGCCCGCCGTCGGCTCCGCCAAGCGCCACACCGCCGAACAGCGCGCCCTGGTCGACGAGGTCTTCTCCCTCTGACCCCACCCCCGC
>NZ_JBVHEH010000094.1:0-2943 GCF_055562955.1 Kitasatospora sp. NPDC015121
CGCAGCCCTTGCACGCGGGCTGCCCGGTGATCCGCCACAGCGTCCGGCGGCCCTGGTAGCGGCGGGCCTTGTGCTTCCGGGCCCTTTCGGCCGCCTCCGCCGCCAGGGCGGCGGGCGTTTTCGCCCCGCCGGACGGGGTTGCCGTTTTACCCCCGCGAAACTCTGTTGATTCAGTCCCTAGGCGACCGCTTTTGGTCTGACCTGCGGAAACGGCGTCTGCGGCGGCCCTTTTGGAGCCGCCGGGGTCCCGTCGGGCGGCGCTTCGGCAAGCCTCTCCGCAGAAGCGGCGGGGACGCTTGCCGGGCGTCTGAGCGAGCGGCTTGCCGCAGTAGCAGCGGCGCGGCCCGGCGGGGTGTGGTGAAGCGGTAGCGCTGATCGGTACGCTCGTCACGAGCAAACGTCCTCTCCGGCTCGCTACAGCCGGTTGGGGCGGCAACCCCGGGCGTCGGAACCCGGGGTTGTGCCATGTCTGGGGCCCTGTACGGGGGCCTGTGAGCGATCCTGGCACCTCTGGGGCGGATCGGTGCCCCTGCCCCCCTCTGACGCGCCGTGAGGCCGTCTGAGGCGCATGGGGCCTGATGGGTCGAAAGAAGCCCCGCCCGAACCGGGCGGGGCTCTTCTGCGCGCGGGTCAGTCCTCGCGGATGATCGCGGCGCCGTCGACGTCGGGCCGGGGCCGGACGCTGATGCGGAGGGTGCCGGTGCCGGGCAGGGGCTCCATCGCCACGGCGTGGAAAGCCCCGTCGATGCCGCCGATCGCGTCGCGGTCGAAGGCGGAAGCGGGGATCTCCAGCGACCCGCCGTGGTGCATCAGGATCGCGATCAGCATCGCGTGGGACATGTCGGCCGGGGTGGCGGTCATGGCGGTGTCCTCTCGGGTGGTGGGGGCGGGCGCCGGTCAGCGCCCGCCCGGGGCCGGTGGGTCAGTCCTCGTTCTTCATCCGGGCCGCCTGGAGGGCCGCCTGCGGGAGGTCGACCAGGAAGTCGAAGTGAGCCAGGCCGACGCCGTGGCGGTGGGCGGCGTCCAGCATGTCCCGCAGGAGAGCGGCCGCGTCGGCCTTCTCCGCCGGGGTGTACGCCGGGCCGTGGAGCCGGGCGGCCGCCGCGTCGATGCGGGCAATCACGTTGTCGAGCTGGGCCTCGTTCACGGGTTCCTCCTGAGGGTGGGGCGAATAGTCCAAGCGGTCCGCACCGGGCCGCCTGGTTCAGTATGTACCACGTGGGCGAGTGGTGCAAGGGGAGTCCCGCAAGCCGTGCGCCGGAGGGCGCCGAAACCCCCCTTCCAAGCGCCTGGAAGGGGGGTTCGGGGCCCATCTGCCGTATCTGCTGCGGCACATGTTCCAGCAGGTCAGACGCGGTTTTCATCTGCGGATTCATCTGCCGCGCATCTGCCGCATCTTCGCGGCCATCTGACGCCGTGCGGCAGATGCGCGGCAGATGCTCAGGCGCCCTTCGCCCGGTAGTCGGCCGCCGCCTGGATCATGTCCGAGAGGTAGACGGCCCGGCCCCGGCCGAAGCTGCGGGCCGTCGCGCCGAACGCTGAGAGGGCCCGCCCGAGGCCGACGACGGACAGCGATCCGTACGCCTCGGCGTCCTTCGCCTGGAGCGCGGCCAGGATCTCCTTGCTCTCCATCGCGGGGCCGTCGTGCTCCTGGAGCACGGCGAGCGCGGCGGCCGGGAGCTCGGGCAGCGGAAGTTCGGCCGCCGCGTCGGCGTACTCGCCGTCCTCGGTGAGTTCGTCCTCGGCCGGGGCCCACGTCTCGATCGTGTCCGGGAGCGCGGCCAGCTCCTCGATGCCCGCGACCTTCAGCGAGTCCGCGTCGAGCTGGGGGAGCCCAGCCATCTTGCGCTCCATCGCGCGCTGTTCCGCGTCCTCGTCGTCCAGCCACGCGAACCGGTACGGGATCGGCTCGGCGTGACGGCCGGACTTGATGTAGCAGACCGACGCGTCACGCGGCTCGTTGCCCTCGGCGGGCTGGAGCCGGTGGGCCGCCCAGCCTTCCGCGATGGCGCCGGCGCCCATGAGCCGGGTGACGTCCTGGCTCTGGCAGGGCAGCGCGATCCGCAGCGGCACCGACGCCGGATCGGCCGCGCCGAGGAAATCCTTGGAAGCGCCCTGAGCGGCCATCATCACCGTCACCGCGCTCTTGCGGCCGGTCCGGATGATCTCCGAAACGAGCGGGAACAGCCCGGCCGCGACGAGCGCCGGATACTCGTCGATCAGCAGCACGAGCGCCGGGTGGGTGGGGGAGGGCTGCCAGTTGCGGCCCATGCCCATCGGCTTGAACAGCCGCGGGCGCCCCTTCGCGATGGCGAGCGCGTCCTCCAACAGGATCTTCGCCGCCGCCTTGCTCGTGGCACGGCGCTGGATCGCTGCACCCATCGGGTCCAGGCCCGCGCCGGACGACCCCAAGTCGATGTCCCAGACCGCAACGTCCTCACACGCGGTCAGCGCCTCGGCGATGTCCAGGAGCGCGGTCGACTTGCCGGAGCCGGGGCCGCCGACCAGGACGCCGTTGGTCCGCAGCAGCGGCAGCGCGAGCGGAGCCTGCGTCAGGCACCGGCCGACCGGGATGTCCTCGGCGACCTTCTGCGAGCGCGGCATCCGGTACGGGAGGCCCGCCATGCCCTTCCACGGGTCCTTGCCCAGCGCCCGGAGCGTGAACAGCGGCCGGGCCTGGCTCGACTGCTGGATCAGGATCGATCCGGGGCGGGCCACCAGGCACGCCTCCAGGTCGTCGAGCCGTGCGGTGACATCAGCAGGCTTGGCCTTGAAGAGCTGAACTCCGGCCTCGAAGCCCCAGGCGTGCCCAAGCACGCGCACATCGGCCACCTTGACCCCCAAGTCCTCCTCCAGCGCGTCGCGGAGCATGCGACCGAAGGCGGCGGGGGTCATCCCAGGGTCCAGGACGCGCGCCTCCATCTGCTCGGACCACTCCTTGTC
>NZ_JBVHEH010000095.1:0-2856 GCF_055562955.1 Kitasatospora sp. NPDC015121
CGCCTGCCGGGCGGCGGCCACCTGTGTCTGCCGGGCGGCGGCTTCGAGGTCCTGAACGCGGTTCTCCGCCTCCCAGACCGCAACGGCTTCCTTGCTCGCGCCGGACGCCTCCAGGCGCAGCCGGTCCACCGTCCGCCGGGCGGCCGTGAGCTTCTTCGAGTGGGCGGCTACCGGGGCGGTAGCCTGGTCAGTGATCTGAGCGGGCATGTCGAGTGCCTTCCGCTTGGGTCGAAGGCCATCCAGTGCCCCAAGCACTGGGTGGCCGCTTTGCTGTTATCAGGCGCCCTTAGCGCGCCAGGCCCGGATCGTGCCCCTCGCCAGCGCGGTGAGCTGCCCGATCCGACGTTCCGAGACCTCCACCGTGAGCGCGTCCAGAACCAGAGGCCGCAACTCCGAGTCGATCTGATCCAGTCGGGCCAGGAGCCGGATGCGCTCCTGCCCCAGGGGCGTGAGCGCCGCTTCGGCGTCCGCCCGCATCTCTGCCGGTGTTTTCTGTGCCATGCGGTACAACATAGACCACACGGCTGGGGTTGTACAACCTTCCGGTACAGACACGCCTCCGGCGGCCCGTCCGGGGGGCCACCAGTCCCAGAGGGGCCGGGGACCGTGGACATCTGCGGGCCGGTGGGGGTGACGGGGGTCGTGGGGGTCCCTCCGGCCTGACCGGCACCGAAGGCCAGCACACCGCCCGCCGGGCCGCCAAGGACGCCTACGGCGCCGCTACGCGGTCGGGCAAGCCCGATCCTTAGCACCCCGACGACCGGCGCGCTCTGGGGCAAGCCCTGCCGCCCAGACCGGAGGGACCCCCACTCAGCCCCTCCCGTGCGAAAAACGGGGTCGGCCGGGGCCGCCACGCACCCTCGGCCCGGTCCGCCGGCCAAACCGCACGGCAGGCGGACCTCACGACGCCCGAGCACGACGCCGACAGGCCGCCGTACGGGACCGGCCGTCAGGCGTCCCCGCCCAGTTCCCCACGCCACCACGCATCGGCATCGGCCCGCATCTCCGCCACGTCCGAGCAGTCGGCACACAGGCAGTCGCCCGGACACCTCACCGGTAGCCACGGCGCCCCGTACTCCCGCGTCGGCCTGGACCCGCTCGCAATGTCATCGCTCTCGCTCATGTCCGGCTCAACGAGCACCAGGACCAGGAGCCACGAATCCCCACACCCTTGCATCACGACCCGACGGACCCCGATCGACGACGAGCACCAGGACGACGAGCACGACCAGGAGCACGACGAGCACCAGGACCACGACCCAGGAACGGGCACACCTCTTGCACTCCGGCGGCCCGGCGGTCGGGGGTTGCACCGGGAGACGCCTCTACCGGGTGCTGCACAGGTGCACCGGGAGGGGGACCGGGACCACTGCCGGAGGTGTGAGCCCCCCTCCGGCAAGCCTGGGCTTGCCCAGGGCGTTGACCTGCGGGCATCACCCGGCGGGCAAGCCTCCCCCGCCGCCGACACCTCTTCTGCAGCCAGTCAGAAGAGGTCCCGATCCATCCCGGCCGGGGCCGCGACGAATCCGCGGGCCGGGTCCGCCGGCCAAACCGCACGGCAGGCGGACCTCACGACCGAGCCGCCTCACGACGGACCTCCCGGCGGAACCGGGCCACCTCCACTTCAAGGGCCGCCCGGCGCACGAGCGTCGGCCCGCAGTACGCCGCCACCAGCGGCCCGTACGCGATCACCACCGTCCACCACAGCCCGACCAGCTCTCTCGCGATCAGCACCAGACCGATCAGCAGCACCACCGCCAAGGCCACCGCCAGGCTGTCCCGCTCCGCACGCTCCACGTCGTCCACCGCGACCCCCGTCGCCTCTGTGATCAAGGAATCGCCCACCGTAACCGGCGCCTGTGACAGGCGACATGGGGTTTCGTACTCAGACGACAGGCCGCCGTACGGGACCGGCCGCCAGACGCGCAGGAGCCCCCCACCGGCCGGTGGGGGGCTCCGCGTTGCCCAGGGGTCAGGGATGCCCGGAGAGGCTAGACCCCGGCAGCACCACCATCGGGACGCCCACCATGGCCGCCACGGTCGCGGTCGGCGTCCCGCACGTCGTGCAGGCGCCCGGCCGGGCCGAGACCCCCGACCCCGCCGCCGCCAGCAGCTCGAACATCCGCAGGACTTTTGCGCACTCCTGGCACCCCAGCGGGCCCGGCCCCGCCTCCGGCAGGACCTCGATCCGCCCGATCACTCCGTCATCGCTCATGAGCTGCCAACGACTCACCCCGCCCCCAGGCACGACCACGAGCCCCCACACCTATGCATCACGACCAGTCGGCACCGCCCTCGCTCTCGTCGTGAGCGCGGCGGTCGTCGTCCATCTCGGCAGCCAGGCATGGCGAGCACATGCAGCCGTACGCGTCGACGTCGTCGTGCTCCTGGTGCTCGTGCTCGACCGGCCGCTGCGGCAGACGGCCGGTGACCGGCAGGTAGGGCGCCCCGTACTCCGGAGTCGGTGAAGACGTACTCATGCACGCAGAGCACCACGCCCAGGAGCACGACGCGCCGAGCCACACCGGCCATCACCACGACGAGCGACGAGCACGAGCACCAGGACGACGAGCACGACCAGGAGCACGACGAGCACCAGGACCACGACCCAGGAACGGGACACCTCTTGCACTCCGCCGCCCGGCCGCAGAATCGGTGCATGAGTACGCGCCGCCCGCTGGGCACCGGACCGACGACGAGCACGACCAGGAGCACGACCGCCCCTCGGCTGCTGCCGATCGAGCGGGCCGACCCGGGCCCACTCCTGGGGACTCCGGGCGACGTCGAACTGCCCGACGCGGGGCGCCGGCGGATTCTCGGATCGGGCGGCGCCGCCTCCCCGGCCGGGGCCGACCC
>NZ_JBVHEH010000096.1:0-2851 GCF_055562955.1 Kitasatospora sp. NPDC015121
ACGATGGTCGGCACGGATGGTTTCTCGGTGACGGGAACCCTCGCTGCGGGTGAGAGCAAGACGGTGACGTATTCGGTGAAGGTCGATGCCGATGTCGTCGGTGGGGTGTTCGTGAACAACTTCGTTGTTCCGGGTACGACTCCGCCGGTGGATCCTCCGGAGGTGTGTGATCCGGCGACGCAGCTGTGCACGACGCATCCGGTGGTGTCTCCGAAGATTGCTGTGGTGAAGTCCTCTGATCCGGTGTCGGGTTCGAATGTTGTTGCCGGTCAGGACATCAAGTACACGCTCACGTTCTCGAACACTGGTAACGGTGCGGGTGAGGTCGCGCACTTCGATGATCTGCGTGGTCTGCTCGACGATGCTGATCTGGTTGCGGGCAGCTTGAGTGCTGATGCTCCGTTGGCTGCTGCGATGGTCGGCACGGATGGTTTCTCGGTGACGGGAACCCTCGCTGCGGGTGAGAGCAAGACGGTGACGTATTCGGTGAAGGTCGATGCCGATGTCGTTGGTGGGGTGTTCGTGAACAACTTCGTTGTTCCGGGTACGACTCCGCCGGTGGATCCTCCGGAGGTGTGTGATCCGGCGACGCAGCTGTGCACGACGCATCCGGTGGTGTCTCCGAAGATTGCTGTGGTGAAGTCCTCTGATCCGGTGTCGGGTTCGAATGTTGTTGCCGGTCAGGACATCAAGTACACGCTCACGTTCTCGAACACTGGTAACGGTGCGGGTGAGGTCGCGCACTTCGATGATCTGCGTGGTCTGCTCGACGATGCTGATCTGGTTGCGGGCAGCTTGAGTGCTGATGCTCCGTTGACTGCTGCGATGGTCGGCACGGATGGTTTCTCGGTGACGGGAACTCTCGCTGCGGGTGAGACGAAGACGGTGACGTACACCGTCACGGTCAAGGCTGATGCCGATCGTGTTGCGGCGAATGCCGACAACACGGTGCTCAACTTCGTTGTTCCGGGTACGACTCCGCCGGTGGATCCTCCGGAGGTGTGTGATCCGGCGACGCAGCTGTGCACGACGCATCCGGTTCAGGTTCCGGGGTTCACGGTCGCGAAGACTGCGGATCCGGCCTCGGGTACCAATGTTGCGGCTGGTCAGACGATCACGTACACGGTGACGGGTTCTAACACCGGTAAGACGACGCTTGATCCGGTGGTGTTGACCGATGATCTGTCGAAGGTTCTCGACAACGCGGCGTTGGTGGACGGTTCGCTCAAGGTAACGGTCGACGGTGCTCCTGCTGCTGCTCCGACGCTGGCGGGGACGACGCTTTCGTGGACTGGTGCACTCGAGGCTGGTAAGTCGGTTGTTCTGACCTATCAGGTGAAGGTCAATGCCGGTGTTGCCGGCGGCACGTTGATCAACAACAAGGTCACCGGTACTGCGAAGCCGCCGACCGGTCCGGAGATCACTCCTCCGCCGGTGACGACCGAGCATCCGGTTCTGTCTCCGAAGATTGCTGTGGTGAAGTCCTCTGATCCGGTGTCGGGTTCGAATGTTGTTGCCGGTCAGGACATCAAGTACACGCTCACGTTTACGAACACCGGTAACGGTGCGGGTGAGGTGGCGTTCTTCGATGATCTGCGTGGTCTGCTTGACGATGCTGATCTGGTTGCGGGCAGCTTGAGTGCTGATGCTCCGTTGACGGCTGCGATGGTCGGCACGGATGGTTTCTCGGTGACGGGGACCTTGGCGGCCGGTGAAACGAAGACGGTGACGTATTCGGTGAAGGTCAATGCCGATGTGGTCGGTGGGGTGTTCGTGAACAACTTCGTTGTTCCGGGTACGACTCCGCCGGTTGATCCTCCGGAGGTGTGTGATCCGGCGACGCAGCTGTGCACGACGCATCCGGTGAAGGTTCCGGGGTTCACGGTCGCGAAGACTGCGGATCCGGCCTCGGGTACCAATGTTGCGGCTGGTCAGACGATCACGTACACGGTGACCGGTGCGAATACGGGTAACACGACCCTTGATCCGGTGGTGTTGACCGATGATCTGTCGAAGGTTCTCGACAACGCGGCGTTGGTGGACGGTTCGCTGAAGGCGACTGTTGACGGTGTCGACGGTGCGGCTCCGACCCTGTCGGGTACGACGCTTTCCTGGACTGGTGCTCTCGAGGCTGGTAAGTCGGTTGTTCTGACCTACCAGGTGAAGGTCAATGCCGGTGTTGCCGGTGGCACGTTGATCAACAACAAGGTCACCGGTACTGCGAAGCCGCCGACCGGTCCGGAGATCACTCCTCCGCCGGTGACGACCGAACACCCGGTGGTGTCTCCGAAGATTGCTGTGGTGAAGTCCTCTGATCCGGTGTCGGGTTCGAATGTTGTTGCCGGTCAGGACATCAAGTACACGCTCACGTTCTCGAACACTGGTAACGGTGCGGGTGAGGTCGCGTTCTTCGATGATCTGCGTCAGGTTGTGGACAAGGGTGCATTGAGTGGTTTGACTGCTGATGCTCCGTTGGTTGCGACGATGGTCGGCACGGATGGTTTCTCGGTGACGGGAACCCTCGCTGCGGGTGAGAGCAAGACGGTGACGTATTCGGTGAAGGTCGATGCCGATGTGGTCGGTGGGGTGTTCGTGAACAACTTCGTTGTTCCGGGTACGACTCCGCCGGTTGATCCTCCGGAGGTGTGTGATCCGGCGACGCAGCTGTGCACGACGCATCCGGTTCAGGTTCCGGGGTTCACGGTCGCGAAGACTGCGGATCCGGCCTCGGGTACCAATGTTGCGGCTGGTCAGACGATCACGTACACGGTGACGGGTTCTAACACGGGTAACACGACCCTTGATCCGGTGGTGTTGACCGATGATCTGTCGAAGGTTCTCGACAACGCGG
>NZ_JBVHEH010000097.1:0-2580 GCF_055562955.1 Kitasatospora sp. NPDC015121
TGTCGACGGCCATCGTAAGCTCCCCACTGGCGGCCATTTATGGCGCATTTTGTGGCCATGGTTTCTCCCCGCGTACGGCCAGATAGTTCCCCACCTGCTGTGAGTCAGATTCGGTCCCGGCAACGCTGGGTGGATGAAATCGAGCAGGGAGATCATGGAAATTTTGGAGGCGTACGACCTCACGGGTAGTTATCGGGCGGCGGCGGAGCTGGCTGGGTGTGATCACCACACGGTGGCCCGGTATGTGCAGATGCGCGCTGCGGGGCAGCCGCCGGACCGCCGGCGGCATCGAGCGCGGGCGATCGACGACTTTCTGCCGAAGATCGAGGAGTTGGTGGTCCGCTCGCAGGGCAAGGTCCGCGCGGATGTCATCCACGAACGGATCGTCGCGCTGGGGTTCACCGGCGGTGAGCGGACCACGCGCCGGACGGTCGCGGAGGCGAAGGCCCAGTTTCGGGCTGGTCGGCGGCGAGTGTATCGGCCGTGGGTAACCGAACCTGGGCTGTGGTTACAGTACGACTTCGGTGACGGGCCAACGATTTCCGGCCGGAAGACGACGTTGTTCTGCGCATGGTTGGCGTGGTCGCGATTTCGGGTGGTGATCCCGATCTGGGACAAGACATTGCCGACGGTGGCGGCGTGTTTGGATGCGACATTCCGCCGCTTGGGCGGGGTTCCGGTCTATGTCCTCACCGACAACGAGAAGACCGCGACGATCGATCACGTGGCCGGGATCGCGGTCCGCAATCCGGAGATCGTGGAGGTGGCACGGCATTACGGCACGACGCTGCGGACGTGTTTACCTGCTGATCCGGAGTCGAAGGGAGGAAGTGAGGCGACGGTGCGGATCGCCAAAGCCGACCTGTTGCCGAAGGAGGTGAACCTGCGCGAGCAGTATCACTCTTTCGGTGAGCTCGAGTCGGCTTGCCGGCAGTTCTGCACCGACGTCAACACCCGCGTCCACAGCTCTACTCGGCGGCGGCCGGTCGAGCGGCTGGCCGAAGAGTTGCAGCGGCTGCATCCGCTGCCGAAATCTCCGTTCACCGCGGTGTTCGGCACTACCCGGCGGGTGAACTGGGAGTCGACGATCTCGGTGGAAGGGGTGCGGTATTCGGTGCCGCACACGTTGATCGACACTCGGGTCTGGGCCCGCTTCCATGGTGAGGAGCTGATCGTGACCGCCGTCGACAATGATGGCGGTGCAGTCGAAGTCGCGCGGCACCGCCGCGGCCAACCCGGTTCACCGGTCCTCGACAACGACCACTACCCACCCCGCCCAGACCGCGACGCCGCCGACCGGGTGCCCAAGCCTCGTACCGCCGCCGAGCTCGCCTTCCTACAGTTGGGCCAGGGTGCCAACAGCTGGCTGGTCGAGGCTGCCGCCGCGGGAGCGCGCCGCATCAGGGCGAAGATGGCCGAGGCCGTGGACCTTTCGAAGCTGCACTCCCCGGACGCAGTCGACAGAGCGTTGGGGACGGCGGCGATGACCGGCCGGTTCGCCGATCGGGACCTGATCTCGATCCTCGACTACCAAGTCACCCACGAACACGCTGATCCGGTCCGTCGCAGCGAGAACCACACTCTGCAACCGGGCACCGCCGCCTGGTCCACCTTCGGCCAGACACCAGCGCCGGCCAGCCCAGCCACTACTGACGATGAAAGCGATGACGCCTGATGAGCACCCCTTTGCGCACTGTTACCAGCGCTAACGGCGACCCGTTGGCCGAGGCGATCGACCTGACTAAACGCCTGAAACTGCCCCATATCCGCAGGTCCTTGAGCGATATCATCCCGACCGCGAAAGCCCAACGCTGGGACCCCGCCGAAGTCGTGCGGGTTCTCCTCGCTGAGGAAGCCGCCGGCCGGGACCGGGCGAACCTGCACACTCGCCGCAAACGCGCGGGTTTCCCTACCGGCAAGACCTTCGGCGACTGGGACGAAACGAAATCGTCGATTCCCCGCGCCACCCAGGACGCGCTCCGCACCCTGGAGTGGGTCGGGCGGCGTGAATGTTTCTGCGTCTGTGGGCCTTCGGGAACTGGCAAGTCTCACTTCACCGAGGCACTCGGGCAGGCCGCAGTCGAAGCTGGGCTGGCGGTGTCTTGGTTCACCATCGAAGACCTCGGTGCCCTGGTCCGCCGGCACCGTGCCGACGACTCCATCGCCCGAGCCCTGACGAGGATCATCCGCTCCGACCTGATCATCGTCGACGACATCGGTCTGCTCCCGGTCTCTGAAGACGCCGCCGAAGGATTCTATCGCCTCGTCGACGCTGCCTACGAACGCCGAGCGATTGCCGTCTCGAGCAACCTGCACCCCTCCGGCTTCGACGAGATCATGCCCAAAACATTGGCCACCGCCACCGTTGACCGGCTCCTGCACCATGCGCACGTCGTCGTCACCGACGGCGACTCCTTCCGCCTCACCGAAGCCACCACCGGCAAGGGGGTGAAGCCCTTCAGCTAACCCAAATCAGAAAGCGGGTGGGGAAAAACAACTGGCCGCCACCGGGGAGAACCCGTGGCCACCAGCGGGGAGAACTACTGGCCGCCTACGGGGAGAACTTCGTGGCCATTGACA
>NZ_JBVHEH010000098.1:0-2180 GCF_055562955.1 Kitasatospora sp. NPDC015121
AACGAGCCCAGTTCATCCGGAGTCATACCTCCAGAGAACAGCCGAAACCCACCCGGGACCAGAGCCCACGCACCACCTAACAAAGCACTACTAGGCACTGTCCTGACGATCAAGCAGTGTCGGTGGGCACGGACGACACATCGATCACGAGGAAACCCGTATCGGTGCCGGCGATGAGCAGGCCGTGGCTCGATGCAAGCGCGTTGACTCTGCCCGCCATGGGAAGGACATGCACTGTCCCGGTCCGGGGGTTCCAGATCCGCACCGTCCGGTCGTCGCCGGCCGAGGCGAGGCGGGGGGTGCCGTCGGGTGCGGTGAACACCCCCAGCGCCCGCACCCCGCGGTAGTGGCCGATGAGGGGAACACCCTCCTGGGCGCGGGTGGCGGGGTCCCAGATCCGCACCGTCCCGTCGTCGCCGCCCGTGGCGAGGCGGGGGGTGCCGTCAGGCGCGGTGAACACCCCCACCGCCCACACCCCGCGGTCGTGGCTGGTAAGGGGTGGGCCTTCCTGGGCGCCGGTGGCCGGGTTCCAGGTCCGCACCGTCCGGTCGTCGCCGCCCGTGGCGAGGCGGGGGGTGCCGTCAGGCGCGGTGAACACCCCCAGCGCCCGCACCCCGCGGTAGTGGCCGATGAGGGGAACACCCTCCTGGGTGCCGGTGGCGGGGTTCCAGATCCGCACCGTCCCGTCGTCGCCGCCCGTGGCGAGGCGGGGGGTGCCGTCAGGCGCGGTGAACACCCCAACCGCCCGCACCCAGTCATCGTGGCCAGTGAGGAATTCGCGTTCCTGGGCGCGGGTGGCCGGGTTCCAGATCCGCACCGTCCGGTCGTCGCCGGCCGAGGCGAGACGGGGAGTGCCGTCGGGTGCGGTGAACACCCCAACCGCCCGCACCCAGTCGTCGTGGCCGGTGAGGGGTTGGCCTTCCTGGGTGCCGGTGGCGGGGTTCCAGATCCGCACCGTCCGGTCGTCGCTGGCCGTGGCGAGGCGGGGGGTGCCGTCGGGTGCGGTGAACATCGCCACTGCCCGCACCCAGTCGGTGTGGCCGGTGAGGTATTCGCGTTCCTGGGCGCGGGTGGCCGGGTTCCAGATCCGCACCGTCCCGTCGTCGCCGGCCGAGGCGAGGCGGGGAGTGCCGTCGGGTGCGGTGAGCACCGCCAGCGCCCGCACCCCGCGGTAGTGGCCGATGAGGGGAACGCCCTCCTGGGCGCGGGTGGCGGGGTCCCAGATCCGCACCGTCCCGTCGTCGCCGCCCGTGGCGAGGCGGGGAGTGCCGTCAGGCGCGGTGAACACCCCCACCGCCCGCACCCTGCTGTTGTGGCCGGTGAGGAATTCGCGTTCCTGGGCGCGGGTGGTGGGGTTCCAGATCCGCACCGTCCGGTCGTCGCCGGCCGAGGCGAGGCGGGGGGTGCCGTCAGGCGCGGTGAACACCCCCAGCGCCCGCACCCCGCGGTAGTGGCCGATGAGGGGAACGCCCTCCTGGGCGCGGGTGGCGGGGTTCCAGATCCGCACCGTCCCGTCGTCGCCGCCCGTGGCGAGGCGGGGGGTGCCGTCGGGTGCGGTGAACACCCCAACCGCCCACACCCCGCGGTCGTGGCCGATGAGGGGAACGCCCTCCTGGGTGCCGGTGGCGGGGTTCCAGATCCGCACCGTCCCGTCGTCGCCAGCCGAGGCGAGACGGGGGGCGCCGTCAGGCGCGGTGAACACCCCAACCGCCCATACCCAGTCATCGTGGCCAGTGAGGAACTCGCCCTCCTGGGTGCCGGTGGCCGGGTTCCAGATCCGCACCGTCCCGTCGTCGCCGGCCGAGGCGAGACGGGGGGCGCCGTCAGGCGCGGTGAACACCCCAACCGCCCGCACCCAGTCGTCGTGGCCGGTGAGGGGTTGGCCTTCCTGGGTGCCGGTGGCGGGATTCCAGATCCGCACCGTTCCGTCGCTGCTGCCGGTGGCGAGACGGGGGGCACCGTCCGGCGCGGTGAACACCCCCACCGACCGTACCCCGCGGTCGTGGCCGGTGAGTTGGAGATGGAGTTGGCGGCGTTGGACGGTGCCGGCGGTGAGGTTGGGCGCCCAGGCTCCGGTGTTGCGGAGGTGGGGTTCGGCGGGGGGCACGGTGCCCTGGATGTAGGTGGTGCCCAGGCGTCGCCACCAGCGGCGCCACTCGGTGGCGGTGCCCGGTTCCCGG
>NZ_JBVHEH010000099.1:0-2052 GCF_055562955.1 Kitasatospora sp. NPDC015121
CTACCGAAGGCGCATCATGGTCCACATCGCCCTCACCCGAGGGCAGAGACCAGCAGCATGAAATCAGCACACGCCCCGCTCAAATGCGGAGAGCCATTTATCTCTGCAGTAAACGCCCGGCCCGTCTTCGGCGCCTCGTGCCACACATGCCTTCCCGCTCGGGTTGCGGCGGGCCATAATTCGCCTTTCACGTGCCCGGCTTGCCGTCTTCGGAGCTGGGCCTTGACACCCCTGCACCGGGTACCCACGCATCAGTACCGCACCTGCCGCTGGGCAGTCGATGCATCACCTGTCCGAACGGAATCGACCGCCCCCACGCTGATCACTGCTCCCACACCGCCGAAGCACTTCAACCGATCCGTCACTGCAGCATCATCGAGAAGCCGTCCTCGACACCGGCAGGTCCCGGGCCCGCTGGCTGTGATGTCTTCGCGCTGGCGGCGTCGGCGGGGAGAGGATTTCGCAGTGAGCAGCACCGCTCTCTCCGGGATCGAGGCGACCACCGAATCCGGCCCGCGGTGCTGCACGAAACCTTCGGGGCTCCATCGAGCCAGTGGCAATCGGCCCGTGGTTGCCTCACCATGGAGCGATGACTGCTAAGCGTTGCCGATCCACCCCCGATCCTGCCGAACCCCTTTCCGATGCCGAGCTGCTCATCGGCCTGGTGGTCTCACCATCCCTGAGTGCGATGCTCGGCCCCGAGGTCACCACCTCGGTGCGCAAGATTTTGGTGCAGCGGTATCCGGGAGTGCGCTGGCAACTGAAGATGGCCGAAGACCGGCTGGTCGATCCACCCACCGAGACCTTGGACCTGCTGGAGGCGGCCCGAAACCGCGTGCTGGAGGAGAACTGGGATTTGGCCGTGGTGCTCACCGAGATCCCCCTGAAGACCGGCCGACGTCCGGTGCTCACCCAGCTCAGCCCCGTGCACGGGGTAGGACTGGTCTCCGTCCCAACCCTGGGAGCCGTGCACGTGCGGCAGAAGGTGCAAGAGACCACCGTGCACGTGGTCGGGCAGCTCCTGGGCTACGACGCCGAAGACCTCAACGCCCAGCGGGATCTTGCTCGAAGAGCCCACCAGCTGTCCACCGATCTCGACGAACGCCCGGACGACAACGTCGTGCAGTTCACGGCCCGAGTGCTGAGCGGCAACGTGCGGTTGCTGCTGGGCATGATCCGCGCCAACCAGCCTTGGGCCTTCGTGGCCCGGCTCTCCCGGGCGATGGTCGTGGCAGCGGCCACCGGCATGCTGACATTGGTGGCCTCGGACCTATGGGTACTGGCCATGGCCTACGGGCCGGTGCGCCTGGTCCTGCTGGCGGTGATGGCGATCGGGGCGGTGAGTGCCACCCTGATCCTGGGAGCAGACTTGTGGGAGCGCCCACGGCGGCGAGCCCAACGTGAGCAGGTGATCCTGTTCAATTTGGCCACCACCGCGACCGTGGCCATCGGGGTTGTGGTGTTCTACCTCGGCTTATTCATCCTGTCCTGGGTCGGCGCGCTGCTGCTCATCGACGAGCCGGTACTGGCCGGTGTCGCCGGTCACCCAGTGAACGCTTTGGACTACGCGAAGATCAGCTGGCTCACCGCCAGCCTGGCCACCGTGGGCGGAGCACTAGGAGCTGGACTGGAGGACGACGATGTGGTGCGCGCCGCTGCCTACACCCGGTCCAGCACCTGACACAGCCCCAGCACAGAAGAAACTGAAACATCTACGCGTTGATGCCACGTCTATGCAGGTGTCATTGCCGGTCGCGATGACTTGGTGGGCTCAGCGCAGTGCGCTGCCTCGTACTCGGCGGGTGGGGCGTTGCCGAGGCGGGTGTGCGGGCGGGCGCTGTTGTACCTGTCGATCCGGGATCCGCACCGCCCTGCCGGACGCGCGGATCGCAGTCGACAAGTGGCATCTCGTCGCCCTCGCCAACCTCATGGTCACCCAGGTCCGTCAACGGATCACCCGGCAACTGCACGGCCGCCGCGGCACCGCCACCGACAAAGTCTGGGCCAGCCGGCAACTGCTGCTCACCGGCTACGAGCACCTCACCGTGAAGC
>NZ_JBVHEH010000100.1:0-1886 GCF_055562955.1 Kitasatospora sp. NPDC015121
CGATGGTGGTGTGGATTCGACGTTGTCGGCGTGGTTCGATGATGCTGCTGCGCGGTTTGGTGATCGGGTTGCGGTGCGGTTCGGTGACGAGTCGTTGTCGTATGGTGAGTTGTCGGTGCGGGCGAATCGTTTGGCGCGCAGGTTGATTGCTCAGGGTTGTGGTCCGGAGTCGTTGGTGGCGGTGGCGTTGCCGCGGTCGGCGGATCTTGTGGTGGCGTTGTTGGCGGTGGTGAAGTCCGGTGCGGGGTATTTGCCGGTGGATCCGTCGTATCCGGCTGATCGTGTCGAGTTCATGTTGGCCGATGCTGCTCCGGTGGCTGCGATTTCGTGGTCCGGGCGTGAGTTGGTGTTGCCTGTTGGTTTGCCGGTGGTTGATGTCGACGCGGTGGATGTGTCGGAGTTCGATGGTTCGGTGGTGACGGATGCGGATCGTGTTGCGCCGTTGCGGTCTTCGAATGTTGCGTATGTGATTTACACGTCGGGTTCGACGGGTCGCCCGAAGGGTGTGCAGGTTCCGCACACGACGGTGGCGAAGTTGTTTGCGAATACCGAGGGTGTGTACGGGTTCGACGAATCCGATGTGTGGACGATGTTCCACAGTTATGCGTTCGACTTCTCGGTGTGGGAGTTGTGGGGTCCGCTGTTGTACGGCGGCACGTTGGTGGTTGTGGATTATGTGACGTCGCGGTCGCCGGAGCAGTTCTTGGAGTTGCTTGCTGCTGAGCGGGTGACGGTGCTCAATCAGACGCCGTCGGCGTTCTATCAGTTGGCTGAGGCTGATCGGTTGGCGTCGGAATCCGGTCGGGCTGCCGAATTGTCGTTGCGGTGGGTTGTTTTCGGTGGGGAGGCGCTCGAGCTGCGTCGCTTGTCGGATTGGTACGGCCGCCGCGGTGATTCCGCGCCGACGTTGGTGAACATGTACGGCATCACGGAGACGACGGTGCATGTGAGCCATCGTGTGTTGGATGCTGCGATGGCGGCGGATGCGTCGGCGAGTGTTGTGGGTCAGGCTATTTCGGGTCTGCGGGTGTTCGTGTTGGATACGCGTTTGGCTCCGGTGCCGGTCGGTGTCGCGGGTGAGATGTATGTCGCTGGTGTGCAGTTGGCTCGGGGTTATCTGGGTCAGGCGGGGTTGACGTCGACGCGGTTTGTGGCGAATCCGTTCAATGCCGGCGAGGTGTTGTACCGCACGGGTGACGTGGCGTCGTGGAACAGTGCTGGTGATTTGGAGTATCTGGGTCGCGCGGATGATCAGGTGAAGATCCGTGGTTTCCGGATCGAGATCGGTGAGATCGAGTCTGCGGTGTTGGCGGATGTGTCGGTGGCGCAGACGGCGGTGGTTGTTCGTGAGGATTCTCCGGGTGATCAGCGGTTGGTGGCGTATGTGGTTCCGGCTGCGGGTGTGAGCGTGTCGGTTGACGATGTCCGCACCGGTGTGGGTTCGTTGTTGCCGGAGTACATGGTGCCGTCGGCGTTTGTGGTGTTGGATGCGATTCCGTTGACGGTGAACGGGAAGTTGGATCGTCGGGCGTTGCCGGTTCCGTCGTTGCAGGTTGCGGTGTTCCGTGCTCCGACGTCGGTGGTGGAAGAGGTTGTGGCGCAGACGTTTGCGGATGTTCTGGGCGTCGAGCGTGTTGGTTTGGATGATGATTTCTTCGCGCTCGGTGGTAATTCGCTGATTGCGACGCAGGTGACGTCTCGGTTGGGTCAGGCGTTGGATGCTTCGGTGTCGGTGCGGGAGTTGTTCGAGGCGTCGACCGTCGAAGGGCTTGCTGCCCGACTCGGTTCTCATGTCGGTGGTGGTTCGCGTGCGGCGTTGACTGCGCAGGTGCGTCCGGCGCAGGTGCCGTTGTCGTTTGCGCAGCAGCGCATGTGGTTCCTCAACC
>NZ_JBVHEH010000101.1:0-1853 GCF_055562955.1 Kitasatospora sp. NPDC015121
GTGGCCTCGCTGTTGTCGCGTTGTGAGAGACCAACAGCATGTCGGGGCCACGAGCCCCATCAACTACCGGGCACCCCGCTCAAGCGCGAAGAGCCCAATATTGAAGTGCCGTACTTGATCAGTTTTCACGTGCCGTCGACACCTGTGGTTTCGGGTCTCGGCGGGTTCCGCTGCGGTTTCTGCCGTCGCTTTGCTCGCGCTGGTTGTCGTGGGGATCTCGAAGGAATGGCTGGTAGTGCGGTACAGCGCAGTATTGGCCCCGTTGGGCGCGATTGTGGCGGCGTCGATTGCATCGGCTGGTGCCGCGCGATTGGCGATGGCTCAGACCGCAAATGCTGACAGAACTCGGCTCGAAGATGCCGAGAAAGATCTGTGGAGTCGATTCGAGGGGGCTGCGAAGCAGCTCGCTGATGAGTCGCACTTCGCGATTCGGGTAGCAGGGGTTTACGCCTTCGTCGGTTTGGCTGACGACTGGCTCCGGCTTCGACGCAAGAAGAATGTCACCGCTCGGGAGAACATCGTGCGAGCTGAGTGCGAGACGATCACAGACACCCTGTGTGCCTACCTCCGTCAAAATAATCGTAAAGTCCCGGATGTCACTGGTCCGAACGATGAGTCGCGCGCACGAGTAAAAGCTCAGCGAATAGTGAACGAGGCAATAATCAGCCAGTTCCGGATACATCTGCAGTTCGAGAAGAATGGCGAAGAAGCCGGGGGCCTGTGGGCTGACATTGGGCTGAGACTTGATCTGCGCGGCGTCGACATTACGAGCGCCTATTTCGACGGGATGGATCTGAAGGATTCGGTGTTCGTAGACGCTGAAGGGTCTGCTGCACGGATAGGTGACATCTGATCTGTGGTGCCGAGAGGTGCCGCTGGAAGGATGTGCACCATGCCGAAGCCCTATCCCCGAGAGTTCCGTGAGGACGTTGTTCGGGTTGCCCGCAGTCGCGAGCCCGGAATGCTGTTGAAGCAGATCGCCGCCGACTTCGGGATCAGTGAATCCTGCCTGACGGGTTGGCTGAAAGTGGCCGATATCGAGGACGGAATCAAATCAGGAACTACCGGTGAGGACGTGGTCGAGAACCGGGAACTGCGCAAGCGAATCCGGTTGCTCGAGCAGGAGAACGAAGTCTTGCGCCGTGCTGCCGCCTATCTTTCCCAGGCGAACCTGCCGGGAAAATGATGTACCCGCTCGTTCGTGAGCTGGCCGAGGACGGCATTCCCGTCACGGTGACGTGCCGGGTACTCGAGATCGCTCGCCAGCCCTACTACCGGTGGCTGGCTGACCCGGTGACCGATGCCGACCTCGCGGAGGCCTACCGGGCGAACGCTCTGTTCAGGGCCCATAAGGACGACCCGGAGTTCGGCTACCGGTTCCTGTTCTACGAGGCTCGCGACGCCGGCCAGGTGATGGCCGAGCGCACAGCGTGGCGGATCTGCTCGAACAACGGCTGGTGGAGTGTGTTCGGCAAGAAACGCGGAAAAGCCAAGCGCCCGGGGCCTGCGGTCCACGACGACCACGTCCAACGCAACTTCACCGCCGATGCTGCGAATCAGCTGTGGCTGGGCGACATCACAGAGCATTGGACGAGCGAAGGCAAGCTCTACCTGTGCGCGTTCAAAGACGTATTCTCCAACCGGATCGTTGGCTACTCCATCAGCGATCGGATGAAGTCCCGGCTCGCGGTCGATGCGCTCGACAACGCCGTCGCCCGCCGAGATTTCGTCGCAGGCTGCGTGGTCCACACCGACAGAGGATCGCAAGGCGCATTCAACTGGTCGAAGCAACACGTTGCTGTTGAATTGATCGTAGGTGTTCGTCCCAAGCTTCAGCGGGGGTTCGCCATTGG
>NZ_JBVHEH010000102.1:0-1824 GCF_055562955.1 Kitasatospora sp. NPDC015121
GGTAGACGCGGCGGGCGGCCCGTTGGGCGAGCGCGGCGCGGGCGATGGAGTCCCCGGAGTGCCGGGCGTCCAGGCCCAGGACCGCGAACAGCCAGGACCAGCCGTGCTGCCAGACCAGCGTCAGCAGCCGCCCCGGACCCGGCCGGGCGCCCGGATCGTCGTCCGGGGTCGCCGCGCCGAGCTTCTGCCGCAACTGCAGCTCGATCAGCCACGCGGCCAGGGCCGGAACCGCCGCCAGGACCGGTGTCGACATCAGGTTCGGTGCGTGGGCGGCGTTCATGCCGGCGGAGAACGCGACCAGCATCCAGGCCGTGCGGTGGATCAGCCGCAGCTGCCGCGTCCACCCCAGCACGGGGTCGGCGGCGCGGTAGAGCATGACCAGCAGCGTCATCTCGGCCGCGTCGAACACCCCGATGAACGCGACCGCGAGCGGGACGGGCAGGTGCACGGTCTGCGTGGCGAACCCCCACAGCCCGTACACGGACACCGCGACACCGCCCAGGGCGACAAACGCCTGAGGACCGATGCCCGACAGCCACGTCGACTTCCGCAGCCCCAACACACCGCCCACCGCCACCGCTACCGCCAGCACGGCCACAGCCACGGGGACGGCCCAGGCCAGCCAGGACGGCTGGTCAGGAACGAGACGAAGAAGGTCCCCCATCAGGCCACCCCCGCCACGACCGGCCCAACGGAGTCCTCGGCGTGGCCCTCCAGGACCTGCCCGAAGCCGATCAGCTGGACGGTGACGCCGTCGATGACCGTGCTGGTCTCCAGCCACATCAGCGGACCGACACCGCCCTCGGCATCCATGGACACCTCGGCCGGGTCGATACCCAGAGCGGACCGCCACTCCTCGAACTCGGACAGGCTGTCGTAGGCGGTCAGGGTCAGCCGGTCGGAGCAGTGCACCCTGACCTCCGCACTGAGCGCCGGCAGGTCGGGGAACCGCTCCGCCAACGTCACCGCGACCGTGATCGCGGAATGCAGGCGGCTCATCGGCGTCGCGCTCATGCCGCCACCGCCGAAACGGTCGAAACGGCGGCGGTGGCCGGGCGGCGACCCGAACGACGCCGGGACCGGGCGGTCGGGCGGGACTTCATCGGGAGGGTTCGCAGCAGCGACTCCGCGTACTCGGCGACGTCCGGGTCGGTCTCGCGGAGCTCCGCAAGTACCTCGCGGGCGACGTCCAGCCGGGCCGCCCGCTCCTGGACGGACTCGGCGTCCGGGCCGGTGAACAGCTCCAGGTCGATGCCGAGCGACAGCTCGACGAACTCGGTCGCGGTAACGGGCTCGCGACCAGCAACGATGTTCCTCATTGGGTCGTTTTCTCCTCACAGTGGGACGGCCCGAACTGCGGCCCCGGTGGTAGGACACCGGGGCCGCGAGCCGTCTACGGGTGAAGCGGGAAGGAAGCTCCGGCTCCCCTCGGCCCCGCCCGTACAGCCGCGATGAGGGCTGGACGGGCGGGGGAGGCAACCGGCCGCAGCGAGAAGCTGCGGAAAGTCGTGCGCCATCTCTCTGCCTGGCGCTCAGCAGGGCAGTTCACTGCGGGTGGCACCCGAAGGTGTTCTCCAGGGCCGCAGGATCGTGCGTACGGCGCCGACGCGCCGTACCACTGCCGATTCACTGTTCAGTTCTCAAAGACCAGACCCTCCCCGGCGGGCGCGGTATGTCTCTCGTCCTCACGAGACCCGCCGGGCGCTCTGCGGTCGTGCTTCCCCTGCCTGAAAGCGTGGGAATACAGCGCAAGTGGGCACACTTGAAGGAGCTGCACCGCTTGCTCAACTTGTTGGTGCAAGTTGATGTAGTGATGCTGCACCC
>NZ_JBVHEH010000103.1:0-1591 GCF_055562955.1 Kitasatospora sp. NPDC015121
CCGAGACCGGCAGGCTGTCGAAGACCGGCTCGGCGCATGGGCCGACGCGGACTACGAGTCCGGCCGCGGGAACTCGGTGCTGTACTGGGTCGGCCACGGCAGCGCCGACCACCTCGCCCACCACAGCACCCCCTCCCCGATCAGGTCGGGGGTGGGCCCGGCCGAGGTGGCCAACGCGATCGGCGCCCGCCAGCTCCACCCCGCCAACGCGGACAACTGGGCGATCGTGGTCCTGGACGCCTGCTTCTCCCGCGACTTCGCCCACGCCGTCCACCTGCACCTCCTGCAGCACCACCGCGACGCCGGGCGGTACCTGCTGCTGTCCACCGCCGCCAGGGGACCCGCCGAACTCGGCGACTTCACCCGCGCCCTGGAACGTGCCCTGACCAGTGCGTTTCCCGAGCGCGAGAGCATCGGCCTGGCCGAACTCGGCCAGGAACTCGCCCGCGACCTGGCCGGCTACCGTGCCGACACCGCCGACGACAGATGCGACCGGCTCGTCAACCACGAAACCGTCGCAGCGTTCAGCTCCTCCCTCGACCAGCTCGCCGAACTGCGGGCCGTCATCAACGACCTGCCCGCCGACGAACGACGCCACTTCGTCCCCAAGGCCTCCGGCGCCGAACTCGGCGAACTCGCCTGGTACTTCCACGGCCGCACCGTCCAACGCGAGCGCATCCTGCGCTGGCTGGCCACCGCCCGCCACGGCGCCCTGGTCGTCACCGGCCCCGCCGGCGCCGGCAAATCCGCCCTGCTGGGCCACGTCCTCCTCCACACCAACCCCCGCCTACGCGAGATCCTCACCCGCCACCGCCACCTCACCCCGCTCCCGCCCGGCACCCCCTGCCCCGACGACCCCTTCGACCTCACCATCCACCTCTCCGGCCAAACCCTCCACCGCACCGTCGAACTCATCGCCGACGCAGCCGGCCTCACCACCCTCGCCCACGAAGCCGCCACCGGACCCGCCACCACCGACCTCACCCACCGCCTGACCACCGAACTCGCCACCCGCCACACCCCGTTCACCCTGCTCTTCGACGCCCTCGACGAAGCCGACCAACCCCTGCTCATCGCCGACCAGATCCTGCGCCCCCTCGCCGCCCTGCCCACCGTGCGCCTGATCATCGGCACCCGCCGCTCCACACGCGAGGGCCCCGACCACCCCGCCCCCGCCGACACCGACCTCCTCGACGCCCTCCGCCCCCGCACCACCGCGGCCACCCCCGCACCAACTCACCCGGCCACCGCCCTGGAAGTGGTCGAGGTCGACCACGACACCGAAGCCCTCGCCGGATACCTGCGCGCCAAACTCACCACGGCCCGAAACCGCGGCACCCTCCACGCCGACGACACCGACATCGCCACCGCCACCCACCGCCTGGTCGCCGAACACCCCCACAGCGACGGCCAACGCCAGCAGTTCCTCTACGCCCGCCTCGCCGCCCACGAACTCCTGAACAACCCGGCCCTGATCACCGACCCAGGCCCTCTGGTCGGCCGCACCCACCGGGAGCTCTTCGACCGCGCCCTGGAGCGCCTGCGAGACGTCAACCCCCGCTACCTTCCGTTGCTGCAAGCCCTCGGCCTC
>NZ_JBVHEH010000104.1:0-1412 GCF_055562955.1 Kitasatospora sp. NPDC015121
GGACGCAACATTCGAGGTCAGGAGGGTGTTGTGGGTCGTCCATCGGATTGGGTGCGGGAAGTAACGGGCAGGGCTCCGATGAGGTCACCGGGAGCGCCGGGCCATCCACGGTCGAAGGAACGAGATTTTTGGGAGCAGATCAGTACTGGCAAGCTTCCTCGCGAGGCAGCTGACGCTGTCGGCGTGGGACAGCCTGCGGGCCAGCGGTGGTTCCGGCACGCTGGCGGGATGACGCCGTACTCGTGGCCCGCGCCGGCAGGCAGGTACCTCTCTTTGGCAGAGCGTGAGGAAATCGCGATCCTGCACGCCACAGGCCATGGGGTGCGCTCGATAGCGGGTGCCATCGGGAGGAGCCCGTCGACGATCTCGCGGGAGTTGCGGCGTAACGCTGCCACGCGTGGCGGCACGCTCGAGTACCGCGCCAGCGTGGCGCACTGGAAAGCCGAGTTGTTTGCTCGTCGCCCGAAGACCGCCAAGCTCGCGGCAAACGATCGGTTACGGCACTACGTCGAGGACCGACTCTCAGGCCAGATCACCAAGCCGGGCGGCGATGCTGTCGCCGGACCGCTCGAACGGCAATGGAAGGGCTTGAACAAGCCGCATCGGCAGGACCGCCGATGGGTGAAAGCGTGGAGCCCTGAGCAGATTTCGCACCGGCTACCGATCGATTTCCCGGATGATGAGTCCATGCGGATCAGCCACGAAGCCATCTACCAGTCCCTGTTCATCGAGGGTCGCAGTGCGCTGCGCCGCGAACTCATCTTGTGCCTGCGCACCGGCCGCGCTCTTCGGATGCCACGCGCGAGAGCGAAACGCGTTGCCTGGGCCCATGTGACACCGGACGTACTCATCAGCGAGCGTCCCGAAGAAGCCGACGACCGTGCGATCCCCGGGCACCACGAAGGTGATCTCATCATCGGCACGGACAGGTCCGCGATCGGCACCATCGTCGAGCGCACAACCGGATACACCACCCTCGTGCACCTGCCTCGGGAACAAGGGTGGCGACAGCAACCGATCACCAAGAACGGGCCGGCACTGTCGGGATACGGAGCGGTGTCGATGAACAGAGCGTTGGCACAGGCACTGGCGTCGATGCCCACCGAACTCAAACGCTCGCTGACCTGGGACCGAGGAAAGGAAATGTCCGCACACGCCCAGTTCACCATCGACACCGGGCTGAAGGTGTACTTCGCCGATCCACACAGCCCATGGCAACGAGGTACCAACGAGAATGCGAATGGACTACTGCGCCAATACTTTCCGAAGGGAACTGATCTCTCGCGATGGAGCCCAGACGATCTCGCGGCAGTCGCACACGCTCTCAACACGCGACCACGGAAACGACTCCAATGGCGAACCCCCGCTGAAGCTTGGGACGAACACCTACGATCAATTCAACAGCAACGTGT
>NZ_JBVHEH010000105.1:0-1388 GCF_055562955.1 Kitasatospora sp. NPDC015121
GGGAGTGTTTCTTAAACGGTGTTTCGGCCCGACACGCTGGGTGAATGCCCGGCGAGAAGGGTGCCGTGATGACGACACTGGATGATGTGACGAAGAAGAAGTCGACACCACCGTCGGCCGAGGAGGCGGCGGCAGCGGAGCTCGTGCGCTTGGCGAGAGAGCAGGGCCTGTCGCTGACGGGCCCGGATGGGCTGCTCAAGCAGTTCACCAAGACGGTCCTGGAAACGGCATTGAACGAGGAGATGACCGAGCATCTCGGGCACGACAAGAACCAGGCCAACCCGGATCGGGCATCAACAAATATCCGCAACGGCACTCGGTCGAAGACGGTACTGACCGAGTCGACCGGGCAGGTCCCGATCGAAGTCCCCCGAGACCGCGAAGGGACGTTCGAACCGCAGATCGTCAAGAAGCGGCAGCGTCGGCTCAACGGCGTTGATGAGATCGTTTTATCGTTGTACGCCAAAGGGTTAACGACTGGGGAGATCAGCGCGCACTTCGCTGAAATCTACGGTGCATCGGTCTCGAAGGAGACGATTTCTCGGATCACCGACAAGGTGATCGAGGAGATGCAGGATTGGTCTGCACGTCCGCTCGATGAGGTGTACGCCGCGATCTTCATCGATGCCATCGTGGTCAAGATCCGCGACGGCCAGGTCGCGAACAGGCCGATCTACGCGGCCATCGGGGTGAGCCTGGACGGGCGCCGCGACGTGCTTGGTTTGTGGGCCGGCACGGGCGGCGAGGGCGCCAAGTTCTGGATGAGCGTGCTCACTGACATCCGTAACCGTGGCACCAAAGACGTTTTCTTTCTCGTCTGCGACGGTCTCAAGGGCCTGCCGGAGGTTGTCGAGCATGTGTGGCCGGCCACCACGGTCCAGACCTGTGTGGTGCACCTGATCCGCAACACCTTTCGGCTCTCGGCACGTCAGCACTGGGACGCACTGAAGCGGGAACTGAAGCCGATCTACACCGCGCCGAGTGAGGCAGCGGCGCGGGCTGCTTTCGACGACCTTGCCGAGAACTGGGGCAAGCGGTATCCGGCGATCATCCGGCTATGGGACAACGCGTGGGAGGAGTTCATCCCGTTCCTTGACTATGACACGGAGATACGTCGAGTCATATGCTCTACCAATTCTATTGAGTCGCTGAATGCGCGCTACCGGAGGGCGGTCAAAGCTCGCGGTCATTTCCCCAGCGAGCAAGCCGCGCTCAAATGTTTGTACCTGGTGACCCGTTCGCTGGACCCGACAGGCAAAGGTCAGGCACGATGGATCACACGGTGGAAACCCGCTCTCAATGCCTTCGCGATCACGTTCGCGGATCGTTGGCCCGGATCAGAAACCTACTGATGAAAACGGCCGAAACACCGTTAACGAGATAGTCCC
>NZ_JBVHEH010000106.1:0-1380 GCF_055562955.1 Kitasatospora sp. NPDC015121
GGGACTGTCTGAATAACGGTGGATCCGGTCCTTGATTCAACACGCCGAGCTGAGCTTGGCGGGAAGGATCGACGATGACCGAAACACTTGATCCCATGGCAGAGACTGAGGTGGATCAGAAGCAGTTGGCCGAGCAGCTCCTGGCTCAGGCCAAGGAGCAGGGCGTGGAGTTGATGGGCCCGAACGGACTCCTCAATCAACTCACCAAAAACGTCCTAGAGACCGCGTTAGACGCGGAGATGACCGAGCACCTGGGCTACGAGAAGCACGATGCCGCCGGCCGCGGCAGCGGCAACTCGAGGAACGGTACCCGTTCGAAGACGGTGCTCACTGAGATCGGGCCGGTGGAGATCGAAGTGCCACGCGACGTCGATTCTTCGTTCGACCCGCAGATTGTTAAGAAGCGTCAGCGACGCTTGACGGGTATCGATGAGATCGTATTGTCATTGACGGCAAAGGGTTTGACGACCGGCGAGATATCCGCGCACTTTCAAGATATTTACGGAGCGTCGGTGTCGAAGGACACGATCTCGCGGATCACCGACAAGGTCGTCGGGGAAATGACGGAGTGGCAGAACCGGCCACTTGATCGGGTGTATCCGGTGATGTTCATCGATGCGGTGCACGTGAAGGTTCGCGATGGGCAGGTCACCAACCGGCCGATGTATGTCGCGATCGGCGTCACCGTCAATGGCGAACGCGACATCCTCGGGATCTGGGCCGGCGAGGGCGGAGAGGGCGCAAAGTTCTGGCTCTCGGTCCTGACCGAGATCAAGAACCGTGGTGTGGCGGACGTCTGCATCGTTGTGTGCGACGGACTCAAAGGATTGCCTGAAGCGATCAACACCGTCTGGGAACTCGCTGTGGTGCAGACGTGCATTATTCATCTGATACGCAACACTTTTCGCTTTGCCTCTCGTAAATATTGGGATGCGATGGCGCGTGATCTCAAACCTGTCTACACCGCTCCGTCGGAGTTTGCGGCCAGGGAACGATTCGCTGAGTTCACGCAGAAATGGGGGCAGCAGTATCCAGCGATTATCAAGATGTGGGACAACGCGTGGAGTGAGTTCGTTCCGTTCCTGGACTACGACGTCGAGATCAGGCGCGTCATCTGCTCGACGAACGCGATCGAGTCTGTCAACGCTCGCTACAGGCGCGCAGTACGGGCGCGTGGGCACTTCCCGACTGAGCAGGCGGCGCTCAAATGCTTGTACTTGGCCACGCGTGCTCTGGACCCGACAGGGAAAGGTAAGGCACGATGGGCAATGAGGTGGAAGCCCGCGCTCAATGCGTTTGCGATCACCTTCGAAGGACGCATCACCCTGAACGGTAACTAACCGACATCAAGGTCGGATCCACCGTTAATCGGACACTCCC
>NZ_JBVHEH010000107.1:0-1378 GCF_055562955.1 Kitasatospora sp. NPDC015121
GTACGGCTCGCTTGAGCTTCTCCCAAGTAGCACGGGGCCCGAGAAATCCCGTGTGAATCTGGCGGGACCACCCGCTAAGCCTAAATATTCCCTGGTGACCGATAGCGGATAGTACCGTGAGGGAATGGTGAAAAGTACCGCGGGAGCGGAGTGAAATAGTACCTGAAACCGTGTGCCTACAAGCCGTGGGGGCAGTCCTTCGGGGCTGTGACTGCGTGCCTTTTGAAGAATGAGCCTGCGAGTTTGCGGTGTGTAGCGAGGTTAACCCGTGTGGGGTAGCCGTAGCGAAAGCGAGTCCGAATAGGGCGTTTGAGTTGCATGCCCAAGACCCGAAGCGGAGTGATCTAGCCATGGGCAGGTTGAAGCGCGGGTAAGACCGTGTGGAGGACCGAACCCACCAGGGTTGAAAACCTGGGGGATGACCTGTGGTTAGGGGTGAAAGGCCAATCAAACTCCGTGATAGCTGGTTCTCCCCGAAATGCATTTAGGTGCAGCGTCGCGTGTTTCTTGCCGGAGGTAGAGCACTGGATAGGCGATGGGCCTTACCGGGTTACTGACCTTAGCCAAACTCCGAATGCCGGTAAGTGAGAGCGCGGCAGTGAGACTGTGGGGGATAAGCTCCATGGTCGAGAGGGAAACAGCCCAGAACACCGACTAAGGTCCCTAAGCGTGTGCTAAGTGGGAAAGGATGTGGAGTCGCAGAGACAACCAGGAGGTTGGCTTAGAAGCAGCCACCCTTGAAAGAGTGCGTAATAGCTCACTGGTCAAGTGATTCCGCGCCGACAATGTAGCGGGGCTCAAGCACACCACCGAAGTCGTGTCATTGCAGCAATACTCCCAACGGAGGCTGTGATGGGTAGGGGAGCGTCGTGTGCCGGGTGAAGCAGCCGAGGAATCGAGTTGTGGACGGTTCACGAGTGAGAATGCAGGCATGAGTAGCGATACAAGAGTGGGAAACTCTTGCGCCGATTGACCAAGGGTTCCTGGGTCAAGCTGATCTGCCCAGGGTAAGTCGGGACCTAAGGCGAGGCCGACAGGCGTAGTCGATGGACAACGGGTTGATATTCCCGTACCCGCTTTGAAGCGCCAACGTCGAACCTCTTGATGCTAAGCCCGTGAAGCCGGCCCGGAGTCTTCGGACAAAGGGACGTGGTGGAGCCGGTGACCCAACGGGGTAGTAGGTGAGCGATGGGGTGACGCAGGAAGGTAGTCCAGCCCGGGCGGTGGTAGTCCCGGGGTAAGGGTGTAGGACGTTGCGTAGGCAAATCCGCGCAACACGTAGTCTGAGACCTGATGCCGAGCCGATTGTGGTGAAGTGGATGATCCTATGCTGTCGAGAAAAGCCTCTAGCGAGTTTCATGGCGGCCCGTACCCCAAA
>NZ_JBVHEH010000108.1:0-1186 GCF_055562955.1 Kitasatospora sp. NPDC015121
GGCCGACCCAGTACAGCACCGAGTTCCCGCGGCCGGACTCGTAGTCCGCGTCGGCCCATGCGCCGAGCCGGTCTTCGACAGCCTGCCGGTCTCGGCTCTCGCCTTCGACCGGCCAGGTGTTCAGGTCGAGGCCGAAGGGAGCCAGCAGGCGGGCGATCTCCCTAACGTGGCCCTCGGTGTCCAGATCGTCATGGTGGCGGTAGGCGGTGAAGTTCACCGGGAACACCCCGGCCTGAGAACCCGCACCGGCCGCACTCCCCACAGTCCTCATAGCGCACGACGATAGACAGCCGCACCCGCCCGCGTTCCAGGCTTCACCGAACGGCAACCACCACCCGGCCCGGCTGATACGCGACCCGTTCGTGATCAGGAGGACAGCACCAGGTCAGGAACAACCCTGGCGGTCAAACCATGTCGGTGGGTACGGACGACACGTCGATCGCGAGGAAGCCCGTGTCGGTGCCTGCGATGAGCAGGCCGTGAGCTGCTGTCAGAGCGTGGAGTCTGTCAGCCATGGGAAGTACGTGCGCTGTCCGCGTCCGGGGGTTCCAGACCCGCACCGTCCCGTCGTCGCTGCCAGAAGCGAGGCGGGGGGTGCCGTTCGGCGCGGTGAACACCGCCACCGCGTTCACCCAGTCGTTGTGGCCGGTGAGGGGGTGGCCGTCCTGGAGGCCGGTGGCGGGGTTCCAGATCCGCACCGTCCGGTCGGTACTGCCGGTGGCGAGGCGGGGGGTGCCGTCCGGCGCGGTGAACACCGCCACCGCCCGCACCCCGTCGTTGTGGCCGGTGAGGACTTCGCCCTCCCGGGTGTGGGTGGCGGGGTTCCAGATCCGCACCGTCCGGTCGTGGCTGCCGGTGGCGAGGCGGGGGGTGCCGTCCGGCGCGGTGAACACCGCCACCGCGTGCACCCAGCCGTTGTGGCCGGTGAGGGCTTCGCCCTCCCGGGTGTGGGTGGCGGGGTTCCAGATCCGCACCGTCCCGTCATCGCTGCCGGTGGCGAGGCGGGGAGTGCCGTCCGGCGCGGTGAACACCGCCACCGCCCGCACCCCGTCGTTGTGGCCGGTGAGGGCTTCGCCCTCCCGGGTGTGGGTGGCGGGGTTCCAGATCCGCACCGTCCCGTCATCGCTGCCGGTGGCGAGGCGGGGAGTGCCGTCCGGCGCGGTGAACACCGCCACCGCCCGCACCC
>NZ_JBVHEH010000110.1:0-1160 GCF_055562955.1 Kitasatospora sp. NPDC015121
TTCGGGGGCGGTGCTGTTGGGCTTGACGGTGATGACGGGGGTGCCGGTGGTGACGGTGGACTTGACCTGGTAGGAGGCGGCGAACACCGACTGGGTGGCGACGGGGCCGGCGGGGCCGGCCTCGATGTCGACGGCGTCGGTGATCAGGCCGGAGCCCAGGCGCAGGGCGGTGCGGGCGGCGACCTCCTTGTTCTCGCCGGAGGAGGTGAGCAGCACGGCGGTGGCGGCGGTGGTCTGGGCGATCTGGGTGAGGGCGTCGACCTTGGGGACGACGAGCTGGGAGGTGAACTCCTGGGCGTCGGCGGTGTAGACCTTGGCGGCGCCGTACTCGGCGGCCTTGGCGGCGATGGCGGTGGCGGCGTCCCCGGCGCCGAGGACGACGGCGGAGGGGGTGCCCAGGCGGCGGGCGAGGGTCAGCAGTTCGAGCGCGGGCTTGCGCACGGCGCCGTCGACGTGGTCGACGAGGACCAGGATCTCGGTCATGGTCGGTGGCTCCTGGGATGCGTGGAAGGACGAGGTGGCGTGCCGTCAGGCGGAAGGGGTGTTCACCGGTGGCGGTCCGGGGTGCGGGTGGCCGGCCCCGGTCGGACGGGCGGCGCGGGTGCGTGCGCGGTGCGACCGGGGTCGGGCGGGCTCCCGCGAGGTCCGGCGGCCGGTCAGATGAACTTCTGCTCGGCGAGGTAGGCGGCGAGCTGCTTGCCGCCCTCGCCCTGGTCGGTGACGACGACGCCCTGGGTGCGGGCGGGGCGGGCGGTGACGTCCTCGACCCTGGTCCAGGCGCCGGCCAGGCCGACGGTGGCGGCGTCGATGCCCAGGTCGTCCAGGTCCAGGGCCTGCACGGGCTTCTTCTTGGCGGCCATGATGCCCTTGAAGGAGGGGTAGCGGGCCTCGCCGGACTGGTCGGTGACCGAGACGACGGCGGGCAGCGGGGCCTCGACCTGCTCGGAGGCCGCGTCGCCGTCGCGGCGGCCCTTGACGGTGCCGTTCTCGACGGCGACCTCGGAGAGCAGGGTGGCCTGCGGGACGCCCAGGCGCTCGGCCAGCAGCGCGGGCAGCACGCCCATGGTGCCGTCGGTGGAGGCCATGCCGCACACCACCAGGTCGTAGCCGGTCTTCTCCAGCGCGGCGGCCAGGATCGCGGAGGTGCCGAGCGCGTCGGT
>NZ_JBVHEH010000111.1:0-1153 GCF_055562955.1 Kitasatospora sp. NPDC015121
TCGGCTCATACCGCCGACCTGTCCAGCCAGATCGTGACGGAACAGCGGTTGCGTCTCCACGCGTTCCCCGTCCTCGGCAGTCGTCCGCTCGACTCATTCCGCCCTGAGCACGTCCGCGGACTCGTCAGCATCCTGGAAGCGAACCCTGCTGTGAGCGGCGCGTACGCGCGCAACATCTACGGTGACGTGCGAGCGGTGCTCAGCGCGGCCGTGGACGACGGTCTGTTGTCACGCAATCCGTGCTCCGTGAAGTCCGTCCGTCCGCCGGCAGTCGAGCGGCGCCGCGTCGTGCCATGGCTACCCACCCAGGTGCGCGCCGTTCGCGCGGCGCTGCCTGAGCGGTACCGGACCATGGTCGACACCGGGGCAGGGTGCGGACTCCGACAGGGTGAGATCGTGGGGCTCGCCGAGGACGCGGTCGACTTCGAGGGCGGAATCCTGCGAGTGGTCCGGCAGGTGAAGCTCATCCGAGGGAAGGCAGTATTCGCCCCGCCCAAGTGCGGCAAGGAGCGAGACGTACCTCTGCCGCCCTCGGTGGCGGAAGCCCTCCGCACCCACGTCGACGCCTTCAAGCCGGTGGGGATCACGCTGCCGTGGCGGAAGCCGGACGGTCCCAAGGTGTCGGCCCGACTCCTGTTCACGAACACCGCGAGCGGGGTCGTGTGGCGCAGCAACTTCAACATCCAGGAGTGGAAGCCCGCGCTGGCGGTCGCTGGCCTGATCCCGGACGCCGACGACGACGGCAAGTTCGAGTCGGCTCGGGAGCACGGCATGCATGCTCTGAGGCATTTCTACGCCTCGGTACTGCTGGACGCTGGAGAGAGCATCAAGGCCGTGAGCCAGTACCTGGGGCACACGGACCCAGCCCTGACGCTGCGGGTGTACGCGCATCTCATGCCCTCGAGCCAGGAACGGACCCGGAACGCCATTGACGGGCTGTTCTTGCCCGCCCCCGAGGAGCCAGACGGCCCAGAGACGGCCCAGTAGCACGCAAACGGCCCCTGAACAGCACTAAACGCGCTGGTCAGGGGCCGTTTGATGCCGGATCAACGCCAGTTCTCCGGGCTTAGGCATGGTTCTTCCAGTGTCGCAGACACGCCGTGGTCCTCCGGGCCGTCGCCCAGCTCAGGCCAGGCGACGGCTGCTTAGACCC
>NZ_JBVHEH010000112.1:0-1137 GCF_055562955.1 Kitasatospora sp. NPDC015121
AGGTTGCGGGACATCACGATCCGCTGGACCTGGTTGGTGCCCTCGTAGATCTGGGTGATCTTCGCGTCGCGCATCATCCGCTCCACCGGGTAGTCCCGGGTGTACCCGTACCCGCCCAGCAACTGCACCGCGTCCACCGTCACCTCCATCGCCACGTCCGACGCGAAGCACTTCGCCGCCGCCCCGAAGAACGTCAGGTCACCGTCCCCGCGCTGCGACCTCGCCGCCGCCGCGTACGTCAACTGCCGCGCCGCCTCCAGCTTCATCGCCATGTCCGCCAGCATGAACTGCACCCCCTGGAAGTCCGCGATCGCCTTCCCGAACTGCCGCCGCTCCCGCACGTACCCCTTCGCGTAGTCCAACGCCCCCTGCGCGATCCCCAGCGCCTGCGCCGCGATCGTCACCCGGGTGTGGTCCAGCGTCCGCATCGCCGTCGCGAACCCCGTCCCCTCCGCACCGATCATCCGGTCCGCCGGAATCCGCACGTCGTCGAAGTACACCTCACGCGTCGGCGACCCCTTGATCCCCAACTTCCGCTCCGGCGCCCCGAACGACACCCCCGCGTCACCCTTCTCCACCACGAACGCCGAGATCCCCTTCGACCGCGCCGAGGGATCCGTCACCGCCATCACCGTGTAGAACTCCGACACCCCCGCGTTGGTGATCCACCGCTTCACCCCGTTCAACACCCAGAAATCCCCCTCCCGCACCGCCCGCGTCCGCATCCCCGCCGCGTCCGAACCCGCCTCCGGCTCCGACAGGCAGTACGAGAACATCCCCTCCCCCCGCGCCAACGCCCCCAGGTACCGCGCCTTCAACTCCTCCGAACCCGCCAACTGCACCGGCAACGACCCCAGCTTGTTCACCGCCGGGATCAACGACGACGACGCGCATACCCGCGCCACCTCCTCGATCACCAGCACCGTCGCCAACGCGTCCGCCCCCGCACCCCCGTACTCCTCCGGCACGTGCACCGCGTGCAGCTCCGCCGCCAGCAACGCCTCCGCCGCCTCCCGCGGGAAACGCCCCTCCTCGTCCACCGCCGCCGCGAACGGGGCGATCTTCGCCTCCGCCAGCGAACGCACCGACTCCCGGAGCATCACGTGCTCCTCACCCAGCCGGTAGAGGTCGAAGTCC
>NZ_JBVHEH010000113.1:0-1087 GCF_055562955.1 Kitasatospora sp. NPDC015121
TGGGCGATCCCCAGCGCCTTGATCAGCTTGTTGAGGTTCTGCGTCCGGTAGTGCTTGCGGACCTGGTAGACGCCGAACTCCCGCTCGCGGAACTTCTCGACGAGCGGGCCGGGCTGCCCGAGCCGCAGCAGCTCAGCCGCCGCCGCGTCGCCCAGCTCCAGCGGCCCCATCCGGCCGTCGAACCTCGCGGCCTTGTTGTCGGACGCCAGCTCCAGCCCGATCTTCGCGACGCCGCCGCCCTTGGCCTTGTCGCCGTCCTTGTACAGGTACCGGGCCGCCTGCCCTTCCTCTCCGGCGTTGAGAGGCCGCAGGTCGAACCCGTGGCCCTTCCCGCCGCAGTGGCAGTCGGGCCGGTCGCACGCCTCGGACACCGAGTAGCCGCCCGCCGCCTCTACGGCCTCTGCCCACGCGTCGGCCAGCGCGTCCCGGAACGCCGCCTGTGTCTCCGTGTCGAGCACTTCCTCGGTGACCCACATCGTGTGCCAGTGGAGGTGCCAGCCGGTGTCGAAGCCGAACGTGTCCTCGAACGCCCGCTCGTAGCCGACGATCCCGTACGTGTCCCGCAGGGTCCGCCAGCGGCGCCCGGCGGACCCGTACGCGCCCTTCCACCCGTCCGTGAGGACCGCGACCAGGCCGTGCCGCATCCCCTTGCGGACCGTGCCGAACTTGTTGCGGGGGAAGTGCCGCAGGGTGTTCGTGCCGAGGTGCAGCCCGTACCCGGCCGCCGCCAGGCCGTCCGCCGCCGCCTGAATGTTCGCCGACCGGACCGCGAGGATCCTCGCCATGCACCAGGCGCAGACGTGGACGTTGTTGCACCGGCACGTCCCGCCAATCGTCGCCTCGCCCTCCCGCCACAGGACCTCTGCCGTCTTGCCGGTGAGCTTGGTGCCGCACGCGAGGAAGGCCCGGCCGAGGGCGACCGTCTGATGCAGGTCGCGGCGGGCGAACCGCTCGTCCCTCGGGTCCGCTTTCGGCTGTCCCTTTTTGGTGGACGGCGCTTCCGCAGCAGCGCTCTGACCTGCGGTGGACGGAGATTTTCCCTTACTACAAATGCCCGCGTTCGGATTTGGCTCGGGCCGGTCCTGCA
>NZ_JBVHEH010000114.1:0-1075 GCF_055562955.1 Kitasatospora sp. NPDC015121
CTCAATGCGTTTGCGATCACCTTCGAAGGACGCATCACCCTGAACGGTAACTAACCGACATCAAGGTCGGATCCACCGTTAATCGGACACTCCCGCTGCGGCACAGGATCGAGCGGCAGTGCGAGTAGTGGAAGTGACAGTGGTAGCGCCGGTGCGTTCGGCAGCGAGTCCGCAAGCACATCCGGGTCGAGTGATTTCTTCAGTTTCTTCTGTGGGATCACCGGATCGTCGAGTGGCTCCACCAGCTACGGAAGCTGAACGCCCTCGGGGGATGCACGGGTTAGCGACGTCCCGGGTCAGCCGGACACAAACATCCCCAACGGACTGACAGCCAGTGCCATACACAGCGGTATGAAACAGAGAATGGGCTGGTTGAACCCTGCACTCGATATCGCCGGACACTTCCTGCACCCCTTGGATATTGACCGATAAGACCCACTTTTCCAATCGGGTCGCCGTCGGACCAGTCGGGGCTTCCTGCCCTGCCGATCCACATTTTCACCAACCTGTATTTCTATAGCCAAGAGAGGCGAGAATGACGATGTTTCGCGGTGTTACGCGTCGGACGCTATTGGGCGCAGCGGTGCTGGTACCGCTTGCCGGTTGTTCAGCGAAGAATCCTTCGACGACAAGTTCTCAAACGTCAACGGCAAGCGAAGAGGATCGAGCCCACCTCCTGGCTGATCTCGAAGACAAATACGATGCCCGCTTGGGTGTATATGCGGCCAATCCGAGAACGGGAGGGATGGTCGAGTATCGAGCTGACGAGCGTTTCGCGTTCTGTTCCACATTCAAAACCCTTGCTGTCGCAGCGGTATTGAGCCAGAATCCGCTGGAATATTTGGATGCCGTCGTTTATTACACGGCGGATGATCTTCAGTCTTATGCGCCCATCACGAAGCAGCACCTGGACACCGGGATGGCTGTCGGTCAATTATGCGAAGCTGCTCGTCGATGACGTTCTCGTCGAATTGTATGTCTAGACGGTATGAGGGTCGGCCCGTTTCGGGCCGGGGACTCGCTTGCAAGTTGCCGTGGGTTGCCGAGTAGGCGAAGCCTGGATCGGTAGTGCCTA
>NZ_JBVHEH010000115.1:0-1006 GCF_055562955.1 Kitasatospora sp. NPDC015121
TCCAGGGTTGCGGTAGATCTTGCGGTGATGCCATGCTGCCTCGACCAACAACCGACGTGCATGACCGTTGCCGGTCTTGGTGATCGAACCCTGTGATCGTGATGTCCCCGAAGAGTATTCACTCGGCACCAGGCCGACATAGGAACCGATGGTGCTCCCCGTAAATCGCTGCCAGTCGCCGATCTCGACCGCCAACCCGAACCCGGTCAAAGTAGAGATTCCGCGTAAACATCCCAAACGGTGCACCATCGGCGTGTAGGGACTGTTCTCCGCCATCTCCTCGATCGCCGTATCCAGTCGGTCACGGCGGCTTCGGGTGAGCAGCATCGCTTCATAGTTCGAGTCGAACGTGGCCTGCAACGCCGACTGCTCGAACCTCTGACTTCGTAGCCACACATCATGCGCACCAGTCCACGCCGCACCACCAGAATAGACAATGCCCTGCCGCAGAAGAAGTTTCGACAAGCGATGTCGGCATCGCATCAGATCCCCGCGAGCATCCTCACGGGCACGGACCAGATCTCGGGCTGCCTCTTGTTCTACCGAAGGGACCGTGACCTCGACGATCTCGTCCAGTCGGAGCAACCGCGCCAGATGCAGCGCGTCGCGAGCATCGGTCTTGACGCGGTCACCAGCAGGTCTCTGCAATTTCGACGGCGCAACCACCACGCACTCCACACCCGCTTGATTCAGAGCTCGGTACAGGCCGAATCCGGTCGGTCCGGCCTCGTAGACGGCTTTCACCGGACCCGGCAACGAACGCAACCAGGCGAGGATCTCACCGGAGTCCGGACATAATCGTTGTTTCCATACTTCACCGGTTTGACCGTCGATCGCACATGCCACTACAGACAGTGCGTGCACGTCCAATCCGACACTCGTACGCTGATACATCACCGGGGCCTCCTGCAAATGTAGGCACTACCGATCCAGGCTTCGCCTACTCGGCAACCCACGGCAACTTGCAAGCGAGTCCCCGGCCCGAAACGGGCCGACCCTCATACCG